>NZ_CP046051.1:1487500-1822500 GCF_013315815.1 Caproicibacterium lactatifermentans
GTACAGTGACTGGATATGACTCCAGCCGGATTGCTCCATTCGGATGTCTCCGGATCAAAGCCTGCTTACGGCTCCCCGAAGCTTTTCGCAGTTTGCTGCGTCCTTCATCGGCTCTCAGTGCCAAGGCATTCCCCTTGCGCTCTTTGTAGCTTGACCATGTGTTCTTTTGGTTCTCAGTTTAAAACTCGTAAAATTGCAAAATTGTAGTAATTTTTCTAACTTTACTTGATATCGTTTTTCGCATTCTTTTCTTTATTCAGTTTTCAATGTACAGCTGCGGGTTTCCCCGTCTGGTGGGCTTAAGTGGACTCGAACCACCGACCTCACGCTTATCAGGCGTGCGCTCTAACCGGCTGAGCTATAAGCCCATTTCCCGGCTTTCCGGTTCTCACCAGAAGCCCATGGTGGAGATAAACGGGATCGAACCGTTGACCTCCTGCTTGCAAAGCAGGCGCTCTCCCAGCTGAGCTATACCCCCATACTGGTGGCTTTTCCCGTCCACCATCTTCTGAAAGTCTTGCATCGCAAGGCCTTCAAAATTAAACAACGATTGACAAGCTTTTAATCCGACCGACCTAGGATTTCGAGCAGCTTGTTTCATCTGCTCTGTTCTCCATAGAAAGGAGGTGATCCAGCCGCACCTTCTGATACGGCTACCTTGTTACGACTTCACCCCAGTCGCCAATCCTACCTTCGGCAGCGTCCTCCTTGCGGTTAGACTACTGACTTCGGGTATTACCGGCTCCCATGGTGTGACGGGCGGTGTGTACAAGGCCCGGGAACGTATTCACCGCGGCATTATGATCCGCGATTACTAGCAATTCCAACTTCATGCAGGCGGGTTTCAGCCTGCAATCCGAACTGAGACCGCTTTTTGAGGTTCGCTCCACCTCGCGGTATCGCTTCTCTCTGTTAACGGCCATTGTAGTACGTGTGTAGCCCAGGTCATAAGGGGCATGATGATTTGACGTCGTCCCCACCTTCCTCCGTTTTGTCAACGGCAGTCCTGCTAGAGTGCTCTTGCGTAGCAACTAACAGTAAGGGTTGCGCTCGTTGCGGGACTTAACCCAACATCTCACGACACGAGCTGACGACAACCATGCACCACCTGTCTCAACTTTCCCCGAAGGGCACCTAATGCATCTCTGCTTCGTTAGTTGGATGTCAAGACCTGGTAAGGTTCTTCGCGTTGCTTCGAATTAAACCACATACTCCACTGCTTGTGCGGGCCCCCGTCAATTCCTTTGAGTTTCAACCTTGCGGTCGTACTCCCCAGGTGGATTACTTATTGTGTTAACTCCGGCACGGAAGGGGTCAGACCCCCCACACCTAGTAATCATCGTTTACAGCATGGACTACCAGGGTATCTAATCCTGTTTGCTACCCATGCTTTCGTGCTTCAGCGTCAGTTAAAGCCCAGTAGGTCGCCTTCGCCACTGGTGTTCCTCCCAATCTCTACGCATTTCACCGCTACACCGGGAATTCCACCTACCTCTACTTCACTCAAGCCAAACAGTTTCAATTGCAGGCTATGGGTTAAGCCCATAGTTTTCACAGCTGACTTGCTTGGCCGCCTACGCACCCTTTACACCCAGTAAATCCGGACAACGCTCGCTCCCTACGTATTACCGCGGCTGCTGGCACGTAGTTAGCCGGAGCTTGCTGCCTAGGTACCGTCATTATCGTCCCTAGGTACAAAAGTTTACAATCCGAAGACCGTCTTCCTTCACGCGGCGTTGCTGCATCAGAGTTTCCTCCATTGTGCAATATCCCCCACTGCTGCCTCCCGTAGGAGTCTGGGCCGTGTCTCAGTCCCAATGTGGCCGTTCAACCTCTCAGTCCGGCTACCGATCGTCGCCATGGTGGGCTATTATCTCACCATCTAGCTAATCGGACGCGAGTCCATCTTTCAGCAGATTGCTCCTTTGATTTTCTGTCCATGTGAACAGAAAATGTCATGCGGTATTAGTGTCCGTTTCCAGACATTATCCCCCTCTGAAAGGCAGGTTCCTCACGCGTTACTCACCCGTCCGCCACTAAACTTTCTACCGAAGCAAAAAGTTTCGTTCGACTTGCATGTGTTAGGCACGCCGCCAGCGTTCGTCCTGAGCCAGGATCAAACTCTCTAAAATATGATATCTAAACGCCTTTCGGCATCCAAATCTACTCTAGAGCTTTTGTAGCTCGTTTTGATACGCTTGCGTATCGTTTTGCTGTTTTTTTACGAGTCAGCTTCTCGTCATTCCTCTCGGAATCTTTCGGGTCCGTTACTTGTCATCGTTGTTTAATTTTCAAGGTCCTGCGCCGCCTCAATTTCAGCTCCCTTAGGCCTTAGCCCCGGGCGCCTCTCTCGCGGCGACTCATATATAATACCACTGCCTTCTCCCTTTGTCAACTACTTTTTTAAAAAAATTCAAAAAAGTTTATTTCCCGTCAAAAAGGCCTTTTTCCTATCCTAAAGCCTGCCGCAGGGTCGTCATCAATTTCTTCTCTCTGCGCGAAACCTGCACCTGTGTCATCCCCAACTTTGCGGCTGTCTGCGTTTGTGTTTCACTCTGGAAATATCGGAAGTACAAAAGCTTTCTGTCCTGCGCTTCCAGTTTTCCGATTGCCTGCCGCAGACTGAGCACATCCGTCAGCTCTTCTTCTTTCGCATCATCCGGTATATCCATCGCATTGCCGCTGTCATCTTCAGCAGTCAAAGAAATCGGTGCTTGTGCCGCGCCCAGCGCCTGCGCTGCCGTTTCCGCATCTACCCCCAGCCGCTGTGCCAGTTCCGTGACAGTTGGCATACGTCCATACTTTTGTGCGTAAGCTTTGCTCTCTGCTGCCGCTTTTCTGGACAGGTCACGCAGCCCGCGGCTGACCTTAACCGCACCACCCTCCCGAAACAGCCGGCGCACTTCCCCTAAAATGACTGGTACCGCATAAGTAGAAAAACGAAGCCCACGGCTTTCATCGAAGCGGTCCACGGCCTGCACCAGACCCACACAGGCTGCCTGATACAAATCATCATACTCAATGCCTCTGCCGCGGAAGCGGTTTGCGCAGGCGCGTGCAAGGCCAAGATTCTGTGTAATACCCGTTTCTCTATCCATTGCAGCGCACACGCGGCGAAAAAGTCTTTTCCATAAAGACTGTCGTCCCAACGCCAAGACGGCTCTGCACACGCAGTTTGTCCGTAAAGCTTTTCATCACAGCAAAGCCAAGGCCGGCACGCTCGCTGCCGGAAGTGGTATACAGCGGCTCCATGGCCTTCTGTATATCCGCTATGCCGCAGCCGCGGTCCCGCACCCGTACCTGTATGGTGCTGTCCGGTAAAATGCGGCAGTCTATGTATACAACACCGATTGTATCCTGATAACCGTGAATAATGGCATTGGTCACTGCCTCCGATACAGCTGTTTTCAGGTCGCACAGTTCATCCAGCGTTGGGTCCAGCTGCACCGCAAAGGCTGCCACCGCTGCACGGGCAAAACTTTCATTGATGCTGACGCTGGGAAAATGCAGATGCATTTCATTCAACGTTTTCATGCTTTGTTTCCTCCTTCTGTACTTCGCACAGTTCTGAAAGCCCTGCCAAAGAAATCAGCCGTTCCAGCTTCGGGGGCATATGGCATATAGAAACTTTCCCCTGCCAAACCTGCATCAATTTACAGCGGCCGAGGATGAGACCAATTCCGGAACTGTCCATAAACTGCACATCTGCAAAATCCATTACCAGATGTCCGGGGTGCACACGCATGAGGACCAAGTCGATTTCTTCACGAATCTCACGGGCCGTATGGTGGTCAATTTCCCCGGAAAGTGAAGCGGTCAGCGTACCCTCTTTCAACTGCAGCTGTACTGGGCGTTTGCCGACAGCCTGTGTCTGTTTCTCACTGTCCATAGTCCGACTCCTTTCTTCCGGTTCCAATTCATTTTCTGTGGGAACTGCAATATCATGGAACTACTGAAACAGTGTAACATAATTCCCCCGCGAAAATGGGGCTATTCTGTCGCGGAAGCGCCCACGACAACAAAGAACGCAGCCCTGCTTTTTCAGGACTGCGTTCTTTCAGAAAGGAAGTGTATATAAAGATTTACTTGTGTACAAAAACACCGGTAATTGCACCCCATATTCCCTTAAAGAGATTTGCCACTCGTTCCGGGAATGTTGTGTCGGCTGCAGCGGCGGTCATTTTATCGCTGGACTTATTGTCACTTTCTTTAATTTCCTGTGTGCGAATGACCATTTGAATACTGTGCGGCGTGCTGTTTTGCGTAGATGTCATAGAAACCGGTTTTGCATTCGGATTCATATACAGTAGATTGTTTTTTTCACCTGTATAGGTATCCCACTGTTTGTCGATTTCATCACTGATAGTTTTCTGTGCCTTGCGGGCCGTGTCCGTCTGGCTAAACCCCCGGCTGGAGCCGCGCAGTGACTGGGACAGACCCTGCAGTGCTTTCTGTGTTGCGGCATCTGCTTTACCACCATTGGATTTTGCCAATGTTTCTATGGTTTTCAATGCCGACGCCGTATCCTTCATACCAGTTGTTGCGGAACTGACCACTGTTTTGCAGTCTTTCAGTGTGTTCTGCATATCGGGGACATAGGAATTGATTGTCTTAGTCAAAGAATTGATAACGGACAGCGCCTGTTCCGTGCTCTTTGTAATATCTTTTGCCGCGTTGCCCATATCTTTTAGGCTGCCAGTCAGGCTGCTGCTCATGGAGGTAACCTTCTGTTCACTTTCAGCCACCTCATTGAGGGCTGTGCCCATCAATAGGTTCAGGCTCTTCAGTTCACCAATGATACCGCTGTCGCCAAGTGTGCTGCACAGTCCGCTGACCGTATTCAGCATAGAGGAAGTCGCCGTTGACACGCTGCCGATAACCGTATTTAAAGTAGCAATTTCGCTGTTCACCGACTGCAGTGTACTGTCAATCCGTTCTCCCAAAGAAAGCAGTTCCTGCACTTCATCCATCTTGCTGCCGTATTTTGCGTAGGCTTGGCTGACCGCTTTGGCTTGTGCCTCGGTTAACTTTTTCTGCTTTACTAGCCCACCCAAGAACTCATCAAAGGAAGGTACTGCTTTTTGACCTGCTTTTTTCAGTGCTGTGCAGTATTCCATATATTTGCTGTAAAGTTCCTGCACATGCTGCAGCTGCTGTTTTAGCTGTGCTTCATCGCCGGCGGAGGGCTTCAGTGTACCGGGCGCCGTTATGGCGGAAAGCTGTTTCAGTTGGCCCTGCATCGTCTTCAGCTGGCTTTGCAGTGCTTTTAGGCTGGAACCGAGGTTATTCATATCCTTTTGCAGGTTTGTCATGATGCCTCTGGCCTTTGTTTTGCCGCCCACAAAATCTTTTCCCTGCTGCTGCACCAGTGCATTGATATCCGTCAGGTCTTTTTGCACTGCCGTAATATTTTTTCGGCAATTTTCAAGCGGAGTCTTCAATCCAGCCATATTGCTGGACAAACTCTGCACTTTGCTGGAAATACTGCTCAGCGCTTTGCTTGCCGTATCCAAATGTGCATTCATGGGCTGCAGCGAATCGGCCATCTTACTAAGATCTGCTAACGATACATCTATAGACTGGTAAGCCTGTGTTTTTCCGCTGGAAAGGCTTGCGCGGGCCTGATTCAGCTGGTCTATGCCGTCGGCCGCTGTGTTCAGACTGCCGCTGACAGCGTCTGCGGAACCAAGCATAGAATCCAAACTGTCCTGAATAGCCTTGTAGGAATTTTCTGTTTTATTCTTTGCTTTCTGCAGGTCGGTAATCTGATTCAACTGGGACAGCGTTGCCGGAACAGCCATAAAGGTCATGCCGGAGAATGTAAAAGAATTGGTTCCAACCCGAATGTTGACATGCTGTGTTTCACCCGGCATGACAAGGAACAAAACTGAGCGCAGATTGCCGAGCAGCTGTACCTGTGCGCCGTTTGCTTCCAGTGAAAGAATATCATCTTCATTAAAAGCTGTTGTGCCCATCAGAACTAGATTGTTTTTATAGTAGCTGGAAATGCCGCTGTCCTTTTTCGGTGTTGCGTCAATATTGATTTCGACCAGACCGCTTTTGCCGGCGAGGTCTTCCGCTTTGGCTGCAACACCATTCAAACGATAAGATACTTTCAGTGTCCATGGCATAGAAGCATACGGTTTAGAAGTTTTGCCCTCAAAGTAGAAATGGTCTGCATTGTTTTTATTCAGATTAAAAGTCAGCTTGTTTCCGGACTGTGACGGCTTGGCATCATCTGACAGGTTGTTGACACTGTCATACTGTCCATAGTCGCTGATAGTGCTGGCACCGTTCAGTGCATAACTTTTTACGACACTGCCCTCTTTCAGGTTTCCATAATAGTTCAGCATAGCATAGTAGGTTTCATCACAAACAGGATTCACATTGGAATCTGCAGCAAAAGCAGCCATACCATTTCCCAATGCCGCGGTAACGACTGCGGCGCTGAGTACGGCTGCAAGCACCCTCTTTGCGGTCCCGCTGGACCGCTTGTCGGAAGGATTGCCAAATAAATTCAGCACGTAGATTACTCCTTTGCTTTTTTATAAAAAAGAATATAAAGAATCATTCACTCAAATTACATTTATCTGCTGGTTGTGCCGCATGCCGCCCAAGCGTCTGCTTACGGGGCTTCGGCTTTCTCCACCACAAGCTGGTGTGTGCAAAAATCGGCTCACAGACATACAGAATTGCTGGCAAAACAAAAATAGTAATGAGTGCCGAAATAACAGCACCGCGCGCCAGCATCAGGCAAATGGTGCTGATAATCTTCATTTTGGAAACAATACCGACGCCCAGTGTTGCACAGAACAGCACCAGTGAACTGGCAATAATCGAATCATCTGATGTCGTGGCGGCAATGACAATCGCGTCTTCCCGTTTGTTGCCCTTCTGTAGCTCTTCACGAAAACGGGTTGTCATTAGAATCGCATAGTCAACGGTTGCACCCAGCTGTACACAGCCAATAACGGTTGGTGCAATGAACGGAATTGCCACATTCGTAAAGTATGGAACACCCTCGTTAATGAAGATTGCCAGCTCAATCGCCAGCACCAGAACAATCGGCACGGTCAGGGATTTGAACACCAATGCAACAATAATCAGAATCGCCGCCATAGAAATATAATTGGTAACATGAAAGTCTGTTTCGGAAGTGGTAATCAGGTCGTCGGTCATAGCCGCTTCACCGGTCAGATAGGCGCCTTTATCATAGGACTGTACCAGTTTGGTTAGTTCCGTCAGCTGATTCCCAACCTCTGACGAAGCGGCAGCATAATGGGAATTTATCATGATAATCTGCATACCGCCTTTTTTAAAGATATCTTTGACATCCTGCGGAACAAAGAAATCTGGGATGTCGGAACTGACCAGCTGATTATAAGAAAGGGTGTTTTCAACACCGTCCACCTTTTCAATGGCATCCGTCATCTGTTTAATTTTCTGGTTGCCGATACTGTCATGCACAATGGCAAAATGTGTTGTTGCCATATCATAGTCGTTGCGCAGCTTGTTGGTCGCAACGATGGAAGGCATATCCTGCGGCATAGCGAGGTCCAGTTTATAATACTGCGGTGCATTCTTCTGCGCGTAAAAGCTCGGGATAAAAAGCAGGATAAACAAGGCGACAAATGCCTTGCGGTGCTTAACGATAAAACGGTTGACATTTGTACAGTCCGGCAGCAGTACCTTATGCTGATACTTTGCAATTGGCTTGTCAAACAGCAGCAGGAGGGACGGCAGCACCAACACAACGGTCAGCACACCGAGTACAACGCCCTTTGCCATGACAATACCAATATCGCGGCCCAGCAGCAGCCGCATAAAGCACAATGCTGCAAAGCCCGCTATGGTTGTCAGGGAACTGCCGGAAAGGGACGCAAACGCTGCCTGAATGGCAACCGCCATGGCGTCCTTGTTATCATCGTAGTTCTGCTGCTCCTCCTTATAACGGTTATACAGGAAGATGGAGTAGTCCATGGTAACACCCAGCTGCAAAATACCGGCGATTGCCATCGTAATATAGGATATCTGCCCTAGGAAGAAGTTTGTGCCGAAGTTATACACAACGGCCATTCCGATATCCAGCAGAAACGTAACCGGCAGAAGCCATGAGTTCATGGAAAAGGACATGGCAATCAAGGAAAGAATAATGGCCAGTAATATGTACTGCGGAAGTTCCTGGTCCAGCAGATCCTTGGTATCTTTAACAATACCCGCTGCGCCCGCCAACATACAATTTTTATTGCAGGTCGTGCGTATTTTTTGAATGGCCTGCATGGTTTCTTCGGAAGCGCCCGGTGACTGGAACTGAATAACCATCATTGTTGAATTTCCGGAATAAAACGCCTTTCTTATTTTCTCCGGAATCATGTCTTTTGGCACCTGAATACCTGCCATGCTGGAAATCCACAGGGCGTGCGTCACACCCGGAATCTTTTCAATGGACTTGCGCAGGTTGTTGGTATATGCCGGCGGCATATTCTGCACAATCAGCATGGATGTTGCCGCGTTATGGAACGGCTCCTCCAGCAGCTTTTCGCCCTTGGAGGAATTCGTTTCCGGCGGCAGATAGGTCAGCAGGTCATAGTTGACTTTGGTTGCTGCCGCACCGATAAAGGAGGGAATCATCAGCAGAACCGCGATGAATACCACCAGCTTTGGCCGGCGCGTCAGTGCATGTGCTATTTTTTTCAGCAATTCATCCACCCTCAAAATAATCTTTCTGCCCTCTGCAGTTGATACACATTGAAAAAGTGCTAAGGACGGTGTACCATAAAATACTATAGGAGGAACGCCCTCTCCATGTCAAGGAAACACACGGAAGTCTCATAATTCTTAATAAACGGCTGATATGGAATCCGATATAATAAAAGAGTCGGGTTTCGCTGTTTTTCCACTTTTGCGGGAAAAGCCATGGCAGGGACCGGCCCTGTCCTCCAGAGCCTGCTGCTTTTGTGCAGTGCCCTCTCCGAACCATATTCAAAAAGAAGAGTTTTCATTCGTATAAATAAAGCATTGCAAAAGAGGAGGAAAAAGGAAGTTGGCAAACGCACCGCAAAAAATACTGGTGGTAGATGATGATGTTTCCATTCTCATGCTGCTGTCCGATGTCTTAAGGGAAAATGGCTATGCGGTCACAACCGCTCCCACTGGTGAAGAGGCAATCGCCCTCATTCGGAAAAACACCTTTGACATGATTATTCTGGATATCATGCTCAAAGGTATCAGCGGGCTGGACGTCTGCCGGCGCATCCGCGGCAGCGTCAGCTGCCCTATTCTGTTTTTAAGCGCGAAGGACACCTCCAAAGATATTGTAAATGGTCTGAATCTGGGCGCTGATGACTATCTGACAAAGCCCTTTATGCTGGACGAATTGGTTGCCCGCATCAACGCCCACCTGCGCCGTGAAAGCCGAACGGCTGGACCACAGCGGGCACACTCCGTGCTGCAAATAGGTGACATCACGCTGAACCGTGATGAAATGAACGTACAAAAAGGCGGCTCTCCAGTTCAGCTCTCCACAAAAGAGTTTGAGTTGCTGGCTTACCTTATGCAAAATGCAGGTCACACGCTTTCCCGGGAAAAGATTTACCATGATGTGTGGAAAACGTCCTACGGCGATGTTGGCACCGTTGCTATTAACATAAAAAATCTTCGGGAAAAGCTTGACCCCAAGTGGCAGTACATTAAAACCGTATGGGGTTCCGGCTACCGTTTTGTGACACAAAGCAGCTTTACTGATGAATGCGCGGGAGGTGAAAACACGCATGATAAAAAGGCAAATGGACCGCAGTGAAAATCCCCGTGTGGGGTGGCTGAGCAGCCGTCTTTCCCACAAAGCGCTGGTGGGACTGGTGCTGGTCGCGGTGCTTAGCGGGCTGATTATGTGCGGCTGTTTTCTTTCTTATTTGCGGTCCTCCGTGGACAACCTCTATAACGGCATTCATACGGAATCCAGCGACAGCGCCAAACAGGCCGCTTCCTTTCTCATGGACTGCGGCGGTGACTACAAGGCACTGAAAAGCTACGCGGTTGCCCACAGCATTTCCTGTGAAGTCCGCGACGAAAAAGGGGAACTGCTGTTTGAGTATCAGTCGCCGCAGGACAATAATTGCGTTGTCGTTTCCGGCAGCGCAAAAGTGACCCTGCCCAACCAAAAAGGCCCGCTGACTATCCGCACGTTCAGCATTCCGCTAAAGCGGCAGCAGATAAGCGCTTCCATCAGCCGCAGCGCACTGGTGGGGCTTTGTGTACTGGATATCTGCATCTTCATTGTGGTTGCCGTTATGCTTTATCTTTTGGTGCTGGCGCCCATCATTCGGCTCCGCCACACATTTCGTGAATATTACGAGCATGGTGTTCTTCCGCAGCGCAGCACCCGGCAGGACGAACTCGGCAAGCTGCAAAATACCTTTGCCGATATGGTAGATGTAATCGAAAGCAAAGCGCAGTCAGAGCGGCGGCTGATTGCCTCCGTTTCCCACGATATTAAAACGCCGCTTACGTCGGTCATGGGATACTCGGAACGTTTGGTAACTTCCAAAAAAATTCCCCCGGAAAAGCAGCAGCAGTACCTGCGCAATATTCACGATAAATCCATTGCTATCAAAAATATCATCGACGAATTTGACGATTACCTGGAGGCCGGCCTGCATGATACTTCCCCCATGTACATGATGACACTCAATGATTTCTGCCGCACTGTCAAAAACGAATATCAGGCAGAGCTTGCGGACGCTGGTGTGGAACTCACCATAGAATGCGAATCGCCCGCCAGCCAATTCCGCTGCAACTATGAACATATGCGGCGCTTTATTGGAAACCTAATCAGCAACAGCATTCAACACGCAAATGCTGAGCCGCTGAAGCTCCGTCTTGCCTGCTGGCGTGAAAACGAGCAAATCATTCTTTCTTTCAGTGATAATGGGCAGGGCGTCCCGCCGGATATTCTCAGTCATATTTTTGAACCGTTCTTTACAACGGACCGCGGCAGAAAAGTTTCCGGTCTGGGGCTTGCCATTTGTGAAAACATTATTCATACACACGGTGGCACCATCACTGCCGCCAACCAGCCCGCCGGTGGGCTGCAAATACAGGCGCATCTGCCCTGCATCAATGAATAGGCAAAAGGGACCTACTATACAAAAGCCCTTTTTTGACCGTATAATTTTGCTGTGCCATCCTTGCAAGAGCATTCCCGCTGGAAAGGTAGTATTGAATATGTACACAAATCAAAATAATACCCGTCAGTGCCCACATTCGCCGCCGCGGCGAAAACACCATCGTATTCTTTTTGCACTGCTGGCCATTTTTCTGGTTGTTTTATTCCTCTGGAAAATCTGTATTCCCGCCGTTACCTGTATGCAGCGCAGCCATCTGCCCTCCGTTTCCCTAACCAGTACCGGTTCGTACCCTGTTTCCGCAAAAGGGCTGAACAGCAGCAATGTGGTCCTTATTCGGCGGCAGGACGGACGGATTTTAATGGATAAGGGAAGCACACAAAAAATCTATCCCGCTTCCATGACAAAGATTATGACCGTCCTGGTCGCCCTGCAAAAAACGCCGTTTCTGCATCATAAGATTCAAATAACCAGCGACATTCTTACCTATGCACAAAAGCAGGACGCCTCTCTCGCTGGATTCCATGCCGGAGAAAGGGTGCAGGCAGAGGACCTCATGTACGGTGCCCTGCTGCCCAGCGGCGGCGAATGCTGTATCGCGCTGGCAAGGTCCATTTCCGGTTCCGAAACCGCTTTTGTCGCACTGATGAACCAAGAGGCGAAAAAAATCGGCATGACCGGCACACACTTCGTCAATTCCACGGGCCTGCCAAATGTAAAGCACTATGCGACCGTCAAAGATATGGCTCTCCTGTTAGACTACGCTTTGCAGGATTCCACTTTCCGCAGCATTTTTACTTCTCATACACATCAATGTGCCGACGGCATTACCGTTACCAGCACAGTATTCGGCAGCAAATACAGCACCCGCCTGATAAACGGCGCCATTCTCGGCGGAAAAACCGGCTATACCAATAAGGCCGGCCACTGCCTTGCCAGCCTTGCCCTTGTCAACGGCAGCGAATACATTTTAGTAACCGCGCACGCCATCCCAAACGGCGCACATATTCAGGACGCTGTCAAAGTTTACAATCGTCTTTAAAAAGAATTCTTCGTTTAAAAAAGCTTCCGTGCATATTTGCACAGAAGCTTTTTTCATAAGCTGTATTGAAAGTTTACTTTTTCAGCAGTACCTCTACCTCATCCGCCGCTGGGTCCAGCCATGGAGCATCTACATCTTCCGCACAGCCCTTGTCAATTTTGAAAGCAATCTGCGGGTCAAGCGGTCCATGTGCTAAAACTTTCAGGCCATACTTTTTCGTGGCCTCTTCGATATGGCTTTCCCCAAAGACAGGGATTTTCTCCCCACAGGACGGGCATTTTACATAGCTCATGTTTTCGACTACGCCAAGAATGGGAACATGCATCATGTTGGCCATGGTCACTGCCTTGGCAACAATCATGGAAACCAGCTCCTGCGGAGAGGTAACTACCAGAATGCCATCCAGCGGAATAGACTGAAACACCGTCAGCGGCACGTCACCCGTTCCGGGAGGCATATCGACAAACAGAAAATCAATGTCTTTCCAAAGGACGTCCGTCCAGAACTGCGTGACCATATTTGCAATAATCGGTCCACGCCAAACAACGGGGTCTGTTTCATTCTCCAGCATCAAGTTCACGCTCATCACATCAATGCCGGTTTTGCTGGCGCACGGCAGCACACACTGGTCCTGCATCATGGCACGCCCATGAACACCAAACGCCTTCGGAATGGAAGGACCTGTAATATCGGCGTCCAGCACACCAGTGCGGTAACCGCGGCGATGCAGCAGAACGGCCATCATTGCGGTAACAAGGCTTTTGCCAACGCCGCCCTTGCCGCTGACAATGCCAATCACTTTTTTAATGCTGCTTTTCGGGTTTGGCTGCTTCAAAAGACTCTGTGGTTCCTGGCGCTCCCCGCAGTTCTGGGCGCAGGTGCTGCAGTCATGGGTACATTCGCTCATTTCAATCACTCCTGTTTTTCGATAACTCCTGCCTGTAAAATAAGAATGAAAATCCGCTGCAGTTATTTCGGATACTGCCGGGGCGATTTAAATTCTATGCTTTTTACAAGGCAAATATGCAAAGCGATACTTTTCTTATCATAAAGAATGAAACTGCTTTTGTCAAACAAAATCCGTCTTAAAATTCCATTTTCAGTGACCGCAGGAACAGGCCGCTCAAAACTTTGTTGGCGTCCTGCCCGCCGTTTAAAACTGCATCAACTGCCTGACAAATAGGCAGTTCTACCCGATACTGGCTGCCCAACCGCAGAAGGGCCGTCACCGTAGGGACACCCTCCGCCAGCTTATCGTAGGGAATTCCCCGTACAAAATCTTCACCAAATTGACGATTGTGGCTGTAGCGGCTGAACACAGTCGCTTCATAGTCGCCTAGGTGGGCAAGTCCGTAGGCGCTGATTTCTTTTCCGCCCATTGCCTGAATCAGCCGACCGACTTCCCTGGTTCCGCGGCTCATCAGCGCGCCCTTTAGTGCCGTTTTATTAAGGCCGTCCAGCATACCGGCTGCTATCCCAATCACGTTTTTTGCGGCGGCGCCTACCTCATTTCCCAGCAGGTCCTCCCCGTAGTAAAAACGAATCAGCGGGCTGGAAAAGGCATGAACCACTCGCTCCTTCACCGCCTGTGTGTCACTGTCAACAACCATGCAGTTTGGGATTCCCTGTAAAAAGTCCTGTACATGACCGGGGCCTACCCACACCGCCACATCAGCGTCGGGCAGATGTTCCCGCACAACCTGTGTCAGCCGCAGACCGGTGTCAGATTCCAGTCCTTTCATGCACAACACCAATGTTTTGCCGGCACATTCTTCCGGTGAAAGCGGCTGCAAAAACCCGCGCAGATTTTGTGCGCCAATTGAAATAATCACCATCTGCGCACTTTCCACAGCGTTGTGCAGGTCACTGCTGAAATTCATCTTCCCCGGCAGTGTAACCAGTCCGTTGGTATGTGTCCGGCGCAGCTGTTGAAAATGCACCGATGTTTCCCTTCCATACAGTGTAACAGTGTGATGACACTGCACGGCCGTGTACCATGCAAGGAAGGTTCCCCAGCGTCCACAGCCACAAACGGTTACATTCATTTCTGCTCCACTCCTTCTGCATTTTCTGCCTGCAGGCTGTTCTTTTTGTCCGCCAGCGGCAGTTCTCTTTTTACGGTCAGCGAAAACCAGAATGTGCTGCCTTTCCCGACCGCGCTGCGCACACCGTAGGTTCCGTCGTGCATATCCAAAATCGTTTTTACAATGGACAGCCCCAAGCCTGTGCCAATTTGTGCGCGTTTATGCTCTTTATCTACTTTGTAGTACCGTTTCCAAATATCCTTCAGCTTATCCTCCGGAATGCCCTCTCCGGTATCTGTCACTTCTACCTTTACCTGACTGCCATCAACAAGCTGTCGCAGCATAACCCGGCGGTCCTTTCCGGTATAGGTAATGGCATTGTTAATCAAATTATATACGACCTGTGACATTTTCAGTTCATCCGCATACACCACAACGTCGCGGTCTGCATCAAAAGACAACACATAGTCCGTCATTTTATCGTAGCGGTGCAGAATGTGACGGATATTATCGGTTAAGTTAAATTCCGTCTTTTGCACTTTCTGTGTACCAGACTGCAGCTTGCTGAGGTCTAACGTATCGTTGACCAATGAGGTTAGCCGGTTCGCCTCATCAATGATAATCTGCACATTTTCCGGCGTGTTTTCTCCCGGCAGGTCCCGCATAATCTCGGCATAGCCGGAAATCATGGTCAGCGGTGTGCGCAGGTCATGGCTGACATTTGCCACCAAATCGCGCTGTAAATGCTCCACCTGCCCCAGTTCATGGGCGGCATAGTTCAGCGTCCGCGCCAGCTGTGCGATTTCCTCATAACCCGTTTCCTCAAAAGCAATATCATAATCGCCAGTTGCCAGTTCTTTGGCCGTTTCTGTAATTTTAATAATCGGCTTTCCAATATGGCGGGAAAGATACAGTGCCAGCAGTGCGCCGGTCCCCAGCAGAATAAATGTCAGCCAAACAATCTGCGTACGAATGGTTCGAATGGTTGCGTCCATAGGTGTTAAAATGGTATACAGAAAAATCATGTAGGCGCTGCCGCTGTCCTGCTTTACAGTCGCGTACACCAGTGCACGGTCCCCCGCAGCAAGGCGCGAGCTGTGGCCGCTGATTACCTCGTAGTGATTGCCGCCTTCCTCCAACGTTTTTCCCATTACCTGCATCAGGTGTTCCCCCACAAAGCCGGAAAACCGGTTAGGTGAAAAGTCGCTGCTGAACAGGATACTGCCGTCCGAGCGAATGCCAACTGCATAAATTTGCCCATTGCGTGCTGTTTCCTCAATCATGCTGCCAAGGTTTGGACTATTTAAATTTTTCTGTATGGTTTCGGAAGCCTGCTGCAGTTCCCGTCTCTTCGTATGCTCATAAAAATTGTCGAACAAAACGGTTTGGAAAATCCACAGAACCACCAAAACAACAACCGTGAAGACAACAAAGACGCTGAAAATGCGCCATTTGATGCCCACGTTTTTCCATGAATCCCTCAAATTCCGAATAGAAAACAGGAATCTTCTTTTTGCTTTCGCAGCCGGCGGGGCGGCCGTTCTGTTCTGCTGTTTATTCGGCTTCAAAGCGATATCCCACCCCTCTGAGTGTGACAATAAATTTAGCATACGGTCCCAAACTCTTACGCAGCAGCTTAATATGCGTATCCAGCGTACGGTCATCTCCGTAAAAATCGTAGCCCCACACATTGGTAATCAGCTGTTCCCTGGTCAGCGCAATATTGCGGTTGGTAACCATATAAAAAAGCAAATCATATTCTTTGGGCGAAAGCTCCGTTTTCACACCGTCCACCGTAACAATGCGTGCTGTAAAGTCAATCTTTAGTCCCTCAAAGGAAATAACTTTCTTTTTCGGACCGTTGAAAGAACCGGTACGCTTGATAATTGCGGCAACCCGCATCATCAGTTCCTTGGGGGAAAAAGGCTTTACAACATAGTCGTCAATGCCCAGCTCAAAGCCGTGAATTTTATCGTACTCTTCACCGCGTGCGGAAAGCATCAGAACCGGTGCCTGACATACTTTGCGGATTTCTTTAACGGCGGAAAAACCGTCCAGTTCCGGCATCATGACATCCATAATTATTAAATCAAAATCACGTGGGTGCTCCCGGCATATCTGCACTGCCTCCATGCCGTCGCCAGCCTCTACTACAGAATAGCCCTCGAATTCCGCATATTTGCGGATAAGCAGCCGGATTTTTTCCTCATCATCTACAACTAACAGCCGATACATTCCGAATTCCTCCTCTAAATCTTTTCCGCATACTTTTCTTTCAGTATAGCGAAAGCGGGTGCCCTGTGCAAACCCTGTTTTCTTTCTTCCTGTTTATTTTATCCGATATGCGTGAACAGTCCGTGAAAAGCAGCATACAGTTTCATGAAAAAGTACAAAACGCTTGCACCCTGCCAAAGAATAGGATATGATTATATATAAGTAATTTACTGTGTTTTCGTCGGATAGTTTAACCCGGCGAACTATCTTTCAAGAAAGAAGGAACCTGATTGAAACTGTCCACCCGCAGCCGCTACGCCCTGGAAGGAATGCTGTACCTTGCCGCCTTTGGTCAAGGAGGCCCTGTGCCGGTTAAGGAAATTTCAGAGGCAACCGGCATTTCTACAGCCTATCTGGAGCAAATCTTCTTCCTGCTGAAAAAAGCTGGCCTTGTTGTGACTATCCGCGGCAGCCGGGGTGGCTTTCTTCCGGCAAAACCGCTGTCCGACATCACCGCCGGCATGGTCGTACGCGCTATAGACGGTGCCATCTGCCCCGTGCGGTGTGTCGCGGACCCGTCCCTGTGCGCTTCCAACCGGATTGCTGTTTGTGCTACCCGCCCGCTCTGGATTCGCGTGGCAAATGCTATTTCGGACACACTGGACGGCATGACACTGGAAAGTCTGAAAAATGGCTTTCTGGCAGAAAGGGAGGTACAAAAGCCGTGAAAATCTCTACAAAAGGCCGATATGGCCTGCGGGCCATGTTGGAATTGGTCCGTGCAAATGGGAAGCTGGTTTCCCTCTCTGCTATCGCCCAGCAGGAAAGTCTGTCACTGAACTATCTGGAAAGTATTTTTTCACAGATGAAGCACGCGCGGCTGGTTTGCAGTGCAACCGGTGCACAGGGCGGCTACCGGCTGGCACAGCCCGCCGACCAAATCAGCGCTTTTGATGTGCTAAGCTCGCTGGAAGGCGACCTTTCCGTCACGGAGGAAGGACCAAACATGCCGCCTATCCGTCAGTACTTAACCAAAAACGTCTGGGATGTTATCGACCAGAAAGTAGAAGTTATTCTAAAAAGCACTTCCCTAAAAGATTTACTCGACGCACAACAGAAGAAGCAGGACTAAAAACCTCTGCACAGAAAATAATCTGTGCAGAGGTTTTTTAACGAACAGTATAAACGGAATCTATCAAAAAATCAATAATTTGCGTTCTGATAAATCTCATGCGCCGCAGGGATATCCAATTTGCAGAACGTCCCTACCGTGCGTTTTCCGCTGTACATACAGCTGTCTGCCATCTGGTGCAGAACGGCATCCGGCTGAATGCCGACTCCCTGCAGCTCGGAAAAGCAGGTTGGCATTCCCAAAAACCGGAAGAACCGAATCGTCAGTGCAATTCCAGAACGGGACTTTTCCTCGTCGGAGCCATTATGAACGCCCCACACATTTTCCGCATAGCGGGCAAAGCGCTGCGGCGCACTGGGTGATGCGTAGTTGGCCCAAGAATCCCATACAGCGGACAAACTTGCCCCATGGGCAATGTCAAACTTGGCACTCAGTTCATGGCCCAGCTGGTGAACAGAAAAGTCCTTTTCGTTGCCGAGTCCCGTCAGACCGTTGTGTGAAATGCTGCCGCACCACATCAGTTCGCTCATGGCATCATAGTCGTGCGGATGGCAGTGTGCAATCTGCCCGTTGCGGATAATAATCCGCATAACCGCTTCGGCAATCTCATCCGTCAGCTGATTGTTGCAGTCAACGGTAAAGTAGCGGTCCAGCGTGTGCATCAGCATATCTGTAATGCCGCAGGAAAGCTGGAACGGCGGCAGCGTATATGTAAGTTCCGGATTCAGCACGGCAAACCGCGGGCGGTTAAAGTCTGTACTCAGCCCGCGCTTGCGTTTGCTTTCCTCATCCGTCAAAACAGCGGAGTCACTGGTTTCACTGCCGGAGGCCGGAATAGTCAGAACGACACCGACTGGAGCAGCGCCCGTAACCGGCGCTTTTTTACACCAATAATCCCAAATATCCCTGCTGTCGTCCGCAAGACCGATTGCTACAGCCTTAGCAGTATCTATGACACTGCCGCCGCCAACAGCCAAAATAAAGTCAGCACCAAAAGTCTGTGCACGTTTCACAGCTTCCCGTGCAAATGAAAGGCGGGGGTTTGGCTGCACGCCTCCCATCATCTCATAGGGAAGATCTGCTTCACGCAGGTTGTCCTTCATACGTCCAATTAGTCCGCTGTGGACCGCGCTGCCGCCGCCGTAAATCAGGAAAACGCGGCTGCCGCCAAATTTTTTGATTTCCTGCGCTGTTTTCTGCTCTGTACTTTTGCCAAAAACGACTTCCGTCGGGCAGTGAAATTCAAAGCTCTGCATCCTGGCCATCCTCCATTTTTCCGCACAAGTATGATTTCCTGTATCTTACTCTGCATCAAAGAATACTTTCATGGCCTGATAAGTCATATACTCATCCAGCTTGCTGACAACCTCGAAAGGAGAGTGCATGGAAAGCACTGGTACGCCCACATCAATGACATCCACATTCATGTTGGCAATATACATAGCAACCGTTCCGCCGCCGCCGGCATCCACCTTGCCCATTTCGCCAATCTGCCACAGAACCTCATTTTTATCAAACAGGCGGCGAATGTCGGAAACAAATTCCGCACCGGCATCGCTGGTGTCGTACTTGCCGGCCGCACCGGTGTACTTGCACACGCCTACGCCATTGTTCAGGTAAGTGGAGTTGTTTGTGTCGTAAACGTCAGCATAATTGGGGTCGAAGGCTGCTGTAACATCCGCGGAAAGGCAGTGGGACTTTGCCAGCACATGGCGAACCTTTACGCCTTCCGAATCGGCAAGGTCCTCAATAAAGTCACGCAGGAAATGAGACTGCATACCGGTATTGCCCATACTGCCAATCTCTTCACGGTCCGCAAAAACGGTGATGTTGGTCTTCACTGGCTTCTTCACTTTGACAGCGGCCATCAGTTCTGCATAGGCACAGGAGCGGTCGTCCTGACCGTAAGCGCCTACCAGCGCACGGTCAAAGCCGATATCGCACGGGCGATATGCCGGTACAAAGACAATATCCGCCGAAACAAAATCTTCCTCAGTAATGCCGAACTGTTCATTCAGCAGGCGCATGGTATTCAGCTTGAAAACGTCCTTGCCCTCTTCGTCCCGTACCGGGCGACTGCCGATAAGGACATTCAGCTTTTCACCCTCAATCGCCTTGCCCAGTGTCTTGGCTTGCTGTGCCCGTGCCAGATGTGGCAGCAGGTCGCTGATTGTGAACAGCGGGTCACCGGGCTTTTCGCCGACACACACGTCCACCATTGTGCCGTCCTTGCGGCAGATACGGCCGTGCATAGCCAGCGGAATGGTCGTCCACTGGTATTTTTTCAGGCCGCCGTAATAATGTGTTTTCAGCTGGACAAGGTCGTTGTCCTCAAAAAGCGGATGGGGTTTCAGGTCCAGGCGCGGGCAGTCAATATGGGCTGCCTCTATGCGCACACCGTTTTTGCAGCCCTCTGTGCCAATGGTGGCAAGCAGCAAAGACTTGCCGCGGTTGTCCACATACACACGGTCGCCCGGTGCATAAGTTTTATCTGCATCATACGGAACGAAGCCCGCTTCCTGTGCAATTTTGCATGCACTGGCTGCGGCTTCCCGTTCGGTCTTGGAATTCTGAAGGAATTCCTTGTAGCCCTCACAGAAGGTATCCGCTTTCTTGACCTTTGCGTCATTTACGGAGAAATAACCATTTTTGCGGTTGACCAGCAGTTTTTCTGTTAATGCCTTGGTTTCTGTCTCATTCTTTTTAGCCATATTAAATGTCCTCCATTTCCTATTAAAAGCCTATCTGTGGCTGGATGTGCCACCGGAACCATTCGTATAATAGAGCCTTTTATATTGAAAATAATAGTCTGTCACTTTTTGTGTGTATTTGCTGGTTTCCGCAAATGGAATGCTGTCCAGCGTTTTGCCGTTAGAGGACAAGCTTTCATTTTTCAGCCAGCCGCTCACATTTCCCATGCCGGCATTATATGCCGCCAGCGCAGTTGTGCGGTTCGGATATTTTTTCAGCAGAATGGAAAGGTACTTGCAGCCAAAATGAATGTTTATCTGCGGATTGTACAAATCCTCCTGCGTATATATTTTTCCGCCGCTGGAGGCGGTCCCGTCATCTTCCGAAAGCCACGAAAAGGTGTCCGGCATCAGCTGCATCAGGCCTATGGCACCAGTAGAAGATACTGCCTTCGGGTCGAAGTTGCTCTCCTGCTTAATCACCGCATAAATCAGTGCTGACTCCAAATGGTAGTTTGACGCTTCCTTTTCCACGTATTCCGCATAGCCGCGTGGGCAGGAGGAAAGCTCCAGTTTATGCCGGGAACGCTGAATTATGACGGTACACAGACACAAAAGAACCGCTGAAGCGGCAACGACGGCAATAATAATCAGAATGCGGTTTCGCAGACGGGCTGAGCGCTCTCTGCGGGAGCTAACTGGTGTTCTTATCCGATTCATATACATTTACCTAACCAGTCCTGCAGTTTTTGGGCTGCCAGAGCTGGAATCTGTTCTGCCGGTGCAGAACCGTCCAGAATCTCATCTGCATGCTGCTGGAAAAAGTGGTCATCATGCTGAGAAGCCATGCGCCGCTCCGCCTCCGCTTTGGTAATACCATCACGCCCCTGAATCCGCGCAAGCCGCAGCTCCCGCGGTGCCAAAACAGCAGCGGTCATGCTGCACAGGGTGTCCAGCTTGCCTTCAAAAAGCAGCGGTGCATCAATAATGATAGCCGGCAGGTTAAGCTGCTTATAATGCCGCATTAGCCGGTCAATATCGGCGCCGATTGCCGGGTGCGTAACGGCATTCAGCCTTTTTACAGACTGTGCGTCCACAAAAGCGCGCGCGGCCAGTAGGCGGTGATTCAGGACGCCGTCCTTAACCACGTCCGCACCGAATTCTTTCTGCAGCGCCTGCTGTACTTTGGGTTCTTCCGTAACCTGTCCTGCCAGTGCGTCACAGTCAATAACCGCACAGCCAAGCGCACGGAACGCGGCCGTCCAGGTCGATTTTCCTGCACCTGTCGGGCCGGTCAGACCAATGACGCAGTCAGTCAAGGTGAATCACCTCGAACCCTGCCGCACGAATTAAGCGGTTATAAACAGCCAGTCCAACGCCCTTTGGCGCCGGACAGCGGGCATAAACTGTGGTGGCACCGCGCTCATCGAAACTGCGCAGGGCATCAAACAGTTCATGTGCCTTTGCACTGTCATTGGTACGGCTGCCATAACAGATAGCCGGTACTTTCAGCGACGCGTCATCACCGTCATAGCACAAAGCCATAACGCCAGGCGCCGCATGTGCATTGACATACCGAATATACTGTTCATCATTTCCGTCCAGGATAATGACATCTGCCTTCGGTGAATAATGTTTGTACTTCATTCCCGGAGAAGCCGCACGTACACCGGGTTTCAGCGGATGCAGAACAGCATCGTCCATATCCACCGTTCCCAAAACGCTTCTCAGCTGCTCCAGCGTGATGCCGCCCGGACGCAGCAAACGCGGCGGATTTGTTGCCAGTGTAATGACTGTGCTCTCCACACCGACACCACAGGAACCGCCGTCCAGTACCGCGTCAATTTTGCCGCCGAGGTCGTGCAGAACGTGCTGTGCAGTTGTTGGGCTAGGCCGGCCGGAAGTGTTGGCCGAGGGTGCCGCCAATGGCAGACCGCTTTCCCGAATCAGCCGCTGGGCAGCCGGGTGGGATGGGAACCGGATGGCGACTGTCGGCATTCCGGCACTGACAGTATCCGGAATACAGTCGGCTTTCGGTAAAACCATGGTCATAGGGCCCGGCCAAAATACCTCCGCCAGTTTTTTGGCGGCGGGGGGCACTTCTTTTACCAAATCATAAATCTGTTCAAACTTTGCGATATGGACAATCAGCGGATTATCCGCCGGACGTCCTTTCGCTGCGAAAATCTTTGTGACAGCTGTGCTGTCCAGCGCATTCGCCGCCAAGCCGTAGACTGTTTCCGTAGGCATGCCGACCAACCCGCCGGCCCGCAGAATTTCCGCGGCACGGGCAAAGCCCTTATCATCTGCCTGTAAGGATTCTGTCTGCAAGCAAATTCCTTCTTTCCTGATAAAATCATAATTGTTATATAGAGCCCGATTCCTGCTCCATTGTTATTTTCATCTGCTGTGCACGGTCCGCCGCAATCAGCGGGTCAATAATCTGGTCCAGTGCACCATTCAACACGTCCTCCAGCCGGTAAAGCGTCAAACCAATACGATGGTCCGTCACCCTACCCTGTGGATAATTATAGGTGCGGATGCGCTCGCTGCGGTCACCGGTGCCCACCTGGCTGCGGCGCTCTGATGCAATCGCGTCATCGTGCTTCTGCTGTTTTATATGCAGCAGACGGCTGCGCAGGACACGCATGGCTTTGTCCTTGTTTTTATACTGGCTGCGTTCGTCCTGACACTCTACGACCATGCCTGTCGGCAGATGCGTTATACGAATAGCAGAACTGGTTTTATTGATGTGCTGACCGCCGGCTCCGCTGGAACGGAACGTGTCAATCTGCAGGTCTTTGGGGTCTATTTTCAGTTCCACTTCGTCCGCTTCCGGCAGCACGGCAACGGTGGCAGTGGAGGTGTGAATTCGGCCCTGCGCCTCGGTTTCCGGCACACGCTGTACACGGTGCACACCGCTTTCATACTTCAGGCGGGACCATGCGCCCTGCCCGGTTACCATAGAGCTGATCTCCTTGTAGCCGCCCAGTTCTGTTTCGTTTAGGTTTAGCGTTTCCGTTTTCCAGCCGCGGTTTTGCGCATACATGGTATACATACGGTACAGGACGGCCGAAAAAAGCGCCGCCTCTTCCCCGCCGGCACCGCCGCGAATCTCAACAATGACATTTTTCTCATCATTGGGGTCCTTAGGCAGCAGCAGAATTTTAATTTCTTCCGTCAGCCGGTCAAGGTCCTGTTCGGCTTCTTTCAACTGCTGGAAGGCAAGACCGTGCAGGTCCCGGCTGGCGCTGTCCGTCAGGATTTCCTGTGCTTCCTGCTTCGCCTTTTGTGCCCGCAGAAAGCGGCGATAATGCGTCACCAGCGGTTCCAGCTCGCTGTACTCTTTCATCAGCTGTGCATACAGGTTTTGGTCCGCTGCCACAGTTGGGTCGCACAGACGCACATTCAGTTCTTCCAGCCGCTTTGTAAAAACGGCAAGGTTTTCAAACATACACGAAGTCTCTCCTTTGAGCAAGATGCTGGTCAACGGAAAAAACAGCCCCTGCCGCGTGAAAAATGAAAAGTCGTTTCAGCTGTGGGGTTGTTTCTCTACAGAAGCATGTGTGATTTTTCGTATGTTTTTCTCACATTTCCGCCGCGGCAGCATAACTTCATGCCCGCAGCCGGTACAGCGAATTTTGAAGTCCATGCCGACACGCAGCACCAGAAAAGTGCTGCAGCCACACGGATGCGGCTTTTTCATCAGCAGGAGGTCACCAGGACGAACATCCATAGCTGCCGCTTCCTTTCAAAATACATATATTGTTAGTATATCATTCGTATCTATTAGAAACAACAGGTTTTTTCAATTTTTCTGAATTTTAGGGCGCAGATGTCTTGCTCTTTGTCTCTCTTTTGTCTAATATGAGATACAGAAACGTAAAGTTTTCACAATGCGTACCGCACGCACAAAAATGCAGAAAGGAACCTAAAAAATATGAGTACAGATATTTCTTTGACACCGCAGGCTGTCCGTCAGGGCCTATGTACACATACACTCGGGCAAACGGTCCGCTGCCTGCAAACCACGGTTTCAACCAATGAGGACGTAAAAGAAGCAGCTCGGTCCGGTGCTCCGGACGGCATGGTTGTCACGGCAGAACACCAGACCGGCGGAAAGGGACGACTCGGCCGCAGCTGGGACAGCCCCCAAAACGGCGGCCTGTACTTTACCATTTTGCTGCGCGGGGCACATCTGCCGCAGGCGGTCACTATGGTCCCCCTGTTGAGCGGATTCGCCGTATGCACCGCTTTGCGGAAGTCATTTTCCGCCGACGCCCGCATCAAATGGCCAAATGATGTTGTCATCGGCAGCCGCAAAGTCTGCGGTATTTTATGTGAGGGCGGCACGGATGCTTCCGGCAGCTCATGGGCCATTTCCGGTATCGGCGTGAATGTAAACAATCCGGCGTTTCCGCCGGAACTGCAAAAGCGTGCTACTTCCCTGTTGCTTGAAACCGGCCAACAGTACACACGCTGTGCAGTGCTGCAGCGAATCCTGGAAAAAATGGAGCCTTTGCTGGAAAGCGGCTCTCTGCCGGAAAGCTATGCCCCGCTCTGCGTTTCTCTGGGTCGGCAGGTCTCTTATTTCCGGGGAAAGCAAAAATACACTGGCACTGCCTGCAGCATTACACCGGCAGGAGAGCTGCTGGTACGTTTGCCGGACGGTCAAACAGAAACGGTCAATTCCGGTGAAGTCACGGTACAGGGCATTTACGGCGAATAAACAAATACCTCGGTTCAGCCCGCCTGTTTGGGGGAATCTTCTGCAGGAAGATGCACATCTACCTGCGGGAATGGAATGTGATAGCCGTGCTCATCAAACGCAAGCTTCACTTTTTCCTGCACCGCATAGTACACATCCCAGTAGTCCTCCGTTTTACACCAGAAATGTGCGGTCAGCAGCAACGCGCTTTTCTCGTGTTTGTTGACCGCCACCAGCGGTGCTGGAACTTTCAGCACGCGGCTGTCTTCCTCTGCGATTTGCAGGAGCAGTGCTTTGGCTCCCGCCAAGTCATCGCTGTAGCTGATGCCGAAATCAAAGTCCACCCGCCGCTTGTCCATCGCCGTATAATTTGTAACGACACTGTCACACAGCCGGGCATTGGGAAACACAATTTCTTTATTGTCAAAAGTACGCAGCGTTGTAAACATCAGCTCCATACGCTCCACGGTACCCTCCACGCCCTCTGCCGCAATGTAGTCACCGGCATGGAACGGCTTTGTAAAAAGCATTTGTACGCCGCAGGCAATATTCGCCATATTATTCTTCATGGCAAGGCTGACGCCAAGTCCCAACGCACTGAATGCCCCAATAATGGCACCGGTGTTTAGGCCCAGGGAGGACAGCGCCATAATAATAACGATAATCCGCACGGTTACTTTCACCGTTGAGGAAAGGAAGGAAACAACCGCACTATCCCGCTGCGCACGCTGAAGCATCTTCACGCAGATATGCCGTACTACCCCGCTGAGCCACCAGCCGATTCCAAAAACGAGCGCTGCTTCCAACAGACGCGGCAGAAAAGAAAGCATATTCGTACCAATCAGATGAAACAGATTTGTCATGGTAAAATTCCTCCCGCCATCACCTTATACGACCTGGAATAAATAGAATTTCAGGTAGTCTGTTTCGGGCACATTCCACAGTACCGGATGGTCCGGTGCCTGCTGGCGTGCTTCAATCTGCCGGAGGGCAACACCGGCGTCTGCCGCAGCATCGTGCAGCATTCGGCGGAAAAGGGAGTCCGTCATAAAGTGGGAACAGGAGCAGGTGGCAAGATAGCCGCCGCGTGGAAGCAGCCGCATGGCCCGCAGGTTGATTTCCTTATATCCACGGGAAGCGGAACGGACTGTTTTTCTGCTCTTCGTAAAGGCCGGCGGGTCTAAAATAATAAAGTCATATTTCTTTGGCTGCAAAGACGGCAGCAGGTCAAACACATTGGCCTGCTCGCAGTCAATGATCGTTTCCATTCCATTGCGGCAAATGTTTTCTTTTGTCATGGCAACAGCGTCCGCGCTGATATCCACAGCATGAACATGGGCAGCACCGCCCTTGGCAGCATTCAGGGCAAAGGAACCGGTATGCGTAAAGCAGTCCAGTACTGTTCTGCCTTTTGCCAGCTGCGCAACAGCCCGCCGGTTATACTTTTGGTCGAGGAAAAAGCCGGTCTTCTGTCCATTTTCAAAATCGACCAAATAGCGAATGCCATTCTCTGTAATCTCCGTGACCGTACTTTCCGGCATCGGAACGCCTGGCAACTGATAAAAGCCTTTTCCCTGCTGCATTCCTTCCAGCTCCCGGATTGCCACATCGTTTCGCTCATAAATGCCATCTATTCTTTGTCCGTCCTGTGTCAGCACTTCATACAGTGCCTGAAACAGCATGGGTTTCAAGCGCTCAATTCCCAGCGAAAGCGTCTGCGTCACCAAGATATTGTGAAAGCGGTCCACCGTCAGTCCCGGAAACTGGTCCGCTTCCCCGAAAATGATACGACAGCAGTCGGCGTCCGGCCCCATAACCGTTTTCCGGTAATCCCACGCATACTGAATACGCCGTTTAAAAAATGCTGCGTCAAAGGTGTCGTTTGCATTGCGCGAAATCAGCCGTACCCGAATTTTGCTGTGGCTGTTATAAAAGCCTGTTCCCATGTATCTGTCCTTTGTGGAAAGGACATCTGTCAGGGTCCCATCCTGCGGTGCCTGCCCAATTGGTGTGACCTCTGTATCATAAATCCACGGGTGCCCACCGACAATAGAATCCTCTGCTTTTTTTGTCACGGTTACCTGTGGAAAATCTCTATTTTTCATGGTATATCTCCTTTTTCTATACGGCGGCATAAAAACCAGCTGCCGTGGCCTGTCCATCCTGCAAAAATACCGCCCTGTTATGATAACGGATAACGCCGGAAATTGCAACAAAAAGCATAGCTTTCTTTTCCGGTATTGCCATTAAATCGCTGTTTTTCCGGCAGAATGTTGACTTCAATACCACAAATGTTATAATAAATAAAAGGACCGCTGCAAGTAAAAAACAGGATGGAATATTCGCATAATTTACCTATGAGGAAAAGGAGCGTTTGTTTGATGGCAGCAAAAAAAACCGCAACCGAAAAGTTCTCTTCTAAAAATAGTTTTTATCAGATTCTTTCCCGCCAGTGCGGCAACGCAGTCAGCGTAGAAGGCCGCAATGAGGGCAACGGCACGCTGCTTACCATGGACGTCCCTGACCAGAAAGCAAAAGAACAAGAGTGGAAGATTGTTCCTGCTGCGGGTGGCTTCTGCCGCATTCAAAATGTTGCTACTGGCTGTTGCCTGGATTTAATCGAGGGCGGTACAGAAAACGGCACATGGCTGCACCAGTGGGAAACATGTGACACAGACACACAGCTGTGGAAACTGGAACCCGCTTCCGACGGGTTTTATAAAATCATCTCTAAAGCAGCTGGACGGTGCGTAGATATTGTAGATATTTCCAGTGAAGCGGGTGCCCACCTGCAGATTTGGGAACAGGTCAGCGGCGAAAATCAGGAATGGAAATTGTCGGAAATTCCTATGGCCAGTGAAACAAAAAAAGCAAGAAAGCACCGCGGCACTTCCCGCAAAGCGACAAAAGCCAAAAAGCCCGCAGCAAAACCGGCAGAAACAACCACTGTAAAAACAGAAAAGCCTGCTGTTGCGGCAACTTCACTTTCCTCTATCAAATCTTTCATTGAGGAAACGCCTGCCGTTGCACGGACTGCTTTCCCCGTTGTAAAAGAAGGGCCAAAAACAATGATTAAACCGGAGGAACCGAAAAAGGCGCAGGCCACAGCTCCCCATGCGGAAAAAGAAAACAAAAAAAACAATAAATAAAAAATGCAGCAATCTTTTTGCCGCAGACAAAACCGTCTGCGGCATTTTTATATTTTCATTCATTTGCGGGAATACTTTCTGCGGGGGTGATAAATATGGAAAATCAAAATAAAACGTACCGCGATATGTTTACGCTCATGCGGGAGGAACCGCAGGCAAAAGCCTACTTTGAAAATCTTCCCCACACGGTGCGGGAACAGATGAGTACACGCGCTTTTCGGGTGAATTCGTTCGATAGTATGCAGAGTTACGCAGAAAATTTGACACGCGGAGACCACTAAATCAAAAAAATGACCACTACACCGGAATTTCCGGCGGCAGTGGTCATTTTTTCTTCATGCACAAAGTATAATCGTTCAAAGTGTCATCTGCTGCATAGCCCATACAGCAGATGTTTTGGGATTCAGTCGTCGTCTTCTTCTAAACGGCGTGCCAGTTTTTCCATGCAGTGATGGCAGACGTTGTGTCCCTTATACGTGATAATGCCGTCCATCCCGTTGCAGAAAATGCAGGCAGGCTGATATTTGCGAAGAATAATTTCGCCACTTTCGCCGACAAAGATTTCCAGTGGATCCTTTTCCTTAATATCTAATGCTTTCCGCAGTTCCTTTGGCAGCACAATACGGCCCAGTTCATCTACCTTACGCATAATTCCTGTTGATTTCATTGTAAACTTCCTTTCTGTTTGTAAAAAACGGTTCAATTAATAAATGGATTACCCTTCTTTCATAAGAGTAGTTGATTCGACAAAAAAAGTCAATATTAACATTTGAATTTTTTGTGAACGTTAGAATAATTTTCTTTATATTTTTGTATACATGATAAAAGGGGGAGATGAAAATGCTTAATTGGATATGGGTCGGAATGCTCTTTGCCAGTTTTATTTGTGCACTCTGCACAGGAAGAGTCCCTCAACTTTCTGATGCTATTTTAAGCGGCGCTGGAAATGCAGTTAAACTTTGTCTGGAAACAATGGGGATGATGTGTTTCTGGACTGGACTGATGTATGCCGCGGAACAGGGCGGCCTTACCCGCCTACTTGCGAAGGTGCTTTCTCCCTTGCTGCGCTGTCTTTTCCCAAAACTGAAACGCAGCAGTTCCGCGCTGGGCGCTATTTGTATGAACTTGACCGCTAACCTTCTGGGACTCGGCAACGCCGCCACCCCTCTTGGCCTTGCCGCCATGCAGGAACTGAAAAAAGAAAGCCAAACACCCGCCGGCACAGCTGACAATGCAATGGTCCTATTTGTCGTTCTGAATACCGCTTCCCTGCAGCTGGTTCCCACCTTTCTGGCTACTCTGCGCAGCAAATACGGGGCGGCCCAGCCATTTGACATTCTGCCGGTCATCTGGATTACTTCCGTATGTGCACTTTTGACGGCTGTAACCGCGGCGAAGCTGATGGAGAGGCGTTTCTGTGGATAAGCTAGGAACTTACGTCCTTCCGATATCCGTAGTCTGTTTGGTCGCGTTCTGTGTCCTGCGAAAAGTGCCCGTCTTTGATTCCTTTGTATGCGGCGCAAAGCAGGGGCTAAAAACTGCGGTTGGCATTCTGCCTACTTTAATTGGATTGATAACCGGTATTACGATGCTGCAGGCTTCCGGTGCACTGGACTTGCTGGCAAAAGCGCTGGCACCGTTGACATGCCGCATTGGCCTGCCATCGGCGGTGGTGCCGCTGATTCTGATGAAGCCGGTTTCCGGCAGCGGCTCTACCGCTGTGCTGACTCAAATTCTGCAGCAGTATGGTGCCGACAGCTTGACTGGACGCATTGCCGCGGCGCTTGCTGGCAGCACAGAAACCGCTTTCTATTGTATTGCTGTATACTACGGAAGCATTGGCATCAAAAAGACACGGCACACCCTGCCGGCGGCGCTTTTAGGGGACTTGGCCGCCTGTCTTGTGGCGCCGCTTGCTGTCCACCTTGTCTTTTACGCATAAAAAACAGGCTGGACGCTTTCCCCATTCTAAAGAAAGGCCCTGCCCATTCTATAAAAAGCGGCTTATAAACGCCTTGTCTGATTTTTATTTGCAGAGGACCTGCAGGTCCTTTGTGTAATGATTCAGTACCTCACAGCCGTCTGGTGTTACCAGCACAAGGTCCTCAATCCGCACACCCATCTTCCCGGGCAGATAAATGCCCGGTTCCACGGAGAAAACCATGCCGGCCTGCGCGAGCATTTGACAGGAAGCGCCGTTGTCCGGCGGTTCATGGCAGTCAATACCAAGGCCGTGTCCAAGCCGGTGGGTAAAGTACGGCCCATAACCCGCGTCCTCAATAACCTGACGCGCAGTGCGGTCGATGTCACACATCATAACACCGGGACGAATCATTGCTTCCGCCGCTAAATTCGCCTTTAAAACGGTTTCATAAATGCGGCGGTCCCCGTCACTGATTTCTTTAAAGAAAACGGTTCGCGTCATATCACACCAATAACGCTGAATGGGAATATAAATATCAAACACCATAGAATCGCCGCGCTTGACCAGTGTATTATCCGGAGAATGGTGCGGGTCCGCGCAGTTCGGCCCAAACGAAGTAATCATGCCCTCCGTTGCGCGGTCTGCGCCATGCAAAGCAAACTGATGCTCCACAAAAGCGGCCATTTCTTTTTCAACGGCCCCTTCGCGGACAGCTTTTAAAGATGCTTCCATTACTTCATCATTGATACGAGAAGCACTGCGCAGTGCTTTAATTTCTTTTTCATCCTTCAACATACGGGCTTCATCCACCGGGGCGCTGCCAAGTTTCGGCGTTACGTCCGGGCGCTGCTTCATCAGGCTAAGCAGATGACAGCTGGGCCAGCTCTTGTCCACACCCAGCACACCGGAGCGAACAACCTTTGCAAGGTCTGTAAGCGGGTCGTCTGCATCCGTATGTATATACAGCGGCACATCTCCGCCAGGCGTCAGACCAAACAGCGCATTGCCGAACAGTGCGCACTCGCCGTTGTCCCGGATGTATAGGACGAGCAGGCGTTCCATTGGCTCTATCCATAGGCCAGTCAAATAGTAGACCGATGCCGTAGAAGATACCAAAATCTGCGGCAGACCGCGCCGCTTCATGTTTTCCGTAACCGCCTTCAGCCGCTTTTGATGAATTTTAATCATGCCTATCCTTCTTCCCCATACTCAAATGGTACTTTTCAAGTATACAACGAACCAACAATTTGTAAAGATGAAAATGCTTTTTTATTCTTTTTTCGCATACACTGCTGCCCGCAGCAGTGCAATTTCTTTTCCGTGCCCTGCTGTGTCCTGCGGCGTTTCCAAAATAAACGGCAGACCACACAGCGCCGGGTGCGTTAGCACACGCACCAGTGCCGCAAGCCCCAAGGAACCGTTGCCGATTGATTCGTGGCGGTCCTTATGACTTGCATAAGGGTTCTTGCTGTCATTCAAATGAACTGCTTTCAGCCGCTGCAGACCAATGACACGGTCAAAGGTTTCCAGTACACCGTCCAAATCATTGACAATGTCATATCCGGCGTCATATACATGGCAAGTGTCCAGACAAACACCGACCTTGTCCGTCAGCTGAACCCCATCCAAAATGGCACGCAGTTCCTCGAAGCTGCGGCCTACTTCTGTCCCTTTTCCGGCCATGGTTTCCAGCAGAACGGTCGTGTGCTGTTCGGGTGTCAGCACCGTATTGAGTACCCCTGTAATTTTTTGAATACCGGTTTCCACCCCCTGCCCCACATGGCTGCCGGGGTGAAAATTATAGTAGTTGCCCGGCAGGTATTCCATGCGGCTCAGGTCGTCCTTCATCGCGCGGAACGCAAAATCCCGCACCTCCGGCTTTGCCGCACAGGCGTTCATGGTATAGGGCGCGTGCGCAACGATTGGCCCAAAGTGGTTTTCCTGCAGAAAACTGCACAATGCCGCTGCGTCCTGCGGGTCCAGTGTTTTGGCCTTCCCGCCGCGTGGATTGCGGGTAAAAAACTGAAATGTGTTCGCACCAACGGAGAGCGCCTCTTTTCCCATGTGCAGAAAACCGGCTGAGGCGGATACATGCATACCCAAAAACATATGATTTTCTTCCTTTCCTGAAAATGCCGCAGAGAGTTGCGGGACAGCGGCAAAAAAGATACAATAGACAATAATCAATAGTATATACTGTTATTATAGAAATTTACAGGGATGATTGCAATGGAGAAATATCAGGAAGTGGAACGCAGCATCATTAAAAAATACCGCAAACCCATCTGGAACCGCTTTATCGGCGGTATCAAGGACTATGAGCTGATAAAACCCGGTGACAAAATCGCCGTATGTATTTCCGGCGGTAAAGACAGCGTCCTGCTGGCCTGCTGTATGCAGCATCTTATAAAGTATACGGAAATTCCGTTTTCCCTGCAGTTCATTGCCATGGACCCAGGGTATAATCCGCAAAACCGTGCACTGCTGCTTTCCAACTGTCAGCTGCTGCACATTCCGGTAAAGGTCTATGACAGCGACATTTTCCGTGTAACGGCCGGCGAAGAAAAATCGCCCTGCTATTTGTGCGCGCGTATGCGGCGCGGCTACCTGTACCGATATGCACAGGACCTGGGGTGCAATAAAATTGCACTGGGGCATCATTTTGATGATGTGATAGAAACCATCCTGATGAGTATGCTGTATGGCGCAGAAATGCGCACCATGATGCCCAAACTGCACAGTAAAAACTTTGCCGGCATGGAGCTTATCCGCCCACTGTACTACGTGCGGGAACGTGACATTCTGGCATGGAAGCGTTACAACGGCCTGCAGTTTTTACAGTGTTCCTGCCGTTTCACCGAAGAGGGCGCCCATAAACCAAACGGCGGCGGAAAGCGTGCCCAGGTGAAGGCACTGATTGCTGCCCTGCGTGCGGACAACCCTCAGGTGGACACCAATATTTTCCGCAGCGCACAGGGCGTTAATCTAGAAACCGTGCTCAGCTGGCGGCGCGGCAGCACTGCCCGTAACTTTTTAGATGACTATGACGGCTGCAAAAAATGAATTGGTTTTGCAAGAACTTGCATTTTTTTGCCGGCAGGTTTATAATATTGGCATAAAATAAAACATGTAGCAAAGCAGAGTAGGAATTTATGCGTAAAGTGCCCGCCGAACGGGGAGTTGTCGGCAGGACGAAAAGCAGGGGCTGCATTCCCCGCTTGCGGTATAGGTTTCGCATCCCGCTGCTGCATTTCCTCCGGATATGCAGCACCTGATAGGGGTACCAATTTAGTGCCCTTTCTGCGTGTGCTGCCAACTGGAGGTATTTTTATGCAAAAGCGTACTGCCTTTCTGTCGTTGTTCCGTGATTCCGCCGCAGAACTGAAAAAGCTGCCGTCCTTGGTAACTGCGGCACTGCTGCTGGCACTGCAGGTTGTGCTGGCCGGGTACAGCATCGATGTGCTTCCTTTCCTGCGCATCAGCTTTTCCTACCTTGCCAGCGCGGTGACCGGTATGCTTTTTGGCCCGACCGTCGCCATGCTGTCCGCCGCGGCGGGAGATATCCTGGGTTACTGTGTGCACCCAAGCGGCGTATACTTTCCACCGTATATGCTGACCGCCATGTTCAGCGGCTGCCTGTACGGCATTTTCCTGTACCACAGCCCCATACGTCTTTCCCGTGTCATCGCCTCCAAATCACTGGTCACGGTTTTTAGCAATCTATTGATGAACACGCTGTGGAATTCCATGGTATATGGCAAATCTTTTTTTGCCATTCTGCCCATCCGTATTGTGAAGAATCTAGTCCTTTTGCCGGTGGAGATCGCTCTGCTCTTCGTTGTTTGCAAAGCCGCACAAAAAGTGTACAACACGGCTTTTCTGCGGTGTGGCATTTCACCGCGGAAAGGCTGAAACGGTCAAAAAAGGACGAGCACTGTCCGTTTTGTCACTTTGCTGTGCAAAAGCGTTGACATCAGCCGGGGGTTGCGGTATGCTAAATGGAAACGGCTGCTTTTCGCGTATCTATGCAAAAGCGGAAGCATCTTTAGCAAAAGACAGGACCAGGAGGTAAATAAACAGAATGAGTAACTATGAACTGGTAGCCGGATTAGAAACACACGTGGAACTGGCCACCAAAACGAAAATTTTCTGCAGCTGCACAACTGAATTCGGCGGTGAGCCAAATACCCACTGCTGCCCTGTGTGCATTGGTCTGCCTGGCTCCCTGCCCAAGCTGAATAAAAAAGTAGTGGAATACGCCATTATGGCGGGACTTGCCACACACTGCGACATTGCAGAAGTCAGCAAAATGGACCGTAAAAACTACGTCTATCCCGACCTGTCGAAAGCCTACCAAATTTCGCAATATGATATGCCGCTGTGCACCAACGGCTACATTCAACTTTCCAATGGGCGGAAAGTGCGTATTACCCGTATTCACATTGAAGAAGACGCCGGCAAGCTGGTTCACTCCCGTGGAAACACCTATGTAGACTACAATCGTGGCGGTGTTCCGCTGATTGAGATTGTCAGTGAACCGGACATTCGCTCACCGGAAGAAGCCAAAGAATATGTGGAAAAAATGCAGTTTCTTATGCGCTATATCGGTGTTTCCGACTGCAAAATGGAAGAAGGTTCTATGCGCTGTGACGTAAATATTTCCGTACGCCCACAGGGCAGCAGTCAGCTGGGCACCCGCACCGAGATTAAAAACATGAACAGCATCAGCTTCATCACCAAAGCAATGGCATATGAATATGACCGCCAGTGTGACCTGCTGGACAGCGGCGAAAAAGTAGTGCAGGAAACGCGCCGGTACAATGAGGCGGACGAATGCACCGAAAGTATGCGCGGCAAAGAGGATGCACAGGACTACCGGTATTTTCCGGAACCAGACCTGCCGACCATTCATGTTTCACACAAATCCGTGGAAAGGCTGCGGAAATCTTTACCAGAAGACCCGCGGGAACGCGCAGAACGCTGGGAAAACCAGTACGGCATCAGCGATACAGACTCACAGCAGCTCATGCGCTACCGCAGTGTTGCAGATTATTTTGACAAAGCAGCCGCTGGTCTGGAAAATGGAAAAGCCGCTGCCTCCTGCATTTTGGGGCAGATGTTCCGCCGTATGGAAACCGAAGCGGATAAAGAAGCTTTCGCTGTCACGGTTCCGCCGGAAAACCTCAATGCCCTGCTAAAGCTGCTGGATGCTGGCAAGCTGCGGATGAATCTGGTAAAATCCACACTGGAAAAGATGCTGGATACCGGCAAACCCCTGTCCGCTTTCTTGACGGAAAAGGACCTCGCCGGCATTGATGACAAGCAGCTGGATGCATTGTGCCATGAAGCACTGCAGGAAAATCCGAAAGCCGCAGAGGACTACCGAGCTGGAAAAGAAAAAGCCGTTAAATCACTGGTCGGTTATGTAATGAAATCTACCCGTGGACGTGCAGACGCACAAAAAACAGAAGCGCTGCTGAAACAGCTGATTGCTGCCGAAGCATAAAACAGAATAAAGACAGGCAATTCCGTCCGCTGACAGCCGTACGCACTGCCGGACAAACGGGATTGCCTGTCTTTTTATATATAAATATCTTCACACTTTTTCAGGGACCGTTCTGCATTTGTTTTGTTTGGTCACCCCGCTTTCTCAAGGTCATGCCGCAGCCGGGCAATAATTCGCTTTTCCAGCCGAGATATGTAAGACTGCGAAATGCCAAGTGCGTCCGCCACCTGTTTCTGCGTATGCTCTTTTTGGGAGTTCAGCCCGAAACGCATTTCCATAATCCGCCGCTCCCGCGGAGGCAGCGCATACACCGCCTCCAGCAACATGCGGCGGTCATTCTCGGTCTCGATGCCGGAACTGACTGTATCGCTGTCGCTGCCCAATACATCGGCCAGCAAAAGTTCATTGCCGTCCCAGTCGACATTCAGCGGGTCATCTATGGAAATCTCGTTTTTCAGCTGGCTGGATTTGCGCAGATACATAAGAATTTCATTTTCGATGCAGCGGGAAGCATAAGTCGCAAGCTTAATTTTCTTTTCCGGCCGGAACGTGTTCACTGCTTTAATCAGCCCGATGGTGCCGATGGAAATGAGGTCCTCAGCCCCCGCCCCCGGCGACTCGAACTTTTTGGCGATATAAACGACCAAACGCAGATTGTGTGTAATCAGCGGTTCCCGAGCATTGGGTACATCTGCCGCCATTTCTTCATAAACTTTAGCTTCTTCCTCTTTGGTGAGCGGCGGCGGCAGTGTTTCCGGTCCGTTTATGTAGTGGACGGGCGCGGCGAAGAGATGCAGAAGCCATTGCTTCAGTTTTTCCAGCATATCCAGTTTCCTTTCTTTGTATTCTGGTGTTTCTGCTGTCTGTTTCCACGTCCTGCAGTAAAGACGGCGGAACCAGTGCCTGATATTCACCTCCGGCAAGTTTACCTTTTGTGCAGGCTATGTAGCACTCTGCACGGCAAAAACCACCCTCTGGGAAAACCAGTGTACAGTCCTCCGCCCGCCATGCACGCAGCAGTCCCTCCCCGCCAACGGAAGTATACGGCACCGCACGCGGCGGGTCGTCTGGCAGGGGCAGCAGGACCTGCTCCTCCGCTACAATCACGGGCAACCCTGAAAATGGCTCTGTCAGTGCGCTGCCGGTGTCTATCCGTGCGGAAAAGCTAACCTCTCGACCGCCAAGTTTTGCGTGCACCTGACACACTGTATGGCGAAGCGGTCCTCTTCCTGCAGCGCGCTGCACCAATCGCAGAATAAAATAACTTATCAGCGTCAGTACAATCAGCAGCAGCGGCGGCACATAAAAATAAATGACGCTGTTCTTTACAAACAGCCCGCCGGGCGCCACAAAATACCACACTGCCAGCAAAATACCTGCCAGCGCAAAGCTAAAAAGGAAGAAGGTTAGTACCCGCCGGAAAAATGCGGCGAATCCGCCAAAGCCGAACGCTGCCAATGTAATAGGCAGCGACAACCCCAGCCGGAGGAGCAGCTCTTCTGCCGGAGCAAGCGGCGGAAGAAGAATCATCAGGGAACCGCCGGACCCAATGAGCGCGCCCAGCAGCAGCCGATACCGGCGTACGCTGATGTGCAGGAATTTAGCCGTCAAAAGGAGCAAAAAATAATCGATAAATAAGTTGACTGCCAGCAGCACATCCACATACACCGTCTGCAACAAACTCACCTCCCATTGACATGTATTATAATCAACGATAGACCGAAAATTTGTCAAAGCACAGTCCCGACGAGCGGAATTTTTCGGCCTGCCGGTTTGTTTGCCGCCGTGCCGGCCAGCATCTGTCTCCTTAAACGCAAAAACAGCCCGCCTAAAAAGGTGGGCTGTTTTGAGAAAACAAAGCCGGACAATAAAAATCTCCAACTGGCCACGCATCCAATTCCGTTGGCATCATATGAGATTTTTACGCCAAAAGTAGAAAAAAGATTCCGTTGTTTTATGTGGTCCACTGCCCCGGCAGCTTCCGTTTTTCCAGATACGGAAACAGACGGTCGTACTGGTCTACTTCCCACTGCGGCAGATGGCTGTATACGTCCGGTTCATGGAACTGACCACTGATACCCTTCAGTCCGTCGGAGACGAGTTCGATCCCTTGAAATGCCGGAAAATTTTTGCCGTCCGGCGTGGTAATACCGAAATGGTCGCAGGTTATAAACCCATGTTTGGGGTAATACTCTGGTTCCCCGTATATCAGGATTGCCTTCCAACCAGCCTGCCGGGCAAGGTCCATTGTTGTTTCCAGCAGTTGGCTGCCGACTCCCTGCTTTTGAAAGGACGGTTCCACCGCCAACGGGCCAAAAGTCAGCACTTCGGTCCGCTCATCACCATTTTGTACAAAAGCACGGGCATAATAAATCGCGCCGACAACCTGTCCGTTGCTTTCCGCCACCCGGCTTAAAAGCGGCAGATAGGCTGCATCCCGGCGCAGCTTATGCACCAAATAATGCTCACTGCATCCCGGTACATGCAGGTTCCAGAACGCTTTCTTTGTCATGTACTCCGCTGCATACCGGTCATCCGGCTTTTCTCTGCGAATAATTAAATTCAACTGTATATCCTCCTGTAATCATTCATCTGCCAGCCGATATTCAACGCCGACTTCGGTCATAATGTAGTGCGGCTTACCGGGATTTTTCTTGATTTTCCGCTGCAGGCCCGCCATCAGTGCACGCATCGCCTCATTGTCCAGCATCTCCCTGCGAATTTGTTTATCCGGCCGGACCTGCGCACAAAGGTTTTGTCCAGTATGCCTTCCTTATCAAAGCACAAAAAAGCTGTCTTGCAAGAAAAGGCGCGAATGAAATGTGCCGCGACGCCTAGTCCGCGCAGTTCTTGGCGCCCGTCAGGCAGCGGGTCAAATTGTGCGGCGCAAGTGGAGAAACAGGCTGCCAGCTTCACCGCCAGCAGATAGACAATTACAATGTTCGTTTCCGGGAATCCGAGAAAGCGGAAAAAACAGCCGGTTCCTGAAGCCGCTGCAATCATCCCAATCATCACCGCAAACTGCAGAAAGTGCCTTTGCTGTTTGGTCCTTTTCACAGGCGACCGTGCCCGTTTCAATTTCCTTTATTATATTTCATTACCCAAGAAGAAACAAGCGTGCAGTGCGGTCTTTCGCCGAAGAATATAAAAGGAAGGGAGCATCCCCTTTCCGGGGATACTCCCAAAAGCAGGAACGAACCTAAAACAAATTACGCTTTTACTTTAACGGCCGTACCGTAGACAATCACTCCCGCCGCTCCCTGCATAATTGAAGAAGTCGCATAGCGAATATTGACAATCGCGTCGGCCCCCATCTTTTCGGCTCGCCACCCACCAATGTTTTTGCACCGAATGGTGGAGTCCTTCACAATGCCCAGCATCATACTTGTGCACTGCCTTACTATATAGAATGTAGAACAAATATATGCTCCGCCGTCACGGCAAAAACCACATGAGCAGAAACAAAGCCACCAGTAAAACGCAAATGCAGATCGTCGCAGCGCGGTGAACCATCAGCCAGCGGTTGCCCAACTTTTTGGAAAAGATGTGACTGAAAAAAGTTGCCAGCACACACAGAAACAATAAAATTCCAAGCAGAAAGGACACAGCCGGCCGCTGTCCCGCAAGGTGCCACGCACAAATACCGTGTGCGATGGAAAACGCCAGCAAAAGCAGGCTGGAAACCACATGAATTTTGCCCGCGGCAGCATCTAAGCGGGGAAGTGGCAGACGTTTGGTGAGAAATTTAGCAGCCGTCACCAAAAAAGCGGCCAGTGTCAATATTCCTAAACAGTCTGTCATTTGTTACCTGCTTTCTATGAAACCTGCCGTAATTCATTTTAGAATACCGTATATTCCGCCGGTTGTCAAACTTTCATGCCCTTTTACACAGAAAAAGCGGCCTCTCCGCTGCCCTTTTGCTGCAGAGAAGCTGCTGACTGTCCCCTATTATATAAATGTTTAGAAAGCCCAGCCGCCGTCACGGAAGACCGGAACTTCTGTGCCGTCCGCCGTAATGCCTGTAACAGAAAGGTCGGGCGTCCCCAGCATAAAGTCCACATGCATGCTGGAATTGTTAATGCCATGCTGGATAAGCTCTTCTTTGGACATATTCAAACCGCCCTGAATGCACTCCGGAAAGCCCAAGCCAATCGCAAAATGGCAGGAAGCATTCTCATCGAACAGTGTGTTGTAGAACAGCACACCCATTTCAGAGATGGGCGACTGTTTCGGAATCAGGGAGCACTCACCGAACATTTTGGCACCATCGTCTGCGGCGATGATTTCCTTCAGCGTATCCTCACCTTTTGCGGCGGAACAGCTGATAATGCGCCCATCCTTCAGTGTCAGACTGAAATCATCAATCAGCACACCTTGATAGCTCAGCGGCAGTGCGCTGTGCACCGTACCGTTCACACGGGTGCGGTCCGGGGAAGTGAAAATCTCCTCGGTCGGCATATTGGGATAGAACGCAACGCCGTCCACTGTTTTGGAGCCGCCGCCCTCCCAAATATGATTCTTCGGCAGACCGACCGTAATATCCGTACCAATGCTGTTGTGATACACCAGCCGGTCAAACTGCTTCTCATTCAGGAACGCACAGCACTTCTCGAAACTCCTGCGGTGTTCCTGCCATGCGGCGACCGGGTCCGGCGTATCCACATAAGCGGCGTGAAAAATGGCTTTCCACAGTTTATCCATTGCCATGACCGTGGAGCAGCGCGGGAAAACGCGCTTTGCCCACGATGGCGACGCCGCACCAACAATGCACCAAACATTGTGGCCAAAGTCCATCCCATCATAAAACGCTTTTGCGCCCAAATGGGCCGCCTTGCTGTAAGCCAGAAGCTTTTTTGAGTCCACGCCGGACAGTGCCTGCGGGTCGGAACTTAAAATGGAAAGGATTGCCGCGCCGCGTTCCGCCATGCTGTTCTGCAGCTGCGCACGCCACTTCGGGAAATTTTCAAGGCATTCCATCGGCGCGTTCTCAAAGCGCAGACGCGTCAGCTTGTCGTCCGCCCACTCAACAGTTACATCTTTGGCACCGACACAGTAAGCTTCTTCCGCAACCAGACGCACCAGCGGCGCCGCCTCCAGGGAAGCATTAATAAACAGCTCCTGCCCCTTTTGCAGATTGCAGCCGCCGCAGACAATGAGATGTGCGTACTTTTTTAGGTCTTCCTGTAAATTCATAAATGATGCCTCCCGTTCAGTCCGCAAGCGTGCCCATCGGGTCCCACGGATTCAGGTGAATCGGTTCTGTTTCCAGCGCTTTCTTCTGGGCATCGGAAAGGTACTTTTTCTGAATAACGGCCTGATACACAAAGTTGTCAAACCAGTCGGCACTCATCTGATAATAGCCCTTATCGCCATGCTGGTCGCTCCAGCTGTTTTCAATCTTCCACTTGGTTGGCTTGCCGTTTTCGCCCAAATTGACACCGGTAATCAGCATGGCGTGGTTCATGGCACTCTCGCGGTAGTCCAGCCGGTCAGCCTTGCTCATGGTAAAGTCCATGCCGAATGTGTTGTCCAGGTCAATCAGCTGTGTGTTCCACAGGCCGTGCTCCCGGTCGCCGCGCTGGCCGACATCGCTGCCGAACCAAACCAGCTGGCCGTCCTTCAGCTGACGGACAATAAGGTCCTCAACCTCCTCCATAGGCAGGTTGAGGTAATGCACCGGGCTGCCATCCGCCACGTTGCCCAGATAGTCAACGGTGTAGGTGCGGCTGAACGGCTTATCCTCGGTAGGCGAATTGATAATACTCACATAGTTCCCGCGCAGGTCCAGCCCTATATATGTATCATAGAATTGCTTCGGGTTCATGCCGCGGACGATATTGTACTTGCCATCCCGGTCGACATACTCAAAATCAAACTGCTTCGGCGGCTCACCAAAGCACATGCACAGGAAGCGGTACATTTCCGCCAGCATAGCGGATTTCAGGCTGCGGGGATTGTCAGCCGCGCGCAGCTTTGCCGCGTACTGGCGCAGCTTGGTATTCAGCATATGGTTCATGTCCGCCGTGTTGCTGCTCTGGAACGTTTCACCCATAGCCGATTTTGGCACAACACCGTATTTTTCTATTAAGTTTACCAGCATATCCCACTGACCGCCGTCCGCAACGCCGGTCTGCAGTACAAAGGTCAGCAGACGGTCGTCCACCGGCCGATCCTTTAGGTCGATGATTGTCTCCAGGAAGTAATTGATTTTTTCAAATTTATCCCAAAAAGAAATATAGTTCTGGGACAGTTCAAACTTTTTCAGGCCGCATTTTTCGGCGACACGCTCGCGCAGCAGGTTCAGCGCGGAAAAAATCCAGCAGCGGCCGCTGTGCTTCTGGTTGGTTACCTCCAGCGTAGGGATTTCCACTGAATACTGGAACTGAGTATCCGGCATGGCGGCGCCGCAGTAGGCAAGGTCCTTTACGTTGTTTTTATACAGTGCGTTGGTCATGGCATGGCACAGCGTGCTGCTTTGGTAGGACTGGCTGCAAGCAACAGCCTCCTCTTTTGTAATTCCTTTAAAATTCATAGTCACAGGTCCTTTCCTTATCAAACATATACATTACAACGCGTTTTAGTATAGCACAGGCCCTGTGCGTTTGCAACGGACGCCACGCCGCGGAAATTTTGCAGGATACACAACAAAAAGCTTGCATTTTTCTTTTTCCTGTTTCATAATAATAGAAACAGAACGCAATGGTGCGCGCCCGCTTTGGGCTGCGTGCCATTTTTTATTGAAGGAAGTCCTCCGTACAGGGGACCGCAAATTTCGGAAAGTGAGATGATAGGTTTGGATAAAATTGATGCAGCCCTGCTGGAAAGCCTGCAGGAGGACGCTCGCACCCCAATTAAAACCCTGACCAAAAAAGTGTTTCTATCCGCACCGGCCATTTCTGCCCGTATTGAAAAGCTGGAGCGGCAGGGCATCATCCGCAGCTATTGTGCCGAGCTGGACCCCATCAAGCTGGGCTATCACATCAAGGCCTTTATTAACCTGCAGATGACACCGGACCAGAAAACCGAATTTTATCCTTTCATTCGCCAGTGCCGCAACGTACTGGAGTGTGACTGCGTGACTGGCGACTACTCCATGCTGATTAAGGTGGCCTACCCCAGCACCGCCGAACTGGACACTTTCATTGGGCAGCTGCAACACTTCGGCGTCACCTCCACCCAAATTGTTTTTTCCACCCCAGTGGAGTCCCGCGGTGTGCAGGTGGACCCGGAACTTGCTGGAAACTAGATGCTCTCTTTCATAATTTTCTTTTCCGGAATAATACAGGGATAGTTCACAAATATTACCGTTCACGCTTGACTTTACCATCCTATCATCCTATTATCCTATAATCTACATAAACGAATGGTCTTCGCCGGCGGAAAAGCGGCCAGTCAGCTGTTTTGCTTCGGGTGTTTTTTGTGCCGCGGCGGCCATGCGATACACTGTGGGTTTTCCCATGGTACGCAAATGCATACATTATTTAAGGAGGACAAAAGAAATGAACAAGAGACTGAACAAGGTCGCTGCGGTCGCCTTGGCAGCAGCGATGGTCAGCAGCGCTTTTGCTATGAGCACTGCTACTGCTTTTGCTACTGCACCAACACTGCCGACCGCGAAGGCACAGCTGGAAAACAGCACCGTCTATATGAAAAAGGGCGGCAACACCGCAGTTAACGTTACAAAGGCCGCTACTTCCAACCTGTTCAAAGAGTTGGATGCTACCAGCACTGCCGCTAACCTGAACATTAAGTCCGTCACCACAACGGATGGTACCGTTCTGGATACATCTGACATCACCGCGATTGATGATACGAAGGCTACCGCGACCGCTGACAACACAGTTGTAACGGTTGATAACGCCAACGGTAAATTCTCCTTTACTGAACAGAAAGCCGGCACACAGCAGGTTACTGTTTCCGGCCTGCAGTGCACCGCTGGCGGCAAGACATATAACTTGGCCCCAATCACCTTTGACATTGATTTGGTTGACACCGCAAAAGACGACGGTTATATCAGCACTGTCTGGTCCTCCGCCGAGACGGGTGCTAACATTGGTAACACAGTGGATTCCATCAACGTCGGCGGCAACGCTTATCTGTACAGCGAGACCGTAGCAGACGATGATTCTACAGACGCTTTCGCCAAACCGACCTACATCTCAGCTGCTGACAAGACAGCCAGCAGTGACACGGCTGTTTTGACTGTGGATACTAATAAGGCAACCGGTGTCGCTGTCGGCAGCGCAACCGCTTCCTACCTCTACAAAAATAAAAATAAAGATGTAAAGGAAACCAAGACTTCTCCTGAACTGTCCGTTACCACTGCTCCCGTTATCACTACTTATGATAATGTGAGTGCTATTAAGGCATCCACAACCAAGGGCTCCTATGATGTTACTTATGGCACCGATAAGAAGTCGGTTACCATGACCAACGACCAGCTGGCAAAGGTTACTTTGAAGTTGGCCGGCACAACTTCCATCCCTGCCGACACAACTTCCATCCCTGCCGGCACAACCATTGGCACCCTCGACATCCCTGCTGGCGCAACCATTGGCACCCTCGACATCAACGGCAACCCAGTTACCATTGACGGTGCAACCGTTAAAAAGGTTACCGATACCAAGGCAGACTCTACAGCAGAGGTCACTGTCACGAATACACTGGTTGGCACAACCGGTCACGACGCAGCTGTTTCCACAAAGGTGGACAGCATTGATACAAAGGGTGCTGTCAACATCGGCAATGAAAACGACGTTGCAACCACAACAGTCGGTTCTGTCAAGACAACTGCCAGTGCCAGCACTGTTGACGTTGACGTTAGCGCAAACAAGGATAAGGCCGCTATCCGCACAAAGGTTAATTCCATCACTGCTAACAATATAGAAATCAACAGCGCAAAGGCTTCCATTGGCGTCATCACAAGGGCCTCCACTGATTCCCAGGGTACGTTACAAATGAATAATTCTTCAAGCACTGAAGACATCATTCTTCCAGCAGTGGATGGTTACAATCTGACTGTTAACGGCAACACAACCGTTGCTTCCATTGCAGATTGTCCTTCCGCTTCTATTGCAAGCGGAAAGACACTCACGGTTTCCGGCAAGGCAACTTTCACTGGCAATGTTAGTGCTACCGGCGATGATAAAACTGGCACTTTGGCCATTGCGCCGAACAGCTTGACCATTCTGGGTAACGGAAGTGATGCCTTCACACTGAAGGTCAACGATGTAAAGAACGGCGATACTGCTTTCATGACCAAAGACAATGCTAAAGCTATTGCCTATACCAATGACGGCAATGACAAAGAGAATGAAAATAAGACTGCTTACGCAAACATCGTGACACCTGGCTACACTGCTGAACAAAAAGCAGGTTCCAAAAATGCTGTTGTCAGAGATGTTACTGTTGGCAGTCTGACAGACGCAACACAGGGCAGTAAACTGAACAGCAATGGTACCTATGACGTTGAGATTGTTTCCGGCGAAACTAAGCAGCTGGCTGTTAATCCATATCCGGCAAGCAGCTTTGGCGATAACTTCTACATTAACTGGAGCTATACTGGTGGCAAGAAGAATGCAGACTTTAAGCTGGGTACAGTCGGCGCCAGCGGCCTGACCAACACCATCACTGGTACTTACGATAAAAACAACACAACTACCAGCAAAACACAGCAGGTAACCGCACAGCTGTATAAGATGGATGAAACGACTGGTAACGCAGAACCAGTAAAGGGTAAGCCGGTAACTTATAACGTAACTGTCACTGATAAGAAGTCTGTTGCTACAACTGACTTCACCCTGACCGCTGACAAGAACGTTATCAAACCGTCCGAGTCCATGACTCTGACTGCTGCCCCGAACGGCGACAGCGCACTGACCGATGTCACTGCCAAGTCCTCCAACGACTTTGTTGCAACTGTTCCTACATCTGCTACCGATAATGCATTGAAGGTTACCGCAACAGGTAAGACCGGCACTGCCGTTATCACTGTAACCGCTACTCTGCCGGACGGCAGCAAGGTTTCCCACGTCTACACTGTTTCCGTAACCAACACACCGGTTGTCGCTATTGTTAACGGCAAGATTGTTGGCCCGACGGACATTGTAAAGGTTACCCAGAGCACCGCACAGCATGTTACCTTCATAGCTGCTGACGGCAAGAAGTTCACAGACTTCAAGTACACCGCCGGCAACGACAAGGTTATGCAGACCCGTGCATATCCGAGCAAGGGTTACACCTTGTGGGACGGTATGTCTGGTGACTATGGCATGTACATGAACGGTGGTGTTAAAGATGGTGTTGGCGATAAGACCGGCGTTTACGTGAATGGCCAACTGGCCTTCACAGTACAGGTTACCGACCGTCCGTTCCAATGCGACACTACCCAAACTGTAGATCTGAAAAAGGGCAATACTTATTGCTTTAAGATTACCCCGAAGACAACGGTTGATAACTTTACCTTCAACACCGCTAGAGATGCTGCTCTGACAACCTGCGGCCTGCAGAAGAACGCCGATGGTTCTTACCTCTGCAAGGTACATGGTACACAGACTGGCTCCTATGGTGTGTACATCACTCTGAACGGCCAGCAGTACAAAGTATTTGCTGTCAACGTGAAATAATGGAGTGTGTAACTTCAATTAAAACAAATCTCAACAAATTAATGTAGTTGTATTTGCGCAGCGGCGGTACTGGAGGGTTTCCTCCGGTGCCGCCGCTTTATTGCAAAAGAAACACCGCCGTTATATGAATGAACGGCGGTGTTTCTTTATGCCTGTTTGTCTGGAAAAAACCGATGGCACAGCTGGCACAGGTCCGCATAAGTGGTCAGGGTGTTCAGAACCTCCAGCAGTGCATTGGCGGACAGGCGCTCCGGCAGGCGCAGTGCCCGCTGTACTGCCCGGCGTTTTTCGGCGCTTTTCGTTCCGCCGGAAAGGCCCAGCTCGTAAAAATCCGTTTTGGTGATGGGGCGTTCTGGCAGCGGTGCGTCCTGCACCTTCACGCCCGCCTGCAAAAGGCACTGCCGCAAAATGGGCATCGGAATGCCCTCCACGCCCAGCTTGCCCTCTTTTCCCGGTGCAGACTTGCGCTTTTCCTTGCCGTATATGTCTGGAATATACGCCTGCTTCATCTTTTTCGGGTCTATGGCACCTTTCAGGTAGTTGCGTATCAAAAAGCCCGCCGAGTCGCTATCTGTTAAAATTAACAGACCGCGCCGGTCTGCCATTTGCCGCAGCAGTTCCAGCTGCTGCTGGTCACGGAAAATACCAAAGCCGTTTGTCACCAGAATGGGCGCGTCGATAAGCGCCGAGAGCTTAATTTTATCATACTTGCCCTCCACCACTACGGCTTCCCGAATTTTCAGTTTGTTCACGCGCTCTTCTCCCCTCTTGCAGCCAACAGCAGCCGTGCCAGCGCCTTTTCCAAAATTAGCTGTTCCGCCGTGTGGGAACCTTTCAGGTCGAGGTCCGCCGCCAGCAGAATGTCCAGACTGGCACGCAGCCTTTGTGTGGAAAGACCGTGCGCGTCCCGCTCCGCATTGGTCAAACGGAACTGGCGATTTTTGTACTCCGGAAAATACTTGGCTGGTTCCATGGCGCTTTCGCCGCTCTGCAAGGCAGTACGCACACGGTATAAATCAACATAAGCACCCGTCAGCACCGCCAGGATGCGAACCGGCGGCTCGTTCTGCTCCAGCAGCTGATTTAAAATCCGGTACGCCTGCCCGCTGTGTCCCGCCAGCAAGGCACGACTTAGATTGTACACACGTGCCTCCAAATTGCGCGTAACCAATAGGTCAATGGTTTTGGGTGCAATCGGTCCGCTGCCGGTGTAGGCACAGACTTTTTCCAGCTCGCCGTGCAGTGCGGTCAGGTCGTCACCGACATAGCGCACCATCTTCCCCGCGTCCACCCGCTGCAGCACACAGCCGCGGCGGTTTGCAGCCGCCACCAGCGTTTTTTCCAGCTCCGGCCGGCTGTGTTTCCGGCAGGCAACGCACGTTCCGGATTTACTGCATTCTGTATATAACTTTTTCCACTTTTTGTCCTTCTGAAACGGCGGGTCACTCGCCGCAAAGGACAGAACCAGTACCGTTGTGTCCGGCACATCCGCAAAAAGCTGCAGCAGCTTTTTGTTTTCAGACGGCGTGCGGCCGTCCAGTGACAAATCAGACACCGCCACACACTTGCGCGACGCCATAAACGGCAGCGCCTGCACCGCATCGTCCAGTGCGTCCGCGGCGGCGTCACCAGAAAAACACTGTAGATTAAAGTCCAGAAACGTTTTACCCGCCGCTTTTTTTATCAGCCGCTTTGCCCAGTAGGCGACCATATACTTTTCGTCCCCGTACAGGACATACAGCCCGGTTAGCGTGTTCGCTTCTATCTGCTTTTTTAGGTCGCTTTCCCTGCATTCTGGCATCAGTCATTCCTCCTAAACTGCACCGCGCCGGTCTGTTCCGGCAGCAGCACCAGGTCCTCTTCCCCGCCCAGCACAACCGGCAGTCCCCGCTGGGCGGGCGCATAGGCCTTGTATGTATTGGGAGCACCACATAAAATAGTCATATTCGACGGCAGCTGTGCCGCACCCTTTGGCAGACTGCTGCACACCAAAATCTGCGTACCGACAAAGCCGGCCGCCGCAGGGTTGGCGCTGTCCCCGCAAAAAAGGATGCTCAGCCGCCCCATACGAAGCTGTGTCACGCCGTCTGCGTATGTCAGCAGTACAGAATTCCATAGGGAGGCCTCTGACCTGCTGCCGGAAAAACAGCGGCAGTGAATTGCTGCCAGCGTTTGCTCCAACAGGCCATCCAAGACGGGACCCGGCGGCAAAACAACCTGCGGTGGGTTCCACTCTGAAATGACCGCTGTTGCCTGCTGGCTTTCCCTATTAGACTGGCTCAAAAGAACAACCATGTCCAGCTGCCTAACCTGCTCCCGCCGCAAAATGCGCTCTATGGCATAGCTGCCCGCCCCAAAACCGACAACCGCGCCATGCCTGCCATACGTTAAGATTGCGCTGACGCCCTCACTGCTGGCCGCAATCGTAATTTTATACTTTTGATAATTCGTCAGCTGCCAAATGTACCCGTTTGCAAACAACAATACCGCCGCAAGCAATGCGGTCAAACGCAACGGCAGCTCCTTCCGGCGGCAGCACAGCAGACAGGCCGCCCCAAAAAGCAACAGTGCGGCACCCAACCATAGCCGCACAAACCGATATCCGGTCGGCACCTGCGCAAACGGCAGGGATGCACACCATGCCGTACTTGCAATTAGGTAATGTGCCAGCCATTCAGTCAGCTTCCACAAAACAGCGGCTGCTCCGCCGAGCACCGGACAGGCACCCACCAGCACGGCCAGCAGTCCTGTATAAATCATTAGACTGGAGGGCGTGAGCACCAGCAGATTTGCCAGCGGTGAAACCAAAGAAAGTTCCTCAAATGCAAGCAATGACACCGGAAGCGTAAATAATGTGGCGGCCAGTGACATCATAAGGGTGCCCAGAAAATAATTCAACAGTTTCTTTTGTACTTTATTTTTGCTGTATGTCCTTACAAATTTCTGTACCGGACCTGTCCACAGCAAAATCCCCAAAGTTGCCGAAAAGCTAAGCAGCAGGCTGCAGTCAGCCGCAGCGAATGGGCTAAAGAGGCACAGCAGCAGTACCGCAAAGCCAAGGGAATTAAGGCTGTCCGCACGGCGGTAAAAGCACCTGCCGCACAGCATGATTAGGTACATAATACCACTGCGCACAACAGAAGGCGTAAAACAGGTGACGCCCATAAATAAAATGACACCGGCTGCGGCCAAAACGCTGCGCCCTCTGCGGGAAAGTGGAAGCAGCGACAAAAACAACAGGAGAAGCTGTGCTGCGGCCGCCATATGCAGCCCAGAAACGCTTAGCAGATGGGATACTCCCGCGCCGCGGAAGGCTTCTTCCACTGCATCCGGTATCGCTTGTTTTTCGCCGGCCAATATGCCGCTGACCAATGCATTTTCCGGTGACGGCAAATTCCATGCAACACTGTCCAAAAGGTACCGGCGGGCACTGTAAAACACACGCTTCCAAACCGGCGGAGAACCGGTATTCAGGGTATATGGTTCTCCCGTCTGGATATACCCCTGCAGCACCGTTTTGTGGGCCAGCAGTCGGTTGCGGTTGGAAAAATATCCGCTGCCGCCCGACCGATACAAATGTACTGTCCCCCGAAAATCATCAAATGTTTCCGCCGAAAACGACTCATTCGCCGACAGACGCAGCTCTTTCCCAGCCAGCGGTGTCTGCCGACTGCCACCGCAGCTAGTAACCGTCAGCGTATAAAACGCCTTTCCGGAAGAATAGTCCGGTTCTTCGGACACCATTCCCTTTACCAACACATTTCTGCCCGCATATTGCTGTACTGCCTGCTCATATGAAAAGCTCATCCAGCAAAAGAGCAGACAGGCAGCGGCCGCCGTAAAAGCCGCCGCAGGCAGAACACAATCCTGCCCTGTCCGTTTTTTGCGCAACAGCAACAGCAGCAGCCCGGCTAATAGACAGGCAGCACCCAAGATACCTGCCGCCTGTCTTCCCAGAAAAATAGAAACCGCCTGTGTCAGCAGATATGTAAAACCTACCAACGCAAGCGGTCGTTTCATTTGGAATCTCCTAATTATTTCTCATGTGAAAACATCGGCAGCGGCTCCAGATAAATAATATCCTTGCGGTCCTTTGCGTCCCCTTCCGCCAAAACAGAAGCACGGCCGACAATGTTGCCGTCAAAGCGCTCAACCAGTTTTTCCATAGCGGCCAGTGACTCGCCGGTGCTGATAACGTCGTCCACAATCAGCACCCGTTTGTCCTTCAGACCTTTATAGTCGTCCTCCGCCAGATACAGTTCCTGCATATGGTCGGTCGTAATGGAATTGACCTCCACATGAATCGGGTTGCGCATATACGCCTTGACGCTCTTGCGTGCAACGATGTAACGGCCGCAGCCCTGACGGGCCATTTCATAAGCCAGCGGAATGCCCTTTGTTTCCGCTGTGACCACCACGTCATGTTCCGGGCAGCACTTCAGCAGTGCAGCAGCACTTGCCTTTGTGATTTCCACATCACCCAGCATAACGAATCCGGCAATGTCCATGGTATCGCTGATGGGGCAGATTGGCAAATCGCGCTCACAGCCCGCGATGGTCATATGGTAATATTTTAAGCCATTGATTGTAACAATTTGATTCACAGGTAACCGGCCTTTCTCATCTTATAAGTATAAAATTCTGCTTGCTGACCTTCAGCCAGTCAGCCGGGCGGCCACGCCATTGGGCGCCCTCCTAACAGATGAAAATGCAGGTGTTTAACGGACTGACCGCCTTCTTCACCAACATTGCTGACAATACGCCAGCCGCGGTCCAAATGGTTTTCTTTCGCCAGCTTGGCTGCTACCTCAAAAATATGGGCAACAATTGCGCTGTTCTTCGGCGTAATTTCCTCCGCAGAAGCAATGTGTTCCCGCGGGATAATCAGCAGATGAACCGGTGCCTGCGGCTCCAAATCTTTAAAAGCAACGCAGAGGTCATCTTCATAAACACGCGTGCTGGGGATTTCCCCGGAAGCAATCTTGCAGAATACGCAATCCATGCTGTCTTTCCTCCTTTCCCCGTTTTTCATGACAAATGTTCCGCAAAAAAGCACTTATGCAGAACTCCCACCAAAATAATATTATAATCAGTTTTTGGAAAATGCGCAAGTACAGAATTCACTTTACCATATCTGCAACAATTCCCGCGGCGGCCTGCAGGGCTGTATCCAGCTTGCTGAAGTCACGGGCACCAGCCATAGCAAAATCGGGCTTGCCGCCGCCGTTGCCGCCGGCGAGCTGTGCCACGGCCTTTGCAATCTTTCCGGCATGCGCGCCCTGTTTCAGGGCCTGCTTGCCAACAGCAACTGCCAAATTGGCCTTTGCGCCGTTCACACCGGCAAAAACCGCCACCAAATCATCTGCACTGCTGCGGGCCTGGTCGCACATGGTGCGCAGGGCAGCCGCGTCCGCGCCGTTCACCTTTGCGGTGCAGACACGCACACTGCCAGCCGTTTTGGCATTGGCAAGCAGGTGTTCCACCTTCTGAGCTGCCAGTTTCGATTTTTCTTTTTCCAGCTCATTTTCCGTCTGCTTCAGCTGTGCGGCGACCTGCTCCGCGTGTTCCGGCAAATCCGCAGCATTGTTAAGTTTTAAGGCAGCCGCCGTACGATTGATGACGGAAAGGCTCTGGTTCAGTAAACGGCTGACACCGCGGCCTGTCACCGCCTCAATGCGGCGCACACCGGCAGCCGCACTGGTTTCGGAAATGACTTTAAATAGTCCAAGCTTCGCTGTATTGTCCACATGGGTGCCGCCGCAGAATTCCTTGCTGAAATCGCCCGCAGAAACGACACGCACAATTTTGCCGTACTTTTCTCCGAACAGTGCCATTGCGCCCAGCTTTTTCGCCTCATCAATCGGCATCTCACGCACTTTTACCGGCACTGCCGCCAGGATAATGTCATTGACCATATTCTCTACTTTCTGCAGTTCTTCCGATGTCAAGGCTGCAAAATGCGTAAAGTCAAACCGCACATGCTCTTCATTTACCAACTGCCCGGCCTGCTCCACATGTGTGCCCAGTACACGGCGCAGAGCCGCCTGCAGCAAATGTGCCGCCGTATGGTTGCGCATGATGGACTCCCGGCGCTTCCAGTCCGGCTGTGCTGTCACCGTATCGCCGACACGAATGGTGCCTACCTGTACAGTGCAGTGATGGATAAAGTTTTTGGCATGATTTTTCGTGGTATCCTGCACCAGCAGCACCGCGTCTTCCGCACTGATGGAACCGATATCGCCAACCTGTCCGCCGCTTTCACCGTAGAAGGTCGTTTTGTCGAGGACCAGTCCGATTTTATCGCCTGCGTCCACGGACTCTGCCCGTTTGCCATCCTTCACAATTGCCACGACTTTTGCCTGTACCGTCTTTTCGGTATAGCCATGGAACTCGGTTTCCGGCACACTTTCCAGGAGGTCACTTTCACCCGCCCAAGCATCTGCACCGGCGTTTTTACGGGCCGCACGAGCACGCTCTTTCTGCTCCTGCATACGCTTTTGGAAGGTATCCTCATCAACGGTCATATCGTGTTCGGCAGCAATCTCTTTTGTCAGGTCAATGGGAAAGCCGTAGGTATCGCTAAGCTTAAAGGCATCGTCACCGGAAATGACCTTATCCTTATTCTGCGCAATGATGTCGTCCAGCAGCTGCGAGCCCTGGTCAATCGTGCGGGAAAAGCTTTCTTCTTCTACGGAAATCAGCTTCAGAATCATGGCTTCCTTTTCTTCCAGCTCCGGATAAGCACCCTTATTTTCGTGGATGACCGACTCGGCAACCTTTGCGAGGAACGGTTCATGAACACCAAGCAAACGCCCGTGGCGAGCCGCACGACGCAGCAGACGGCGCAACACGTAGCCGCGGCCCTCATTGCTGGGCATAACGCCGTCACCTATCATAAAGGTTGCCGCACGTGTATGGTCGGTAATGACGCGTAGGGAAATATCCGCCTGCTTGTCTTTGCCGTACTCCACATGAGCAATGCTGCCGATGGTCTTCATAATGTTTTGTGCTGTATCAACAAGGAACATATTATCAACATTCTGCATAATGCAGGCCAGTCGATCCAGCCCCATGCCAGTATCAATATTCGGGTGCTCCATGGGCGGATAATGGCCATGGCCGTCACAGTTAAACTGGGAAAAGACAACGTTCCAGAATTCAACGTAGCGGTCGCAGTCGCAGCTGACACCACAGGTAGGTTTGCCGCAGCCGTGTTCCGGGCCGCGGTCAAAGTAAATCTCGGAGCAAGGGCCGCAGGGACCGGAACCGTGTTCCCAGAAGTTGTCCTCTTTTCCAAGGCGGACAATATGGTCCGGCGATACGCCGATTTCTTTGGTCCAAATATCAAACGCCTCGTCATCGTCCAAATAAATGGTAACCCACAGCCGGTCCTCAGGCATCTCCATTACTTTCGTGCAGAACTCCCATGCCCACGCAATGGCCTCATGCTTAAAGTAATCACCGAAGGAGAAATTGCCGAGCATTTCAAAGAACGTGCCGTGGCGGTCGGTAATGCCGACGTTTTCAATATCGCCGGTACGAATGCACTTCTGGCAGGTCGTTACACGGCGGCGGGGCGGTGTCACCTCGCCGGTAAAGTATTTTTTCATAGGTGCCATGCCGCTATTAATCAGCAGCAGGGAGTTATCATCTTTTGGAATCAGTGAAAAGCTAGGCAGCCGCAGGTGCCCCTTGCTCTCGAAAAATTCCAGATATTTTTCTCGGATTTCATTCAATCCCATCCACTTCATATTGCTGTTCTCCATCCTTTTATTCGTAAAATTTTGCGTTTATAGAAATAACAAAAAAAGAAAGGTGCCCCGTCCGCAATGGGACGGGAACACCCGTGGTACCACCCAAATTGCGCCTGAGGAGCGCCTCTCTTTGCCCTTAACGCGGGAAAACGCCGCCGCTCGCCGCGGGGAACTCTGGGCCGGCCGGCCGCCAGCAAAGAAGTCCGGCTTTCACCATATGCCAGCTCTCTGTACAATCCTGCTGGGGCTTCATGCCCTTCATCGTCTTTTCCTTATGGCATTATTATAAACAGGAAGACGAGAAATGTCAATCTTTCGGGTACAGTGTATCCGCAATGCGGCGGAAGATTGGGCCGCAGCTGACGCCGCCGCCGCTGCCGCCGTCCTCCATAATGACCACAACATACCGCGGCGAATCCACCGGAAAGAATCCCGCATACCAGCTGACTACGTCCTCTTTCCCCGCCGTGTAATGTCCGGTTTGTGCCGTTGCCGTTTTCACCGCTGCCTTAACATACTGCGGTTTTCCCGCGCGCCCGGTGCCTTTTTCGGCGCTCATCTCCATGCCGTCACGGATAAGGTCCGCCGTCCGCTGCGTAAAGGCCCGTGTGCCGGCCGGCTTTTCCGCTGGCACAACTATTTTCCCTGTGGCATTCGCAGTGCCCAGCGACAACGATGGCCGCGTATAAATGCCGCCGGAAGCAACAGCATTGACCATAGCTGCCACCTGCATGGGGGAAGCCGTCAGTGTTCCCTGTCCAAATGAAAAGTTTGCTAGCGCCCGCGGATTTTTGAGTTCCAGCAAACTCGGCAGCGTTCCGGCACCGCCGCAAAGCTGCGGTGCGATCTCTGTTTTCTGCCCAAATCCCAACCGCCGCGCCATCTGCAGAAAAGCGGTCGGCGGTACTTTCCGCATACAGGATACAAAATACGAATTGCAGGACTGTGCCAGCGCCTGCTGCAAAGTGATGCGGCCGTGCGATTCTCCGCCCGCACAGTGAAAGGCAAAGCCGCCGGCCGTTTCACTGCCGTGACAGGTATACACTGCGTTTGGGTCCAGCCCGTTTTCCAGCGCTGCCGCCGCGGCAGCAATTTTAAAGACCGAACCCACACTGCATGGTGCAAGGGTGCGGTCCACTAAGGCTCCATCTGCCTGCTGCACCGTTTTTGAAAGGTCCGCTGGGTCGAAGGACGGCAAACTGGCACTGGCTAAGATTTCACCGCTTCCGGCTTTTAGGATAACTACGGCGCCTTTTTCAAAAGCCGTTCCTGCCGCCGTTTCCGCCAACTTTTGCAGGCCACTGTCTATGGTCAGCACTTCGCTGGACGATGTGCCTGCCGCGGTGGAAGTGACCTGTGGCTGTTCCCCCGGCAGTGGGTGCCGCAGTGCATCCACCGTATAGGTAATGCGGGTTGTCGATGCGGCGCTGGAAAGGACCTTGTCAAAGGCTTTTTCGGCACCGCAGACACCGTGCCCGCTGCCGTCCAAATAGCCAACCAAATGCGGTGCCAGCGGATGTGAGGGACGGCGCTGCTGCTGTGGAAAGCTCAGCACACCTTCCCCTTTCACCCGTACCGGCAAATAGGTGAAAAATGGATACCCCTCTTTTAGCTGCGGATACAGTGCCTGCATTTGCTGCTTTGACAGTGACCGGCTAAGCGCCGCCGCCGACTCCCGCCCAGGCTCCACCGCTGTCAGATAGGTGATTCTACCGCCGGTCAACGCCTGCATATTCCGGTCATATACCGTACCGCGGCCCGCTGAAAAAGTGAGGGTAAGATGCTGCTGTGTGGCAGCCGTCTGTGCCAAAGTTCCCCGCCAAAGCGTTGCCTGCAGCAGCTGCGCCATACAAAAAGCGAACAGCAGCAGCATGACGCCCAACGTCCAGAGAACTCGTTTTTCCGTCTTCTGCATACAAAAAGCCCCCCGCTGAAAGTATTCCCAGCAGAGGACTTTTTCATTCCTTATTTTGGTAACGATAATTTTTTCTGTTCAGTCTTTTTGTTTGCGGATACGCAGCAGCGCACCGGGGGCAATCGGTGTATCTGTGTAAAGCAGTACACGCATAACTGCATGGTTAGCGGACTCAATTGGTTCCCCATCTCCGTTTTCAATATGGTCCATTTTTACAAGATAGGGTGCCTTTCCGGGCTCCAGCACATCGGCTGTATCGCCGCGGAAAAAGCGGTTGCGCTGTGACAAAACCGCTACGCCGTTGTGGTACGATTCGCACACAGCCGCAACTTCATAGTCACGCACATAGCTGCCCAGCGTCAAACTTTCATCCGGACGGCCAAAGTAAAAACCAGTACTGTACTGGCGGTGACTGATTTTATTCAGTTCCTCTTTGACCCACGGCGTCAGCGGTTTGCCCGCTATAGCGTCATTCAGTGCCCGGCGGTACGCGTTGGTTGCGGCCGCTGTGTAGTATGCCGACTTGGCGCGGCCCTCTATTTTCAGGCTGTCCACACCGGCCTGCAGCAGTTCCGGGATATGTTCGGACATATTCATGTCTTTTGCATTTAAAATGTAGCTGCCGTTGCTGTCCTCATCAATCGGCAGGTACACCCCGGGGCGGGTTTCTTCACACAGGGCATATTTCCAGCGGCAGGGCTGCGCACACTCGCCGTGGTTGCCGTCCCGTCCGGTAAAGTAGTTGGAAAGCAGGCAGCGGCCGGAAATAGAAACACACATGGCTCCATGCACAAAGCACTCGATTTCCAGGTCCTTCGGTGTTTTGGCACGCAGGGTTGCCACCTCTTCCAGGGAAAGTTCCCGTGCCAACACCACACGTTTGGCACCCAAATCATAAAGACGTCGTGCAGCCGCATAGTTGGTTACGCCGGTCTGGGTAGAAATATGAATGTCCACCTGCGGCGCTACCTTCTGTGCCATTTCCATAACACCCATATCCGTAACGATAAAGGCATCCACACCGGCATCCCGCGCCATGCGCAGGAACGGTTCCAAATGCTCAACATCACTGTTGTGCGGAATAATGTTGCAGGTCAGATAGATGCGCACACCGTGGCTGTGGGCAAAGCGGACGCCATCCGCCAGCTGCTGCGGTGTAAAGTTGGAGGGCGCACTGCGCATGCCAAACTGTGTGCCGGCCAAATAAACGGCATCTGCACCAAACTGTACGGCGGCCTGCAGCCGCTCCATATCCCCCGCTGGAGCCAGCAGCTCCGGCAGACGGTCGGGTATTTTTTCAAAGCTCATTTTGTCAGTCCTGCCTCTACTAAGTTATCGGTATGCTCTTCCTGTGTGGACGCATAGTATGCTTTTTTGGTCTTTGGATTATGACAGAAATATAAATACGAAGTCTGATTCGGGTTCAGCGCCGCGTTAATAGCTGCAATACCCGGATTGCACACAGCACCAGCAGGCAGCCCCTTCATTGTATAGGTGTTATACTTACTCTTATAGCTGCTGCCCAAACTGGACGGAACATCCGATTTGGAGCGGTAAGGATAGTACATGGTAGAATCACAGTCCAGCGTATAAATATTGTACTGGCTGCCATACTTCAGCCGGTTTTGCAGTACCGAAGAAACATTCAGCATATCCGCTGAATCCGCTGATTCCGCCTGGATAATGGAAGCCAAGGTAATCAGCTGGTCCAGCGTCATGTTCTTTGCCTTTGCCTTTTCACGGATTTCTTTGGTATAGCGTTCGTTGGAATCATTCAGCATCTTCTGCAGCACATTCTGCGGGTCCTCATTTTGGTAGAATTCATAGGTATCCGGGAACAGATATCCTTCAAATTTATAATACCGTCCCTTTAGGTTCTTTAAATCGGAAACCATCGTATAGGTGCTGTCAAAGGCATTGGTATTCAGCACGTCCAAGAACTTCTGGGAAGAAGAAATCACACCGTTTTTTTGCAGAAGGCGGGCAATCTCCACCGCATTCTGTCCTTCCGGAATGGTTACCTTAATAGTGTCTTTGCGGCCTTCGTTGGACTCCAGCGTATTGATAAGTTCTTCATAATCGGTTTTGGCGTTAATTTGCCAAGTGCCGTTGTGAAAACAGCCGTCCGCTTTGCGCAGACGTACATACATACAAAAAACATCCGGGTCGTCCACCAATCCTGCTTGGTGCAGAATATTTGCCACTTTGCGGGTAATTTCACGGTTAGAAGATTTTGCGCTCTGTAGTTTCTGCCCGTTCAGTTTTTTTAGGGCAGATGGTTTTATCGAATCCTCCGTTGTGCTGATGGGTATCTGCACGGTTACATTGGAACTGGTACGGTTTACCGCCAAAATATCATTCAGTCCCGTAATGAGGAACTGCCCCAGCACCAGCCCCACCAAAATAACCATGCACCACCATACAGCGAGAAAAAAATGACGATTCTTTTTTCGCTTCTCCCGGTTGCGCCGCTTATGGTTGCGGATTGCCCTCTTTTCATCGGCAGCTTCCCTTGCAGCTTCCGCACGCATTGCCGCATCTCCGCTGAAGCTGCTAAGGGACTGCTGATGTTCATTTTCAGCCATGACGTACCTCCTGACGGCTGGAAGCGTGCTTCCCTGCCCTGTGGATATTTCGGATATATTTTTCTGTAATTAAAAGGTCAACTGGACGATCATAGTAGCCGTGCGGGAGCTTCCACGGGGCACAGTTCCGGTAACAAATACCGATTGTGCTGCCGCCAAAAGCGGCCAAGAAACGGTCATAATATCCTTTTCCGTACCCCAGCCGATATCCCTGTGAGTCAAAGCTTAGCCCCGGCACAATGCACAGTCCTTGACTAAGGTCCGTTACGGGCTGACAGCGTTCGATATCCGGCTCCAATACTCCAAAGGTCCCCGGCGTAAGGTCGTCCAGGGAATGAATGAAGTAAAACTGCATCCGATGCGTGCCCGGGATACAGCGCGGCACAGCTACCTGCCTGCCATGCGTCAGTGCATGGCGAATAATCGCAATGGTGTCCACTTCAATTGGTTTGCTGACATATGTGAAAAGGATTCGGCTCTGTCGATAAACAGACAGACGAAACAGACGGGTGCGGATTGCCGCATCCATCTGCTGTTTCTGCTGCGGAGAAAGCGATTCCCGGTACGCCCGGCATTTTTGGCGCAGCCCCTGTTTTACTTCTTTAATATTTCCCTTTATACGCATTGAATTGATTCTTTAACTTCCTTTGCTTTTTCCGGTCCGCACAAAACCGCCGTGAGCTTCAGTGCGAAGTCTACCGCCACACCGGCACCACGGGCGGTAATCACATTTCCACTTTGCACCACAGATTCTTTGCTGACCGTACAGTGCAAGTCTTTTTCAAAGCCCGGGAAGCAGGTGGCTGTATGGCCGTTAAGCAGGCCCCAATGTCCCAAAACAGAGGGTGCCGCACAGATAGCAGCCAGATATTTTCCGCGCCGCACGCAGTCATTTACTGCCGCACGAACGGTTGCGGACCGCTCCAAATGAAGGGTACCGGGCATTCCACCGGGCAAAACCACCATGTCTGCCGGACGCTGTGCCATATTCAAATCCGCTTCCGATACATCAGCTGTTACCGGAATATGATGTGCACCGACAATTTCCCTGCCGCCCACACCGACCGTCAAAACTTCCTGGCCGGCACGGCGGAGAATATCGACCGTGGACAGTGCTTCTACTTCTTCAAAACCATTTGCTAAAAATACATATACCATACAAAAGGCTTCCTTTCGATGGGCTTTTTTACAGCAGACCGGCTTTCTGCACCGTCTGCCGAATTTGTTCTGCAATTTGCTCCGGTGTTCGTACAGCTCCACCGCTGCTGCAGGGAATCACTTTCCAGTGCAGCACATTGGCCGCATACAGAGCTGCCGCACGGCAGTCATGCTGAAAGGCGGTATCTTTTTCATGAATATCTTTTTGCCCCTCGTCCCCGTGGTAGCGCTTTTCCAGCAGCTCCTCGGAAACCGTCTCCGGCATATCCAAAAACAAGGTCAAATCAGGTATTGGCAGTTCCAGGCGATGATATTCATAATCCAGCAGCCATTGGGTGAAAGCGTCCCACTCGTTTCGCGGCAGCTTCGGCAGCTGATAAACCAGGTTGGAGGTTGTATAGCGGTCCGCCAAAATGCACTTGCCGTTGTCATAGTCCTGCTTCCAAAATTTTCGGTAAGAAGCGAAACGATCCACCGCGTAAAAAGAAGAAGCGGCATACGGGTTGACATCCTGCGGCTGTGTGCCGAATTCACCGTGCAGGTACATTTTCACCAGTGCAGAAGAGGGCTGGTTGTAATCCGGAAAAGACACGCGTCGGCTGGGAGCACCGGCTTCAGAAAATGCACGATCCAGCAGCGCTGTCTGTGTTTGCTTGCCGCTGCCGTCAAGGCCTTCCAATACCAGGAGTTTACCCATTCTGTGCCTTTTCTTTCGCCGCATAATGCGCTTTCATCTCCGCCTGCTTGCCGCAGCTCATTTTTCCTTCCGGGCAAGTGCCATACAGACAGGGCGGGCCAGCCTTTGCAAACAAATGGGGTGCAACCCCCTTCACCAGCCAAAGCATCTGTTCTGCAACCTCGCGGATTTCCCACTGTGCACGGCTGCAGCAGCGCAGAGAAAAGAAATGTAGCAGGCTGCGTGCGTCCATAGTGCAGACAATTTTTGTTGTGCAGGCGTTGGGCAGAACAAAGCGGGCATCCTCATTGGACATCTTCTGTGCCTTGCAGGCCGCGGCTTTTTCAGAAAGGCCCTCCTGCATTAGTTCCGCTTTATGCTTTTCCTGTAATAGCGCCGATAAATGGTCGTAGTGCTGCTGATCCTCTTCCATGGCACGCAGATACTCTTCCTTGGCGGCCGGAATCGCGGCAATCTCCGGTGGCACCACATAAGAAAAGTGGCTGGCAGCCACATAGCGCTGGCTCTGCACGCTGTAGCTGGCAATGCGGTGGCGGGTAATCTGTGCCAGCAGCGAACGTGACACGCCCTCAATGCCAAACGTGAAGGAAGCATGCTCAATCGGGCTTTCATGATGGTTTTCCACCAGGATGTCCATAAAATGATTGATTTTTTCCTCTGTCATATCCTTCTGAATCGCGTCTATATCGGACGGTGAATAGCACAGCTTTGCCGCCGAAGCGACCGTTTTTTCGGGAAACTTAGTGTAGGTAAGCAGCTCTACGTGTGGCATGACCAATGAAACCTCCTGCAAGGCAGGGTACGCCCTGTCGTTTTTTGTCACTCTATTATAGCAAACTTTCTCCTCGCTTTCAACCGCTGCAGCGGCAGAATAGCCTGCCGCTGGGAACGTTTTTCTCCATCCTCCATAAGATAGTACTGAACGAGAACCATTTTGCCTGATAGGGGGATTGCAATATGAGTGAAACAAATGACAGTACGCGTACAGAAAGTATGAAGAATGCTGTATGTATCGATGCCCAGCGGGTTTACGACTCCTGCAGCGCAAAGGATTGCCTGGAGGACCTGCAGGTATACTTTACCAAAGAAAAACGTCCCATTATCGAACGGAGCGTCAGTGTACGCCTGCACAGTGTCAATGTACTGACTGTGTACATGAATATGGAGCCGGTGCCCTTTAACAAAGGCTTCTACTCCGTTGACATGACCTTTGCCTTTGATGTCGGCCTGGATGTGTACACAGCACCGGCTACCTGCCCCATCGCTGTAAACGGCGTTGCGCTGTTCACCAAAAAGGCGATTTTGTATGGCAGCGATGGCGACGTAAAAGTTTTTACCAGCAGTGACGGTCCCTGCAGACCAGGGCACAATGTCGGCAGCCGTGCCCTGCCAAAAGCCGTATGCCAGGTGGCCCAGCCGGTCGGCCTGTCCGCACGGGTTGCGGATGCTCGTCCCGGCTGCTGCCCTGGCTATAAAATTCCGGATGAATTGTGCGAACATTTCGGCGGCGATTTCGACTTTGAGTGCGGACGCAGTGTATTCGTGACCATCGGCCTGTTCTCCATTGTGCAGATTGTGCGCAATGTACAGATGCTGATTCCCACTTGCGATTTCTGCGTTCCCAGCAAAGAATGCTCGCCCGCCAGCGATAACCCCTGCGAAATGTTCAAACGCATCGACTTCCCCACCGATTCCTTTTTCCCGCCGCGGGTGAGTGACTCCGGCTGCGGCAGCTGCGGGAAGCCACAACCAGAAAATGGCTGACAAAAAGGCAGATGCCGAAAAGCATCTGCCTTTTTTATATGCTTATGCGCGCTTCAGGTGGGCGAAGTTTGCCATAATTCTTTTGGTGCCTTTGCTTTCAAAGGCAATCTCCAGCAGGTGGTCGTTGCCCATCGGGGTGACGGACAGAACCATGCCCTTGCCAAATGCCCTGTGCTCCACCTGGTCGCCGGGGCGGAACTGCAGGGCCTTGTGTGCCTGTGCTGACTGCGGCGCGCCAAAGTGCAGTGCCGACTCCATGGCCGCCTCCCGCACCTCTTTGGAGGACACCGGAAGCGCCGTGCCCGGTTTGGGCTGCTTCCAGCTGCGGGCCGCTGTGTGCTCCATCAGCTCCTCTGGGATTTCCTGTAAGAAGCGGCTGGGGCGGTTCCGATTTGTGGAACCGAAAATCATGCGGCTCTGTGCGTTGAGGATATACAGCTGTTCGCGTGCGCGGGTAATCGCCACATAGGCCAGCCGGCGTTCCTCTTCCAGCTGTTCCGGACTGTAAATAGCCTGTACACCTGGAAAAATGCCGTCCTCAAAGCCAGGCAGAAACACGACCGGAAACTCCAGCCCTTTGGCTGAGTGCATGGTCATCATCACAACAGTATCGGCTTTATCGTCATAGTTGTCTATATCCGTCATCAATGAAACTTCCTGCAGGAAGCCGTCCAAGCTGGCCAGCTCACCGTTTTCCTCCTCGTACTGCTGAATATTGCTCTCCAGCTGGCGCAGGTTGGAAATACGGTCCTGTACCTCCAGGTTCGCGGGATTGCCAAGGCTTGCTATGTAATTGGTATCTTCCAAAACTTTATCGTAAAGTTCTTTCAGCGTATGGCTGCCGCTTTCGTTCATATCCATAAAGCCGCGCATAATGTGCGCAAACTGCAGCAGTTTGGGTGCGGTGCGCTTCAGCGGCTCAAACTCGTTCGCATGGTCAATTACATAGAACACACTCTCACCGAGCTGGTCCGCAATTTGGGAGGCAGCCGCCAGCGTTTTGTCGCCGATACTGCGCTTTGGCTGGTTGATGATACGGCGCAGGCGCATTTCGTCGCTGGCGTTGTTGATAACGCTCAGGTAAGCAATCATGTCCCGAATTTCCTTGCGCTCATAAAAGCGCAGGCCGCCGATAATGCGGTACGGAATACCGGATTTTACAAAATTCTTCTCCAGTGCGCTGGACTGTGTATTCATGCGGTACAGAATGGCATAATCGCTGAACTTTCTGCCATCCGCAACGCCTTCCAAAATCTGCTTGCCGATATAGTCGGCCTCGTCCTGTTCATTGATGGCCGTATGGGTCTGTATCTTGCTGCCAACGGGGTTCTTTGTCCACAGGGTTTTCCCCTTGCGTTCTTTATTGTTGGAAATAACGGCATTGGCCGCGTTCAGAATGGTCTGTGTGGAACGGTAATTCTGCTCCAGACGAATGGTTTTCGCGGTGGGAAATGTCTTTTCAAAGCTGAGAATATTTTCAATGGTGGCCCCGCGGAACTTATAAATACTTTGGTCGTCATCACCGACAACACACAGGTTACCATCTGTTCCGGCCAGCAGCTTAATCAAAACGTACTGCGCATGGTCTGTATCCTGATACTCATCTACCATAATATAGCGGAACTTCTTCTGGAAATGTTCCAGAACATCCGGATTCTCCTGCAGCAGCTGGACCGTACAGCTGATAAGGTCATCAAAATCCATGGCGTCCGCTTCCTTCAGGTGCTGCTGGTACATCTGATAGGCGCGGGCAATCGTTGCGGTGCGATTGTCGTCACCGGCTGCCTGCTGATAAGCCTTCGGTGTGGTCAGCGTGTCCTTTGCTCTGGAAATCTCGTTCAGCACAACCTTGCAGGAGAGGATTTTTTCGTCAACACCCAGCTCCTTCAGGCAGTTTTTCATCAGCCGTTTGGAGTCATCGGAATCATAAATGGTAAAATGGGTGCTGTAATCCAGCCGGTCACCAAACTGGCGGAGAATCCGCGCACAGGAAGAATGGAACGTACTGGCCCATACCTGGCTGCCGGCTTCCCCCAGCATATTTGCCAGACGCTGTTTCAATTCCCCGGCAGCCTTGTTGGTAAAGGTTATTGCCAAAATATGCCACGGCGCCACTGGGGACACCGCCAAATGGCTGCGTGTGATTTCCGACAGCGGCGTATCATGATGCAGGTATTCCTGCATATCCGCTATGTCCTGTTCGCTCAACTGAGACGCAGTATCCTGATAGGCGCTGCCATAACGAATTAAATTGGCAATTCGATTGACCAGCACAGTGGTCTTGCCGCTGCCGGCACCGGCCAGCACCAGCAGCGGTCCATTCACGGTAAAAACAGCCTCCCGCTGCCTGTCATTTATGCGGGAAAATTCTTTTTCCAAAACCTGTCGTCTTAACTGCAGTGAAGCTTCACTCAATAAACTCACCATCTAACTTTCATTTTTCAGGACTGGCCTGTACAAAAAGGCCCCGTGCCATCCTGTTGTGCGGGCGTACGGGGTGCTGCGGTGCTTTTTAGCGGGAATGTACACCGGCACTGCATTTGGGAATTTCCCAACCTGCAGGCTGTCCCCGCAAAGCGCTCCTGTCTGCTTTCCTGTGCCGACCAAAGGCCGGCACTCAAAAAACGTTACTTTCTTATTATAGCTTATTCTGTGGGCGATTTCAAATTCATTTTTTTATATGTTTCGACACGGAATTGCGCAATCTTTCGAAAAGTCATATACTGATGAAAATGGGAAAGGCGGCAGAATGGAATGAAAAAAGATGCTTTTCGGCGTTCTTACAAAGGAGAAAGCTATAACCTCGGTCTGGCTGTATACAGCTGCGGCATTCAGCGCTGTCCTCCCTCACACTCTTGGGGGCCGGGCATCCGCGACCATTACCTTATCCATTATATTGTCCGCGGCAAAGGCCGCTTCTCGACCGGCGGCAGGACCTGGCAGCTGCGGGCAGGTGATGCGTTTTTGGTGCGGCCAAAGATTATTGCCAGCTACCAGGCAGACCAGGAGCAGCCGTGGGAATACGACTGGGTTGGCTTTAATGGCAGCGATGCCAGCCATTTGCTGTGCCAAACTGGCCTGCTGGATATGGCACCGGTTTTTCACTGCCCGCCGGACAACCACTTTCACGAGCTTCTGACCAATATCACCTCCGTTTCCGGCTCCTCCTCCAGTGCGGAAGCGCGTATGGAAAGCGGCCTGCTGCTGTTTTTGGCAAACTTGATGGATACTTTTGGCGGCCAAATGCCCCGCAGTGACGTTGGCTACAGTTATGTACAAAAAGCCATTCAGTTTATCGACCGCAATTATTCCAGTGATATTGATATTGCCCACATCGCACAAAGTGCCGGCGTTTCCCGCAGTCACCTGTACCGGCTGTTTATGACCTACATCAATATGCCGCCCAATGAGTACCTGACACGCTACCGTATTAACAAAGCTGCTTCCTTTCTACGGGAAGGCGGGCTGACCGTTGGGGAAGCTGCCTATTCTGCCGGCTTTTCGGACCAGCTGTATTTTTCCCGTGTCTTTAAAAAGTATATGGGCATACCGCCCAGTCAGCTGTGTCCAAGGAATTTTAAAAGGAAATAATGCATATCTTTATTGAGATTCATCTACATCCCTATCACACATTTCCTTTTTTTCTTCTTAAAAACGCCGTTATTTAACCCAAAAAGAAAAATCGTGTTACAATTTTACTGTTTTGTCACTTTTTTTTACAAAAAAACTTTCTTGTCTAAGGACAAAACCAAAATTTGAATTAAAATTTCTTATATACACAGAATACAGCGCTGCAAATTCTTACGCCCTTCTGCGTATTGAGAGTATCTATCTTTGTAGGAGGAATTATATATGGCAAATAGCAGTATAAAAGAAAGCCTCGAGAAATTTGGCATTAAAACCGCTCTCGGGTACCTGCGCAAGGATCCGGAAAAGAATGTTCCTAAACTTTTAGATATGATTGAAAAGGTAGATACAACCCATGCCTTTTCCGAAGCGCTCTACAATTTCCGCTGGGCAATGGATAACCCGGACTCCAACTGGTATAAACTCATTATGAAAGTCCTGAAGGAAACTGACCGGCACATTCTGGAAACATTCTTTACAAACTTCTTTATGAACGCTACCCTTATCGGCGGCAAAAAGCAGATGGAATACCGCAAAAAGTACGGCTGCAACGTCCCGTGGGCAATCCTGCTGGATCCCACAAGCGCCTGCAACCTGCACTGCACCGGCTGCTGGGCTGCTGAATATGGCAACAAACTGAACCTGACTTTCGATGAAATCGATGACATTATCAACCAGGGTACCGCAATGGGTACTTATATGTACATTTACACCGGCGGTGAACCGCTTGTGCGTAAAGATGACCTGATTAAACTGTGTGAAAAGCACAACGACTGTGTCTTCCAGTGCTTTACCAACTCTACCCTGGTTGACGACAAGTTTGCTTCCGAAATTCAGCGCGTAGGCAATTTCAGTCCGGTTATCTCCGTAGAAGGCTTTGAAGAAGCAACGGACAGCCGCCGCGGCAAAGGTACTTTCCAGAAGGTCAGCAAGGCAATGGATATCCTGACCGCGCACCATGTGCCGTTTGGTGTTTCCTGCTGCTATACCAGCCAGAACGTTGCCTCCATCGGCAGCGAGGAATTCTTTGACTGGATGATTGCAAAGGGTGCTTTCTACGCTTGGTTCTTTACATATATGCCTATCGGCGTAGATGCACCAACCGACCTGATGGCAACTGCGGAGCAGCGTGAATATATGTATCATAAAATCCGCGCTTACCGTGAAAACAAAGCAATCTTTACCATGGACTTCTGGAACGATGCAGAATACGTCTATGGCTGCATTGCCGGCGGTCGGTCTTACCTGCACATCAACGCAAACGGTGACGTGGAACCCTGTGTCTTTATTCACTACAGTGATTCCAACGTTCGCCAGAAGAGCCTTCTGGAAGCATACTGCAGCCCAATGTTCATGCAGTACCACAAGAATCAGCCTTTCAACCACAATATGCTGCGTCCCTGCCCTGTTCTGGATAACCCGTATCATCTGGAAAAAATGGTTGAAAAAACCGATGCGCACTGTACTGACCTTTTGAAGCAGGAGTCCGCACATGACCTGTGCGCAAAGTGTGCACCGATTGCAGAACGCTGGAAAGGATTTGCGGACCGTCTGTGGAAAGAAAGCGGTCCGGATGGCCGTCATCATATGCAGTGCGAAGACACAATTCTCCCTGAGAACCGTCTGAGTGAAGATGAACTGGCAACCATGCAGGAATCTGTAGACTTTGCGAATGCAAAGAAAGAGGAAAGAATTTCTGCTGGGAAAAAGAATTTAGAATAATAAAGAAACTGTCGTTTTCAAAACGGAAGCCATTGAAAAGGCTTCCGTTTTTTATATATGTATATAAACAGAAAAAAGGCACCCGCAAACAGCGGATGTCTCATAATATTTGGTCCCGTGTAACGCCCGGGTTATCGACTGCTATACCTGCTTTTGTTGATTGGCCTTTGGAACAGTTCATAAATGACTTCAACACCGAATTCGAAGCCTCCGGTTTGGCATGAAAAGATAGGCTTGTTGAATATTTTCAACTTATTTAGTATAACACACTCTGTTGCTCTTGTCAAGTTTCCTCACGGCCTGTCGAACACCGCAAGACACGCAAAACATATTAGAAAGTATTGTTTTCACAATAAAACTAATGGGGTACATCGATGGTGACAGTTTATTTCAATTTTGATAAAGAAGAATCCCCAAAAGCCTTAAGAACACCGGCTTTTGGGGATTCTTTTGTTTGGCTGGGCTGGCGGGATTCGGACCCACGCGTGATGGAGTCAAAGTCCATTGCCTTACCGCTTGGCTACAGCCCAATAAAATATTGATATTATAAAAATACGGAGCGTGGAAAATTCCACGCCCCGTAATCGTGTGCTGTGGGGTGGAAGATGGGATTCGAACCCACGGTCTCCAGAGCCACAATCTGGCGCTTTAACCAGCTAAGCTACATCCACCATTTGGCGCGCCAAAAGGGACTCGAACCCCTGGCCCACTGCTTAGAAGGCAGTTGCTCTATCCAGCTGAGCTATTGGCGCGTATCCCTTTTATGGAGCGAGTGATGGGAATCGAACCCACACTACCAGCTTGGAAGGCTGGAGTTCTACCATTGAACTACACTCGCAATTAGCAACGATTAGTAGTATAGCATGTGGGAACATATTTGTCAAGAAAAATCTACAAATTTCTGCATTCTCATTTCGTCGCTGCCAACGCTGTTTTTTACTGTACAGCACCCGTTCGGGGCGCAGATGCTTCCGGCGGATGGGGAAGCACTTCCGTCAGCAGTTCCTGCAGTGTATGGTCCCGCAAGCTGCGGGCTTTCATCGGATAGCAGCCCGGTGCCGCCTCGGAAATGCCATCTGCATTAAAAGTCAACACACAAGGGTCCGAAGAAATGACACCATCAATAAAGGCAAGATCCGCATAAAAATCGATGCAGAAGACCGGCTCACTTTGCGTCTGACGGCATTTTAGAATCTCACTGCGTACTTCCCTGCGTTTCTGAGAAGAGCATGTCCTGAGCGCTATAAAGAAAAAGAAAGGCGTTCTGGCCTGCAGAACTTGCGGCAGCAGTTCCCGCTGATAAAACGCCTTTTGGAAGGTATCATCGTACGGATACCATGCGGCAAAAAAGCAGTGTCGGCTGTTCATCTGTTTGGCTGTCTGTAAGAAGCCGTCGTCACAGTGCAGGCATAGAAGCGTATTTTTCACCTGCAATATTACAGTAATCAGTTCATCGGACACCTGCCGGTTTTCGCAAAACAAGACAAAAGCACAGTCAGGATGATTTTCCAGCACAGGGACCAGCTCCATGGGGGCCTCTTCCCCATTGCTGAAAATCATATAACTATAAATGCCAAGTTCTTCCCCCTGCTGAATGGCACGGTCCAACATCTGTGGGGTAAATAAGCCACTTTTTGAGAAATGAAAGATAAGCGTCCACGGGACATTGTAGCCGGCTGCCTTTTCCAATGTACGCACCGTGCGGGCACCGACCGTCCAGCCGTTGTAGGCAAGATTCATTCCGAACGTTTTCAGTTGCTTTTGGTCAGCGTTTACGACCAGGTCATGAATCCATTTATAATAAGAACTGTTTTCATTGTGCAGCATTTCACCAAAAATATCAAAAAAATAGCGCTGAAATCTGCCTTTTGCAAAATAAGTACCCAAATCCACCAACTGCCGCACACTGCGTTTCGGGTCCCGTTCAATATCTTTAAAGCCCTTCTCTACAGCAGCACTGATGAAGGACCGCAGCATTGCATCTGACCTCATCTTGCCACCCGCTTTCTTTCTTAACTTCCCTGTTCATACAGGTTTTCTATTTACAATATCATTTATTACTATAACCGTTTTCTACAGCAGTCTAAATAGACAAACTTTCGCATATGTCATAAAAGCAGACGCTTTTTTTCAGTTGTCGTATCACTTTTTGTAGAAAAATCCTTTAATGCCGATTCTTTTTTACAGTGCGGTAAAAAGAATATTTGTCAAAACAATTTTTTTCTGCTATTCTTATTAAAGTATCGTTTTGCACAGCGAAAGCTATGCCGTTTCCTTTTCGGCAGAACAAAGAAGGAGATATATTTTATGAAAAATTATTGTCTGATGACTGATGCTACAGCTGAGCTGACCCCAGAACTGGCACAGGAACTGGACGTGGTTGTACTGCCCATGCCGCTCGACCTTGATGGGAAAGCCTATCAGTTCACTTCTTTTGACGACAAGTTGAGCGCCCATGATTTTTACGACCATCTGCGTGCAGGAAAATCTGCACATACGTCCCAAATCAATGAAGCTACCTATATGGAATACTTTGAGAAATATTTGCAACAGGGCATCGATATTTTGTATCTGTGCTTTTCTTCCGGCCTTAGCAACACCTATTGCGCGGCCTGCCGCTGCGCGGAAGAACTGCGGAGAAAATACCCGGAACGTACACTGGAATGTGTAGATACGCTGTGTGCTTCCGCCGGCGAGGGACTGCTGGTATATACCTGTGCCAATATGCGCAAATCCGGCACGCCGCTGGAGGAAGTAAAGCAGTGGGCCTACGACCACCGTGATACGGTTTGCCAATGCTTCAAAGTGGACGAGCTGGAACATCTGCGCCGCGGTGGACGTATTTCCACAACCACGGCCGTTATCGGTTCTGCCCTGCAGATAAAGCCAATCCTTGTTGTGAACCATGAGGGAAAGCTGGAGGTTGTGGCAAAAGCGCGCGGCCGCAAGCGTGCCCGTGACTATCTTCTGCAGATTATCGAAAAACATCTGCTGAACACGCCGGAAAACGATACTATTTTTATTGGTCACGGCGATACGCTGGAAGAGGCGCAGTCTTTGGCGGCGGATATTCAGAAAAACCTGCCGCAGATTAAGCGCACCATTATTGTGCCGATTGGTCCTATCGTTGGCACACACGTCGGCCCCGGCATGATGGACCTGCTTTTCTACGGAACAGACAGAATGTGCCGTTTAAGGTAAATTTCCGCTTTTGCTTTTATTTTATAAGAAAAGGCAGACAGCCCGCACATAAAATGCAGGTTGTCCGCCTTTCTTTATTTTATCCGCTGTTACACCAATGTGCACAGAGAGAGTTCATCGTTCTGTACCGTCAGGCTGACACCGCTCAAACCGGTATCCGACGTCTCAATGAGAATCTCCGCCAAACGGTCCTCCACCTTGCGGCGAATCAGGTTGCGCAGGTCACGTGCACCACTCTTTCCGCCGTGGGCGTGCTCCGCAAGCCATGCGGCAGCCGCGTCATCATAGGTAAAGGTAACTCCGCGCTCCTTCAGCGTGCCCACATATTCATTGAGCATCAGCTTTGCAATTTCGCCGAAGTCCTGTTTGGAAAGCTGGCGGAATACGATAATTTCATCCACACGGCTTAAAAACTCCGGACGCAGGAACTCGGAAAGTGCCTTCATGGCATGTTCCCTGCTGACATTCTCTTCACTGCGGTTAAAGCCCAACGCCGACTCATGGACATTGCTACCCGCATTGCTGGTCATAATGATAACTGTGTTTTCAAAGTTGACATTGCGGCCTTGTGCGTCCGTGATATGTCCTTCGTCCAGAATCTGCAAAAGGATATTCATGACATCCGGGTGCGCCTTTTCAATCTCATCAAACAACAGCACACTGTACGGCTGACGGCGTACCTTTTCGGTCACCTGTCCCGCCTCGTCATAGCCAACATAGCCGGGCGGGGAACCGATGATACGTGAAACACTGTACTTGTCCATATATTCGCTCATATCCAAACGAATCAGTGTTTCCGGCTTATCAAACAGCTCTTTGGAAAGCACTTTGGCAAGCTCGGTTTTGCCGACACCGGTCGGTCCAACAAAGATAAACGATGCCGGACGGCGGCGCGGGCTGATTTGCACCCGGCTGCGGCGAACAGCCGCTGCCACTGCGGAGACAGCTTCTTTTTGGCCAATAATCTTTTGCTTCAGAATGTCCTCGATATGTGACAGTTTTTTCAGTTCGCTTTCCTGCACACGGCTGGCGGGGATTCCTGTCCACATCTCAATGACGTGTGCAAGGTCCTGTTCCTCCACCGGTGCGCCCAGCGCCTTCGGTGCCAGTTCCGCTGCACGCTGCTCGGAACGGGAAATCTCCGTACGGACCTCCGCCAGCTTTTCATAGTTGGTTTCATCCCCGGCCGTCAGCTCATCTTCCTGTCGGCGCAGTTTCTGAAGCTGCTGGTTCAGCGTATCATATTCAGTCATGGATTTGTTGCGCAGAGCCGCACAAGCACAGGCCTCATCCAGCAGGTCAATCGCCTTATCCGGCAGAAAGCGGTCATTGATATACCGCTCAGAAAGGACAACCGTGCGGCGGGCAATCTGGTCAGAAACAGTTACATGGTGGAACTTCTCATAGTATTCTTTTATTCCCAGAATAATCTGTGTTGCTTCCGCAATGGACGGTTCCTCAATGGTAACCGGCTGAAAACGGCGCTCCAAAGCGGCATCCTTTTCAATATACTTGCGGTATTCACTGAAAGTAGTTGCACCAATCACCTGAATTTCGCCGCGGGAAAGGGCAGGCTTCATAATATTCGCCGCATTCATACTGCCCTCGGCATCGCCCGTCCCCACCAGATTATGCACTTCATCAATAAACAAAATGATATTTCCGGCGTCCCGTACCTCCTGCAGCAGGCCCTTAATGCGGCTTTCAAACTGACCGCGGAACTGTGTGCCTGCAACCAGTGCGGTCAGGTCCAGCAGCATAATTTCCTTGTCCTGCAAGCGGGCTGGTACTTTGCCTTCCGCAATGCGTAGGGCAAGGCCCTCCGCCACCGCTGTCTTGCCGACACCCGGCTCACCTATCAGGCAGGGGTTGTTTTTTGTGCGGCGGGACAGTATCTGCACCACACGGTTGATTTCCCTGTCCCGGCCTATGATACGGTCAATTTCGCCCTTTCTGGCACGGGCAGTCAGGTTCGTACAATAGGTATCCAAATGACGGTGTTTCGTTTTCTTTTTTTCGGCTGGTCTCCGCCCCGACGGAGCCTGTCGGTCTTTGCTGTCCTCCCCGGCTGCCGCAGTGCCGTTTTCGCTGTTTGTGTCATACAGATTTTTTAATAATCCAGCGGGGAACAGTGCCGCACCGCCCGGCTGAAAGCCGTCGCTGTCGCCATCGTCGCTGTCCTCATTGGCTTCATCCATAAAAGCGTTCAGTTCATTTTCCATGGCTTCCATCTGGTCACTGGTCAGGCCCATTTTGTCCATCAGGTCGTTTACCGACTTAATTCCCAGTTCCCGGGCACAGGTCAGGCAGTAACCTTGGGGTTCGCCGCTGTCCGCTGTAGAGGATAAAAATACTACAGCAGGGCGTTTGTGACATCTGGAACACAACATATTAAAAATCACTTCTCTTTTTGAATTGGTAATCCATTTTATGTGCCGTGCCTATACTGTTTGGACACGGTCTCATTTTTATTATAGCTTATCCTGAAACGATAAAGGTAAATAAATTATAAATATTACAGAAAATATAAAAACCCCGGCAGAAAAATCCGCCGGGTTCTGTCATTTTTTCTCCCTGTACTTTTTCTTGTCCATCATTTTGTCCAGGTCCAGCTGGTCTTCCGGCGCAGTGCTGTTCAAGATGCGAAAAAACGCACGTCCGTACATAACCAGCGCATAAATCATAAAGAAAGCCGTTACAATCAGCAACACAACAACCGCCGTTATTGCCCACTGCCACACACGGAACATATCCACCATCAGAATAACTGCAAATGTAATGTAAAACAATACCGTAGCAAACTTGCCGTACCACTGCGCCGCACAGGGGCGCTTCCTCTTTCTCAGCAGCACTGCACCACCAACCAGCATGATGCCCTCTTTGATAATAAAAATCAAAAACAGCGGAAGCAGCATGGGGTGGCGAATGGCCAAACTGATAGCAACGGACCCCTGAATAATTTTGTCAGAAATCGGGTCCAGCAGCTGGCCCAGCTCCGTATACTGATGAAAACGGCGCGCAATAAGGCCGTCCAGCACATCGGTCAGTCCTGCAAACAGCAGCATAATGATAGCCGGCACAACCGCTCCATTTAAGTAGAAATACATAAAGGGAATGACCAGTATGATGCGCAGAACGGTCAGGGTATTCGGTACATTGAAGTTTTTGTTTTTGTCCTTATTTGACATTCGTTTGCACGCCCTCTCTCAACACCTTTTGATAAAACGTGTACACCGGGTTGCGCACATCTGCAGGCAGCTTGTCAACGAATGCACGTACTTTCTGTTCCGCCTCACTCTTCGTTGGTGAAGAAGTTCCCGATGAATGGGAGGACGCAGCCGAAGAAGAATTTTCCGGCATTTGCAGCACAACAGAGCTGCTAAAATCCTTCAGCTGTACTTTATCCGGATACTTAACCGCAAGCACCGGCAACAGCAGCCGCAGCACTGCACACACCAGCATGACCAGCAAAACACCTTTCACTCCGCCAAAAATGCCGCCAAAAACGCGGTTAATGGCATGTAACCCCGGCAGACGGCACAGGGCATCCAGCAGACGGCACAGCAGGCCCACTGCAACCAGAATCAAAACAAACGCAAGAACTGTACACAGCACTTCACGCATCGCCTGACTCTGCCCTTTAAAAGCCGGCAGAACGCCGGAAAGCCACTTCCCAAGTTGTGGTGAAAGGAACACTGCCGCTGCCAAACCAGCCAAACCGGCCAGCGTGCGGACAGCTCCTCTGCAGGCACCGGAAATAATGCAGGCAATGAACACTACCAATAGAATAACATCCAATATAACGCCCATTTCGGCTGCACCTCCCTGTTTTTCCGCAATATTTATTGATTATACTACAGTTTACAAAATCCCGCAACCGAACCAGACCTATGCTTTTAGGCCCTCCAGCCGTACTTCCGAAACGTCCAATATGTACGCCTGCTTTTCTGTGCGCAGTGCCACCGCGCGGGCATTGGTTCCCACACTGCAGGTACCCGCGGCACCGCCTCCGGCAATGGAATAAGCCTGTATTTTGCTGCCGCACAGCGCCGCCATTACCTGCCCCATGCGTGACACGCTGGATGGCGCACGGTCCACCTGCACAACGGCTGTCTGTTTGCCGTCCGTACCGACCGCCGCCAGCGTGCCCGCCACGGCATTATGAAACTTGGAAATGCCCAGAACAGCACCGCCTCTCTGCAGGTTCCAGGAGCAAAGCTCACCGTCACCATAAGAATAGGCAGAAAGCTTTTTGCCGCCTGCACTCAGTGCCGCTGTCTGTGTATCCCCAACCGCCAGTACACCGTTGCTGTCTGTATAGCAAATGTCCAGAAACGTAGTATCACTGTAAGAAGCGATCGGCTTTACTGTCTTATTGGAATTAAAGTCCAGCTCATAAATAACACTGGTCAGCACACCGTTGCTGGCGCTGACCGCTGTGACCGCGGCATGTGTACCAGAAGCATTCATCGCTACAGCAGTCGGCGAATACTCCGAGAATGAGTATGAGAAGGCGACCTGCCCGTTCGGCAGGTAAACAGTCAGCTTTCCGCAGTAACCGTCAGCCTGCGTCAGCAAAGCAAAACGTCCGTTGGCGCATACCGCACCGCCTAGAATTTTATTGTCCGCGTTCCCTGCCAGCAATGTGTTTAGCTGGTTGCCCAGCTGATAGCCCGTCCCGCCCAGATTATACACCAAAATGCGGTTTCCGTTCACTTTCATAACTGGTTCAGAAAAACTATGCTTGCGGTTGAACAGCTCCTTTGCGGAACTGTTGTAGGCACGGACTGCCGTATCGCTGGTAAAGAAAATATCTTTTCCGGACGACACAAAATTCCGCGTCATAACATTTTCCGTATTAAAATGCACCGGATATCCCTTACCTGTGCCGATTCCCAGCATTTGCGTCTGCACCCATTCCGAAATGTTGGCAGGTTTTAGGTTGTCACGGTTCACCCACACCGCCAGCACCAGCGCACAGGCCAGCAAAATAGCGATTGCCGTATAAATGCCGCGGCCGCGCTTTCTGCCCCTTTTTTTACGGGAAGAGGTTCTCAATGGCGGCAGCTCCCCCGGCAAAGGCTCCTGTCCGTCACAGGAGTTGTTTGGTTTGTCCTGCATTGAGATCTGCCTCCTCATAATAAACGTGGTTCAGGTAAAGCCCCTGCGGCGGGGCAGTCGGGCCGGCTTGGCTACGGTCTTTCGCGGCAAAGATGCGCGGAATGTCCCGCGGCATTAGCTTGCCTTGTGCCGCATATAGAAGCGTGCCGGTCAGGATGCGCACCATATTGTACAGAAAGCCATCGGCCGTAACAGAAAAGGTAATCATGCTGCCGCTGCGCTGCACTTCCGCCTGTGTAATGGTGCGGGTAAAATCGCCTTTTTCCCGTTTGTCTTGGGTACAAAAAGATGTGAAATTGTGCCGGCCGATATACTGCTCAGCCGTCCGGTTCAGCAGTTCCTCGTCCAGCGGATACCAATAGTGCAGCGCACGTCTGTACAGAAACGGGTCACGCACCGGTGCGTTCCATATCTGATACACATACTGTTTGCCCCGACAGGAATAACGTGCATGAAACGCTGGCGGCACTTCACGACAGGCTGTCACCGCCACATCCGGCGGCAGAAAATGATTGACTGCCTGCACAAGCCGTCCGCAAGGAATCTGCCGCTCAGTATGCAGGGAAACGCAGAACATACGCGCGTGCACACCGGCATCTGTGCGGGAGCAGCCCTTCAGGTTCGGCGTTTCCTGCAGCACATTCTGCAGGGCGGTCTGAAAGACCTGTTGGACGGTCACAGCATTCGGCTGTATCTGCCAGCCATGATAGCCCGCGCCATCAAAGCAAAGTGTAAAAAGAAGATTGCGCAAGGGACTGCTCCTTTCCGGAAAAGATTGCTGCGGACACGGCTGTTTTCAAGTAAGAGAAGCTGGCAGCAGAATATTCAAAAGGATAATCGCCGCCAACATCAAAATTGCAAAAACAACCGCGACAAGGTCAATCGTCTGCAAATGCAGGACTTTCATTTTGGTACGGCCCTCACCGCCGTGGTAGCAGCGGCATTCCATTGCCATGGCCAAATCATACGCCCGGCGGAAAGAGGAAACAAACAGCGGAATCAGCACTGGAATCAGTGCCTTAATGCGCTGCATCAGTCCACCGGATTCCATATCCGCGCCGCGGGCTTTTTGCGCAGACATAATGCGGTCCGTCTCGTCCAACAGCGTAGGCACAAACCGCAGTGCGATTGTCATCATCATGGAAATCTCGTGGACTTTGACATGAAAGACCTTCAACGGGGACAAAAGGCGCTCCATCGCATCGGTCAGCTCTGTCGGCGACGTCGTAAACGTGAGAATAGAGCTAAAGAGAATCAAGCTGACAATCCGCACTGCAATGAAAATAGCGTTGCGGATGCCATTTGCTGTAATCTGCATAAATCCCAGCTGAACCAGCACCGGTCCGGTTCCATAAAAGAGATTCAGAACAGCGGTGAACAGTACAATGAACAGAATTCCCTTCATGCTTTTAAAGTACAGCTTTATCGGTACGCCGGAAACCGCCATCAGTGCAAACGTGGCCACCACCAACAGCACCAGTCCCGCGAAATTCTGTGCTACAAAAATATAAACAATAAATGCGACGGTCAGCACAAGCTTAATCCGCGGATCCAGCCGATGCAGCAGGGACTTGCCGGGAATAAACTGACCCAATGCAATATCTCTGGTCATTCGGATGTGCCCCCTTTCCGCGGCAGCAGCGGCAGTAGCTGTTCCATTGCTTCCTCCAATGTCAGGCAGGTATGAACTGGATAACCATCCGCTTTCAGAATAGACATAATTTTGGTAATCTGCGGTACCTGCAGACCAATGGACTCCAATTCCTTATCTTGGGAAAAAACTGCCTGTGTGGTGTCAAACATCTGCAGATGTGAGGAATTCATAACCATCACCCTGTCTGCCACACGTGCCACATCTTCCATGCTGTGTGATACCAGCATAATGGTATTGCCGCGCTCCTCATGGTAGCTGACAATTTCACTTAAAAGGACATCCCGTCCGGCGGGGTCCAAGCCCGCTGTTGGTTCGTCCAAAACCAGCACATCCGGGTCCATGGCAATCACGCCCGCGATGGCAACACGGCGCTTTTCACCGCCGGAAAGCTCAAATGGGCTTTTGTCTAACAGCTCGTCCTGCAGTCCGACAAATTTTGCGGCATCACGCGCACGCTTTTCTATTTCCGCATCTGTTAGGCCCATATTGCGCGGACCAAATGAAATATCCTGCATAACCGTTTCCTCAAACAGCTGGTCCTCCGGATACTGAAACACCATACCCACCCGAAAGCGCACCGCGCGTATCTTCTTCGGTTCTTCCCAAATATCTTTTCCTGCCAGCAGCACGCGGCCGGAGGTCGGGCGGATAAGGCCGTTCATCATTTGTATCATGGTACTTTTGCCGGAACCGGTGTGACCAATGACACCGATAAACTCACCCTGCTGAATTTTGAAGTTGACATTCTGCACGGCCTTTTTTTCAAAGGGCGTGCCTGTTCCGTAGGTATAGCATAAATTCTGTGCTTCCAGAATCGGCGTCATGCTTCTGCCCCCTTCTGCGCAAGCAGCGGTTCCAGTGCAGAGACACACTCATCGATAGACAAAACGCAGTGCGGCATGGGACATCCCGCCCCGCGCAGTCGAAAAGCCAGGTCTGTAGCCTGTGGGACATCCAGTTTATGCGTTTTCAGCAGTCCCACCTGCGAAAAGACCTCCCGCGGTGTTCCCTGTGTTAAAATACGGCCGCTGTCCAGTACGACAACACGGCCAGCCTGGACAGCCTCGTCCATATAATGTGTAATTAAAATAATTGTAATGCCCTTTTCACGGTTCAGCTGCTGAATGGTGTGCATAACTTCCGCCCGGCCGCGTGGGTCCAGCATGGCGGTCGGTTCGTCCAGCACGATGCAGGCTGTCTGCATTGCCAAAATGCCTGCAATGGCTATGCGCTGTTTCTGCCCGCCGGAAAGCTTATACGGTGCGCAGGTTCGATATTCATACATATCCACTGCCTTCAGAGCCTCATCGACACGGCGGCGGATTTCCACCGGTTCCACACCCAGATTTTCCGGCCCAAAAGCAACATCTTCCTCCACAATGGAAGCAACCAGCTGATTGTCCGGATTCTGCTGTACCATACCGACCTGGCGGCGAATATCATAGGTTCTGGATTCATCTGCAGTATCCATACCATCCACATATACTTTTCCGGCGGCAGGGATTAACATGGCGTTGAACATTTTGGCCATGGTGGACTTGCCAGAACCATTGTGTCCCAGCAGCGCCACAAATTCGCCGCGGTCTATCGAGAGGGTAACTCCCTTCAACACATCATGCAGCGGCTTTTCAGGTTCCTCCGGATGCGTCTCATCATACGTAAAGTGCACATCTTCTGTTCTGATAAATTCCATTGCTGGCTCCTTCATGTGTCGTGTGGCCGGGCGGCGGCCTGCACGCACCTCCCCTTTCACGGGCAGAAATCAAGATAAATATAAGAGAAATAAGACTGACAAACCGGCAGTCCCTCTGTGAATTTTTGTATTCAGCCGAAATATGCAATCGCGGTGCTTCCGCAGGGTAGCGTGAAGCCCGTACTGCTGACACGCAGACCAATCTCTCCCGACTCCACTGTGCCGCCGAACTGCGGCTGCAGCATAACGCCCAGCAAGTACTGCATAACGGCCGGAGAAAGCCCTGTCGTATAAGAATTAAGCAAAAAGAACAACGGCTTTGCACTGAGGATAGGAATACATTGACTGACCAGCCCATACAGCTGCTCTTCCAGTTTCCAAACCTCCCCGCCGGGTCCGCGCCCATAAGACGGCGGGTCCATGATAATGGCATCATAGTGATGACCGCGGCGGTGTTCACGCTGCACAAATTTGGTGCAGTCGTCCACCAGCCACCGGACCGGCCGGTCCGCCAAACCGCTGGCAGCGGCATTTTCTTTTGCCCACTGTACCATGCCTTTGCTGGCGTCCACATGGCAGACAGAGGCACCCGCCGCCAAACAGGCCAGCGTAGCCGCGCCGGTATACCCGAACAGGTTGAGCACCTGAATGGGACGGCCGGCGGACCGGATACGCTGCATGGCATACTTCCAGTTGACTGCCTGTTCCGGGAAAAGGCCGGTATGCTTAAAGCCCATGGTCTTTAACCGAAACGTCAGTCCTTCCCAGTGAATGTCCCACACCGGCAGAACTTTGTGCAGCATCTGCCAATGTCCGCCACCTGAACTGGAACGGATATAATGTGCATCCGCCTGTTTCCAGCGGGGGTCCCTGCGCGGTGTATCCCAAATAATCTGCGGGTCCGGCCGGGTAAGCAGTACACTGCCCCACCGTTCCAGTCTCTCTCCGCGGGAAGTATCCAAAAGTTCATAGTCCTGCCATTCTGCGGTGCGCATTCTGTTACTCCTTTAATCTTTGCAGATATATAAAATATAAAAATACGGCAGACAGCGGTCAGGCAAGCTGCTCTTTTACAACCGCCGCAACGGATTCCGCAACAGTATGAATCAGCTTTTTGTCCAGCCCTTCCACCATAACGCGCAAAAGCGGCTCGGTGCCGGAGGGGCGCACAATAATGCGTCCGTCGCTGCCCAGCTGTTTGCGTGCCTTTTCAACTGCGGCAGCAACTTTCTCATCGGTGGCAAAACGTTTTTTGCCGTCCGGCTCCACTTCCACGTTAATCAGCACCTGCGGGTAACGTGTCATCAGTGTAGCAAGGGAGCTAAGCTTTGCCTGACGGCGCTTCATGATTGCCAGCAGCTGGGCGGCGGTCAGTTCACCGTCACCGGTTGTGGCATAATCCAAGAAAATGACATGGCCGCTCTGTTCACCGCCAAAGTTGTAGCCTTCCTGCTGCATTTTTTCCAGCACATAGCGGTCACCGACCTTGGTTGCCTCAAAGTGCATGCCGTTGTCCTCACAAAAACGGCTGAAACCCATATTGGTCATAATGGTACCGACCGTGGTATCCTTTGCCAACACGCCGCGGGATTTCATATCTGCCGCACAAATGGCCATAACAAAGTCGCCGTCCACCAGCTTGCCCTTGTCGTCCACCGCAAGGCAGCGGTCCGCGTCACCGTCAAAAGCCACACCGGCGTCCAGTCCTGCTTCCCGTACAAAAGCCATTAAGCTTTCCATATGGGTGGAACCGCAGCGGTCGTTGACATTTACGCCGTTTGGCTGGTCTGAAATCATGTGGCACTCCGCGCCGAGCTTGGTGAAAAGCTTTTCCGCTGTGCGGGAAGCGGCGCCGTTGGCACAGTCAATGCCAATATGCAGGCCATCCAAAGAATCCAGAACCGTTTCCGCAATATGATTGATATAGTCCTCCACAGCATCCGGTTCAACGGTCACGGTACCGATATTGCCGCCGACCGGAACCGGTACACCTTTGCCGCCGGAGAGGACAATCGTTTCGATTTTATCCTCCAGTTCGTCCGGCAGCTTATAGCCGTCGCCGGAAAAAATCTTAATACCGTTAAACTGGCAGGGGTTATGGCTGGCGGTCAGCATAACACCAGCATCTGCCTCATACTTGCCGACCAAAAAAGCAACGGCCGGCGTGGGGATAACCCCCAGCTGTACGACATCGGCACCTACGCTGCAAAGACCGGCCGTAATAGCAGCCTCCAGCATATCAGAAGAAATACGGGTATCCTTGCCAATCAGAATACGCGGGTGACGATTTTCAGCGTCCGTAAGAACCGTTGCCGCCGCACGGCCAATCTGCAATGCCAGCTCACAAGTAAGTTCTTTGTTTGCAATTCCCCGGACACCGTCCGTACCAAATAGTCTGCCCATTGTTTTTCACTCCTATATCAATCTGTCTGTCTATATTTTCTATCTATAAAATCCCTATATAGGGAAAGAAACCTTAGTAAATCTTCTGCTGCTGCGGGACGTCCTCTCCCGGCGGCTTCAGGCCCAAATGGCAATACGCCGCCTTGGTCGCAACACGGCCGCGCGGCGTGCGTGCCAGAAAACCAATCTGCATGAGATATGGCTCATATACATCCTCCAGGGTGACCGCCTCCTCCCCAATGGCAGCGGCCAGCGTTTCCAGGCCGACCGGTCCGCCGTTGTAGTAACGAATCATCGTGGTTAGCAGCCGCCGGTCATTGGCATCCAATCCCAATTCATCGACTTCCATGCGGTCCAATCCCAGCTTAGCGGTATTGTAATTGATAACACCGTCGTCACTGGAAACCTGCGCAAAATCCCGTACCCGTTTGAGCATTCGGTTGGCAATGCGCGGGGTACCGCGGCTGCGCGAGGCAATCTCCAGCGCACCATCGGCATCGATAGCAATGCCCAGAATTTTCGCAGACCGTGTGACTATTTGTGCTAACTCCTGCGGAGAATACATTTCCAGACGCAGCACCACACCAAAGCGGTCCCGCAGCGGTGCGGAAAGCTGACCTGCCCGGGTAGTGGCACCCACTAGTGTAAACTTCGGCAGCGGCAGGTGGTAGCTTGCCGCCATCTGTCCTTTGCCGGTAATAATATCAATGGAGTAATCCTCCATTGCCGGATACAAAATTTCCTCTACGGTACGCGGCAGGCGGTGCACCTCATCAATAAACAGTACATCCCCCTGGTTCAGGTTTGTCAGAATCGCCGCCAAATCGCCGGGCCGTTCAATGGCTGGACCGGAAGTGACCCGCAGGTTTACTCCCAGCTCGTTTGCAATAATACCTGCAAGCGTTGTTTTGCCCAGTCCCGGTGGCCCGTAAAGCAGTACATGATCCAGCGTTTCCTGCCGCTGGAGGGCCGCTTCTATAAAGACAGCGAGGTTGGACTTCACCTTTTCCTGCCCGATATAATCCGCCAGGTGGCGCGGCCGCAGCGGATTTTCCGTTTCTTCATCGTCCGGTGAATATTCCGGTGCGACCATTCGGTTCTCCAAATCAAAGTCGTCTTCCTTGTACTCCAAGCTGGCAGCCTCCTTTCCCCGGCGTTTTCACCGGCACCCTTTCCGCTTATCTGGCACTGCCAAAGCTTTTCAGTGCCAGACGAATCAGTTCTTCCACCGGCAGGCTGCTGTCCAGTTTGGCGACCGCGCTGTTTGCCTCACTGACAGAGTATCCCAATACCGTCAGGGCATTGACTGCCGCTTCCGCATTGCCCGCCGCCGAAAGAACGCCAGTCGGCTGCTGCAATAGGGACGGGTCGGCGGCCTGCATAGATTTTACTTTATCTTTCATTTCCAGCACAATGCGCTGGCCAAGTTTTGGTCCTACCCCGTTCGCACGAGTAAAGGCCTTGCTGTCACCCGTAGCGGCCGCGGCAGCGACCTGCTCCGGCGTCAGTACAGAAAGAATGGACAGCCCTGCCTTTGGTCCCACACCACTGATAGTTGTCAGCATTTTAAAGCAGTTCAGTTCTGCCTTGGTTGCAAAACCAAACAGCTCCAGCGCATCTTCCCGCACATTCAGGTGTGTATAAAGTTTTGCTTCCTGTCCAAGCTGCGGCAGTGCCTTTTGCGTGTTCATAGTCGTACGGCATAAAAAGCCAACACCCGCGCATTCTATCACTGCAATGTTAGGCTCTATGTGTGTTAAAGTACCTTTTAAGCTGTAAAACATTCTGTGCCTCCTACTGACGGAACTGTTCCAAAGTCTGGCGGCGCATGGCGCTGGCACTTGCCTGCCCGTGGGTAATGGCCATAGCCAATGCATCCGCTGTATCGTCCGGCCGAGGAACCTCTTTCAGGCACAGCAGGCGGCGTGTCATTTCCATGACCTGCGGCTTTTTGGCATTGCCATAGCCGGTTACCGCCTGCTTCACCTGCATGGGCGTGTATTCGTACACGGGGCACACGGCCTGCTGACAGGCCAGCAGAATAACGCCTCTGGCTTCTGCCACACCGATGCCGGTTGTTTTATTGTTCGTAAAATACAGTTTTTCAATCGCGGCGGCCTGCGGCTTCCAGCGTTCCAGCACAGCATTTAATTCATCATAAATTTGCTGCAGACGCAGACCGAACGGTGCACCTGCCGGCGTAGTGATAGCACCGGATGCCAGCGGAACATAGCGCCCTGCCCGCGTGCGCAGAACGCCCCAGCCAACAATGGCATAGCCCGGGTCTATCCCCAAAACAATCACGCCGGCGCCCCCTTTTCTGCCAAATTCTGCAGACATCAGTTACACGTCATTATAACACATTTTTATGCAAAAGCAAAACGGAAACGCGGCGGTTTTCACTTAGAATTTCTTCGTGATTTTTAATAAAATGATTGCTGAAAATAAAAAATCCGTGTATACTTAATACCGATTTTTGGAAGGTACCTCTCCTTTCTGTCAAATATCTGCAGTGGTGCTAGGACATACCGCCGTTTCTATGAACAGGAGGCCCCTCTTATGCTGGAAAAAGTAAATATGAAAGAAACCGTTTTCAAAGAAGACTACAAAAAGCGAATCAAGCCGCTGCAGGCATCGCTGTCCGCACTGGACGGCCCGATGAAAGCCGCCGGTCTGCCCGTTATCATTCTGTTTGAAGGCTGGGGCAGTTCCGGAAAGGGCCGTGTGATTTCCCGCCTGATTCTCAATTTTGACCCGCGCTGGTTTACAGTCGTCAACACACAGCCGCCCACCCCGCTGGAACGCCGTGAACCGGTCATGTGGCGTCACTGGCTGACACTGCCGGAGGCCGGACAAATGTCCATTATGGACCGCTCCTGGTACCAGGAAGTCAGCATTCTCCGACTGGAGGAAGCGGTGGATGACCTGACAAACCTGCGCCATATGAACGAAATCAACAATTTCGAGCGTAACCTGACCGACAACGGATATTTAATTATTAAGTTCTTTCTCCATATTACACAGAAAGAGCAAAAGGCACGGCTGGAAAAACTGGACAGCGACAAAAACACCGAATGGCGCGTCACGCCGGATGACTGGCGCCGCTGCCGTCAGTACGACAAATACTATAGTGTCTTTGATGAAATGCTGGAGTATACCAACACCCCCTATGCGCCGTGGCACGTCATCTCCGGCATGAACGATGAAGTGCGCACGCTTGCGGTGTTTCGCACAGTAAACGACGCTGTACACAAAGCGCTGAAACTTCATGCGGAAAAGGCCGCTGTACCGCAGACCGCTTCCGGCGCCATTGACCCCGGGCTGTATCACTTGCTGACCATGCCAAAAATACAGAATGTTGACCTTTCTCCAACCTTGAAAAAGGACAAGTATAAAAAACATCTGAAAAAAGAGCAGGCGCGCCTTTCGGAACTGCACAATATCATCTACCGCAGAAAAGTGCCCGTCATAATTGTATATGAGGGCTGGGACGCCGCCGGAAAAGGCGGCAATATCAAGCGTGTTTCCGAAGCGCTGGACCCGTGCGGCTACGAAGTTGTGCCGATTGCTGCACCAAGCTGGGAAGAAAAAGGCCGACATTTTCTATGGCGTTTCTGGCGGCACCTGCCAAAGGACGGCCATATTGTTATCTTTGACCGTTCATGGTACGGCCGTGTCATGGTGGAACGCATTGAGGGATTCTGCACGCCGGAGGATTGGCAGCGTGCTTACCGCGAAATCAATGAATTCGAGCGGCAGCTGCACGACTGGGGCGCCGTCATCATCAAATTCTGGCTGCAGATAGACCCAGACGAACAGCTGCGCCGGTTTGAAGCCCGGAAGAATGACCCCACAAAACAGTGGAAAATTACAGATGAAGACTGGCGCAACCGCAAAAAATGGCCGCAGTATGAAACAGCTGCCAATGATATGTTGCAGTACACTTCCACCGACTTTGCCCCATGGCACATTATTGAAGCAGACGATAAAAAATTTGTGCGTGTAAAAACGCTGGAACTCATCAATCAGTCAATTGTAAATCGGCTGGAAAAGGATAAAAAACATCATCTCTGATTTTTCCGACAACAAAAGAGGGCCCTGCCCACAGATTTCACCATCTGTAGGCAGGACCTTCTTGATTTTCGATGTGTCAAATCTATTTGGAAGAGGCGTCACTCTGTCTTCTGAGGCGTTCCTCTTCTTTTTGATGTTTTACCGTCGTGAACAAGCGTACTGTGGAGGAAACCAGCAAAACACCCAGTGCAATTGCACCTGCAATGCCAAAGGTATGCAGACCTGTACTTAAAAACCTGCTGTTGTCACCGGAAACCGCGTACTGCATAGTGTTGTAAATGCCGCCGCCTGGCACCATGGGCAGCATGGAAACCAGTAGGAAACCTGTGACCGGTGTTTTATTCAGCCGCGCCATCACTTCCGAATAAGCCGAAACGGCGATGGAGGCCATTAGGTATTGAAACAAATCATTATGGGAAAAGCCAAATAAAAGATAAATGCACCAGCCAATCGCACCGCCAAGTGATGCCCAGACCATTCGCCAGCCTTTCAGGTGCACACACATACAGTATGCCACACAAGCAACAAAGCCATAACAGCACGGAAGCAGGAACTGCATTTGTCACACCCCCCACAGAATTCTGGAAATGACCATGACAACGCCAACTCCCAGTGCAATCGCCATGGCAACCAGCATACTTTCCACAAAACGCAGCATACCGGAAAGGTAATCAGCAGAAAGGATATCCCGCATAAAGCTGGTAATCGCGATTCCAGGAACCAAATTCATAACACCGCCGATAATCATGTGGTCAATGCTTAAACTCGGGAAAAAATGTGCCGCGCTCAAACAGATAATGCCGATGCCCGCACTTTCCAAAATGGTAGAAAAGAAAGAATTGGCATGGTATTTTAAAAAGACACCCTGCATCCAACAGACCAGCAGACCGGTCAGAGCACTGACTGCCGCATCCGCTGCACTGCCGCCATAGAAGAGTGTAAAGCCAAAGGCCACACCCGCAAATCCGAGTGTGCGCAGCCAGCGGGGACTCCCCGAAGATTTTTCTATCTCCAGCACCTGTTCTTTCAGCTTATCCAGCGGTGGCCGCACATGACAGGCATGCCGGCACAGGTCATTCAAACGGTCAACTTTTTCCAAGTCCATGCAGCGGTCTTCTATTTGGCAAATACGCGTAATAGGCACGCCGTCTGGCCGCGAAATGGTCACATTGATGCAGGTCGTCAGGGCAAAAATATTGCTGTCCGCAACGTGATAGGCCGCAAAAAAACGATGCATAGATTCCTCTGCACGGTAAATTTCTGCACCATATTTTATCAGCAGACAACCTATTTCCATGCATACTGAAACCAGTTCATTATAGTCCATCCTCGTATTCCCCCGGCCAGATTATAAATGAAGCCTTCTGCGTAGTTCCTCTCTGACTTTCCTGCCGCGAAAAATCAGCATAGCCGCCAGCATAACCGTGCTTACACCTACACACAGCAGGCTGGGCAGCGGCACCGTAATGCAGCCTGTTAAAAGCAGAACCAGCTGAATAACACCCATCAGGGCATCCACCAGCAAATACACAATCAAGCTGCCAGCCGCCACATGGAACAGGCGGCTGAGAAACACAAGTACAACCATAACACCCATGCTGACGATTGGCAGTACATAATTGATGCTCCATCCCCACCAACCGGTAAAATAATCCCACAGGACACTCAGCAGACCGACTAAAAAGACTTCCCATACCATGGTCTTTGGGATATTCCGCTGTTTATAAAGTGCCAGCCCCAGCGTCATCCACATACAGACAACACCGCCCAGCACAAAAAGACTCCACTGCCCATGTTTGCGAAACAAAAAATTCAGCAGCAGACAGATAATACACGCCGACACACTGGAAAGCGCCAGAATGGAAATCCACAGCTTATGTTTTTTATGTTCATTGGGCAGTCTTGGGAAGCCGCTCGGCTCCGCTTCACCGTGCAGAACTGCATTGCAGAGCGGGCAGTGCTCCCGATTTCCCCGAACACTAACTTTACACTTATCACAGTATTTCAATATCATGCGCCCCCTTACCTGTTTTCTGAAAGGTTTGTGTCAACCTCCACTGGAATTCCCTCCGCTGTCAGAAAGCGGAAAAAGCAGCGCTGAATATCTGTATCCGCAAAAGCGGAAGAAAAGCTGAATGTAATTTTGTCCTCATAGGTCAAACTGCATAGCTGCATCTTTTCTGTACTGACAAAGACCGCAAACTGGCGCAGATAGGGCGCAACCTGCGGCGGCATATGGATAATGCCAACATTAGAAACCGCGCTGGTCTCTTTTCGGCTGGTGGAACGGTAGCCCACACGCATGGCAAAATCCTTACAAGACAGCGGTGAAATCCGCGCAAACGGGTTTCGGATAAGCCCTATATACTGGTTAACACGGTACTGCAGCTCCGCCGGAGAAAGGCCCTTCTGAAACTGCTGTTCCAACGTATGCAGGATATCCTGCATACTGCCGTCTCCTTTGGAAAAGTTGTAGCCAACGTCCATAACACTGAAAAAGTTGCGCGCTGAAGCGGAACGGAAATGGTTGCGCAGATTGACTGGAACAGCCAATACAACCGGCCGCTTCAGGTCCCGCACCGGCATTTCGCTGCGAATGGCACGAATCACCAGCGCGCACAGCACCATCGTCAGGCTTGTTTTGCAGCGGTGACTGTAGTCCAACAGGGCTTTGACCGGCGCCGTTCCAATGACAACATTCAAATTTCCGTCCGGCTCTTTCGTTCCATGCAGGTGCAGAGCACGGTGCACATGGCGTGTTTTCGGCTTTTTTTGATGATTCGCATACCGCTCAAAACTGTCATCCATGCTTTGTGTTTCACTGGCATCATAGTCAAGGTCCGGCAGTCCCCCCAGTTCTTTGGGGTGTACAATCTGCAAATACCGAAAAATAAGAACCCGCAGAAAGTGCATAGCACCGGTTCCGTCCGAAACAGCGTGAAACACTTCCAGATTAACATGGCATTCATAGTAAGTTACTTCAAACAGCAGCGTGTGTACGTCACGGTCATAAAGCGGCGAACACGGCGGCCGATACTCTTTTCGTGCCACGGGGCGAATATCTGATTCCTCCAAGTAATACCAAAACATGCCACGTTTCAAAATGACTTGAAAGCCTGGGAACAGCTCCAGTGTCTGCTCCAGCGCCTGCTGCAGCGGACCCGGCTGTACCAGTTCCTTCAGTTCGCAGACAAAACAAAACACCTTGGGGTCGCGGCGGCTGCTGGTACATGGAAAAATTTTCGCTGCTGTATCCAGCCGTGCCCACCGAAACTTCGAATGGCTCAAGATTCTCCCTCCTTCGCCCGCCGAACAGGTTTTCACAATTCTTGTGTGAAACTTTCAGCTGCGTTTCTCCTCCCATTGCTGTACGGAATGTTCTGTAACATCCAGAAACGCATTGATATATTGATAGGCCGTCCGCACAGGCACCGGATACCCCGGCAAAGACAAAAAGCCGTGCAGACAGTCCGGAATGCGGTGCATTTCCACCACATTGCCGGCATTTTTCAGTTTTTGGCCGTACGCTTCCCCCTCGTCCCGCAGCGGATCGAACTCCGCTGTTAAAACCAATGTTTTCGGCTGACGAGAACAGTCCGTTTCATTCAGCGGTGCAAAATACGGATTGTGCAAATCCTCATCGCTGCTTTTATACAAATCGACATAGTCTTCTACCCGCTGGGAAGTGAGCATATTGTTCCACCCATTGGTACGGATAGACACATACGGGGAAGTTTTCGGATTGTGGTCATAATGGGTGCTGGGATAAAGCAAAATTTGGCGTGCGGGGACCGTTTTTCCTTGGTCGCGCAGAACCAAAGACACCGCCGCCGCCAAATTTCCCCCAGCGGAATCGCCAATCAAGGTAATGCGGGAAGCATCTACAGAAAAAGTATCCGCGTGCAGAAAGACACTGCTGACCGCAGCCAAACAGTCCTGCAGTCCTGCCGGAAAGGGGTGTTCCGGTGCCAGACGATAATCTACGCTGATGACCTGGCAGCCCGTCAGACGAGCCATCAAAATACACACATCATTATAGGAGTCAATATCCCCCAGCACCCAACCGCCGCCATGGAAAAACAGGAGTAGGTCCCCCGGGCGGCGTTTGCTGCCGTCCGGTGTAAAAATGCGTACAGGGACCTCATGTCCTTGGCAAAAAACCACTTGATTCCAGGGGCGGTACAGTGGCTGCAGCAAAGACGGATGTGCGGCACGGTCAAACCGCCGCGCCAGTTTATAACTTTTTTTAATGTTGATTTTACTGGTATTCCTTGTCAGTGCCGAAATGGCAAAGCGCATTGGCTTTGAGAATGCCATAGTATCCTCCTTCTGCAAGGGGTGTCATTTCGTTTGGGATGCTTTTTTACAGATGATGCTTCAGCGGCTGGTCAGCCGGACGGCTGCGCAGCGGTTTCGGCAGATATTTCATCAGGTCACGGCGTACCTGCCGATGTGCTGATTCCTTTGGCACAGGCACACGTGATTTCTCCACCGGACGACTGTGCTTTTTTGCGGCGGGAACAGATGCCTTCGGAAAGTTCTGCTTTTTCGCTGCGTCAATGCCAGCAGATGCTTTACCTTTGGCCCCATTTTTGTGGACGTTCTGATGTGCTGTATGTTTCTCCGGCTTTTTGGGCGCACTGTGTTTCTGTGCAGGTGCTTTCTCCATGCGGCGATTGCGTGCCGCCTGTGCTGCAGCACGGCGTTTCACCTGCTTCTTTTGGCGCTCCTCTTTACTCATGGGCACCAGATTCTGCATGGGATACGGGTGCTCTTTAATCTCCGGCACTTTTTTCCGAATCAGCTTTTCAATCTGTTTGAAATCCGCTTTTTCATCGATGCTGCAAAAAGAAATCGCAGTGCCGCTGCTGCCGGCACGGGCTGTACGGCCAATACGGTGGACGTACGTTTCCGGTACTTCCGGAATATCAAAATTAAAGACGTGCGAAATATCCGGAATATCAATGCCGCGGGCGGCAATATCCGTTGCCACCAGCACACGCACCTGATGGCAGCGGAACTTGGTCAGCGCTGCCTGACGGGCATTCTGGCTTTTGTTTCCGTGAATGGCTGCCGCTGTAATGCCGGCACGGGTAAGGTCACGCACCACACGGTCCGCGCCGTGTTTGGTGCGGGTAAAGACCAGTGCCGAAGAAATACGCGGGTCTTTCAACGCCCAAATCAGCAGCTTGCCCTTGTTGTTTTTATCGACATAACAAACTTCCTGCGCAATGGCGTCTACTGTAGTAGAGGGCGGCGTTACACTGATTTCTATCGGGTCCTGCAGGATGCTGTCCACCAGTGAACGAATCTCTTTCGGCAAGGTAGCGCTGAACATCAGGTTCTGCCGCTGCGCGGGCAGCTGTGCAATCACCCGCTTCACGTCACGGATAAAGCCCATATCCAACATGCGGTCCGCCTCATCCAATACAAAAATCTCCAGGTGTGACAGGTCGATATAGCCCTGCCCAATCAGGTCGTTCAGCCGACCAGGCGTGGCCAGCAAAATTTCGGCGCCTTTCTTCAGCTGCTGAACCTGGGCATTCTGGCTGACACCGCCGTAAATGACACAGCAGTTTAAAGGAAGTCCCTTTCCGTACAAGCGAAAATTGTCGTAGTTTTGAATGGCCAGTTCACGGGTAGGCGTTAATACCAATGCGCGGATAGGGTGACCGGAAACCGGCGCCTGTGCCAATCTTTGCAGAATGGGCACGGCAAAAGCAGCTGTTTTTCCGGTGCCTGTCTGGGCACAGCCAAACAGGTCGCGCTTTTGCAGCACCTGCGGAATGGCTTTCTGCTGAATCGGTGTAGGTTCAGTATAACCGGTACGCTTTAAATTTTTGAGAATTTCGGGCATAATTTGCAGTGATTGAAAATCCATAGTATTCTCTTTTCGTTCTTTTTTCTGCTGATAACACGGGAAAAACAAATTTTTCTCTTTTTCCGCATTTTTACAGTATCCTGTTTAATTGAATAGATTATACCATGCTTTTGCCTGCAAGACAAACGGAATTCGCCGTGCGGACATACAAGCGGCAAAAAGACGACATGAAAAAGCCGCAGGATTTTCCCCCGCGGCCGGAAATTAAATATATTTTTTAGGCAAATTTTTCTACACCATCCGCTGTTACTCTCGCATGAATCAACGGAACCGCGGTCGGCTTCTGGCTGCTAATTACAACCGCGCTGCGGAAAAGCTCCGCAGCTGCACGGCACTTTTCGTCCGTCGCGGCATATAGGACAGCAATCGGCTCCCCGCGCTGCACACGGTCGCCGGTTTTTTTCTGCAGCACAATACCGGCGCTGTGGTCAATGGCTTCCCCTTTCTTTTCACGTCCGGCACCCAGCTCAACCGCCGTAATGCCGCACTTTTCTGTATCCATGGCGGTCATCCAGCCATCCTGTTCCGCTGCAACGGTATACGATGCTCCAGCCTTGGGGAAACGGTCCGGGTTTTCCAACACAGAAATATCTCCGCCCTGCGCGGCAGCCATTTCCTCAAATTTACGAAAGCCTGCGCCGTTGCTCATTTGTTCCCGTGCCATTTTGCGGCAGACGTCCGGTTCGCCTTTTCCGGCAAGATACAGCATATTGGCCGCCAGCTCCTGACAAACAGTCGTCAGGTCATCCGGGCCCTCGCCGTGCAGTGTCTGACAGACTTCTTTTATTTCCAGTGCATTGCCAATACATCTGCCAAGCGGACGGTCCATATCGGTAATGAGCGCAACTGTCCTGCGGCCAACGTGTTCACCAATCTGCACCATTGCCTCCGCAAGACGAATGGAGTCCTCCTTGGTTTTCATAAAGGCACCGCTGCCGGTTTTGACGTCCAGCAGAATCCGGTCCGCGCCCGCCGCTATCTTTTTACTCATAATACTGGAGGCAATCAGCGGAATAGAACTGACGGTAGCAGTTACGTCCCGCAGGGCATACATCTTTTTGTCCGCCGGCACCAGGTTTCCGGTCTGTCCGACAACACAGCAGCCCACTTCCTGTACAATCTCAAAAAAGCGTTTCTGACTCAGCGCCGTGGACAGGCCGGGAATGGACTCCAGTTTATCAATGGTGCCGCCTGTATGCCCCAAACCGCGTCCGCTCATCTTAGCAACCCGCACACCCAAAGAGGCAGCCACCGGTGCAACAATCAGGGTAGTTTTATCCCCTACACCGCCGGTGGAATGTTTATCTACCTTAATGCCCGAAATAGCAGACAGGTCCACCATATCACCGGAATGTGCCATGGCCAGTGTCAGTTGTGCGGTTTCCGCTGCTGACATGCCGCGCAGATAAATCGCCATTAGAAACGCGCTGGCCTGATAATCCGGAATGTCTCCGTTTACATAACCTGTAATAAAATACTGAATTTCTTCTTGTGTCAGTGTGCCGCCGTCGCGTTTTTTTGCGATAATATCATACATGCGCATATCAAATTTCTCCCTTTCCACGCAAACCTATTAGCCCTGCGCTTCCTGCTTTTTCAGAATTTTAATGATGCGGCTGGTGCCAAGTCTGCTGGCACCCAGCTCAATGAATTTCTGTGCATCTGCAAGGGATGCAATACCGCCCGCGGCTTTAATACGCACCTGTGGGCCAACATATTTCCGGAACAGCGCCACATCTGCAAAGGTTGCGCCGCCCTCTGAAAATCCGGTAGAGGTCTTAATAAAGTCAGCGCCGGATTCAGTCACGACTTTGCACATATGGATTTTTTCTTCTTCCGTCAAAAGGCAGGTTTCAATAATCACTTTCAGGATATGGTTGCCGCAGGCTTTGCGAAGCTGCTGAATCTCGTCCAGCACTTTGTCATACAAGCCGTCCTTTACCCAACCGATGTTGATAACCATATCGATTTCGTCCGCGCCGTTTGCCAGTGCGTCCTTCGCCTCAAAAACTTTGGCTGCTGTGGTCGTGTATCCGTTTGGAAATCCAATTACCGTACAAACCGCCATGCGGTCCCCGACATAATCTTTTGCTTGTTTCACATAGCTTGCCGGTATACACACGGAAGCCGTGTGGTAATGCATAGCGTCGTCACAGATTTTCTGAATCTGTGCCCAAGTGGCATCCTGTTTCAGCAGGGTATGGTCCACCATACTGCATATTTTTTGTGTATCCATTATAAAATCCTTCTTTCTCAATTTTCCAAAAAAGCAAAAGCGGGGCGACCACACAAGGGAGTCGTCCCGGTTTTTACATTGTTCAGCGTGTACCCTTTTCGTAGGGCAGGCCGTCTGCCTTCGGTGCTACGGAACGGCCGACAAACAGGACCAGTACCACAATGCTTAAAATATAAGGCAGCATTGCCAGCACTTCGGTTGGAATCGGCACATTCTTTAAACCAAGGAACACCGACAGCGCTTCGGCAAAGCCGAACAGCAGGCAGGCACCATAGGCACCCTGCGGTGTCCATTTGCCGAAAATCACTGCGGCCAGTGCAATAAAGCCATGGCCGCTGATAGCGGTTGGTGTAAACTGCTGGATAACGGCCAGTGTCATAGAAGCGCCGCCCAAACCGGCCAGCATACCGGAAACAAGGACACAAATGTAGCGTGTACGGTCTACGCTGATACCCAGCGTATCCGCCGCCGCCGGATGCTCACCGACAGAACGAATACGCAGACCCCACTTTGTGCGGTACAGCACAAACCACATAATCAGCATAGTTGCCAGCGCCAGCACAACCGTAATGTCAAGGTTCAGGTTCTGTGCGACGGTATTTTCCTGTGCGTCGCCCAAAATTTTCGGCAGCTTGTGCGGAACTGGCTGGCTCATAGTCGCACCGGAGAAACACAGGCGGCACAGGAACAGCGCCAGCCCGGGTCCAATCAAATTCAGCGCAATGCCAGAAATGGTCTGGTCCGCTTTAAACGTAACTGCTGCAATGGCATGAAGCAGCGCAAAAGCCGCGCCCGCAATCCCAGCCGCCAGAAACCCAATCCACGCGTTTCCAGAAAAATAGCCAACTGCCGCACCCACAAAGGCACCAACGGTCATCATGCCCTCAATACCGAGGTTGACCACGCCGGAGCGTTCGGAAATGACACCCGCCAAAGCACCAAAAATCAGCGGTGCCGAATACATCAGGGTAATTCCTACCAATAAGGAAATGTTATTTAGCATTGCGCATCCCCCTTTTCTCCAGCCGCACAGCCAGCGCCGGAACTACTTTTGTCAGGGCAACAAAGAACACAATCGTGCCAATCATAATGTTGATAATTTCACTGGGGGCACCAATGTTGGCCTGAATGGACTGGCCGCCGTACAGTAGACCGCCGAAAAGCAGGCCCGCAAAAATACAGCCGATTGGTGAGCTGCCCGCAATGAAGGCAACTGACAAACCATTAAATCCGTTGTTTTCAAAGGCGGAAAGGATAGAAATGCGGTGCGGATTTGTGCCGGTAATGGCCATGGATGCTGCCAGACCGGAAAGGGCACCGGCAATCAGCATGGTAAGCACGATATTTTTAGTGACGGAAATGCCGGCAAATTCCGCCGCGTCCCGGTTAAGACCCACAGCACGCAGTTCATAGCCGCGGGAAGAACGGTACAGCAGCAGCCATACCAGAATGGCAGCGGCAATCGCCACCAGGAAGCCAAAGTTGACGTCCGTTTTCAGCAGCACTTCCTTCAGCAGCTTATGCTGACTGAGAAAAGCGATGCCCGCGTCGCTGGTTTTCCAGTTCGGCAGCAGCATGGTATAGCTGCTGGGATTCACCGGATAAGCAGCCATTGTGTTCGGCTGGTGGAAGACAGAGGACTGCACCGCCAGATTGGAAAGGTACAGCGCAATCCAGTTCAGCATAATGCTGGTCAGCACCTCATGAATGCCGAACTTTGCCTTCAGGAATCCCACAATGCCGCCCCAAAGCGCGCCGGCAACCATGCCGGAAATCACAACCAGCGGAATTTGAATGACCGGTGGAAAATTGCACAGATAGCCTACAATATTTGCGGTCATCGCACCCACTATGTACTGCCCTTCTGAGCCGATATTGAACAGCCCCACTTTATAGGCAAACGCCACACTCAGGGCAGTCAGCGTAATGGGGGTTGCCTTGATAATCACGTTGGAAATGTACTTTGGCCGCCCCAAAATGCCGTTGAACAGGGCACCGAAGGACGCCCCCGGGTTGTAGCCGGTTACGGCCAGCACGATGGCTGCCACGAGGAAACCGCACAAAATAGCGATAATCGTAGAGGTAATCGGCTTTTTCAGGATTTTTACTGTTCTATCCATTCAGTTTGCCTCCTGCCATCAGCAGGCCTATTGTTTTCTCGTCCACTTCGCCCTGCTTAAAACTGCCTGCAATCTGTCCCTTGTACAGAACAGAAATCGTATCAGAAACGCTCATAATCTCGTCCAGTTCCAACGACACCAAAAGAATGGCACAGCCGTGGTCCCGTTCCCGAATCAGTGTCTTATGTACATACTCGATTGCGCCGACGTCCAGTCCGCGTGTCGGCTGCACGGCAATCAGCAAATCCGGCTCGTTCGCCACTTCACGAGCGATGATAACCTTTTGTTGGTTGCCACCGGAAAGACCGCGGGCCGGTTCGTCCACACAGTCCGCCGGACGAATATCATAGTCCTTAATGAGGTCCTTTGTGTAGGACGCAATTTCACCGCGGTTGAGCAGCCCCCGGTGACAGAACGGTTCCTGATTGTACTTTTCCAGTACCATATTTTCTTTTACTGAAAAGTCCATAACCAAACCGCGGCGCTGGCGGTCCTCATGAATCGTTGCGACCTTGTGGTGCACTGTATTGTACGGTGTGGTATTCTGAATTTCCGTACCGTTTATCCGAATGGTTCCGCTTTCCGTTTTGCACAGGTTGGTAATGGCCTCTACCAGCTCTTTTTGGCCGTTGCCGTCAATGCCTGCCAAACCGACAATTTCGCCTGCGTGCACCTTTAGCGACAAATCATTGACCGCTGGCAGACCGCGTTCGTCCTTAACGTGCAGATTGTCAATTTCAAAAACTGTCTTGCCCGGTTTTGCCGGCGTCTTCTGTACCACCAACTGTACCGCATGGCCAACCATTTTGGACGCTAAGTCCTCCTCATCACAATCCGCCACATTCACGGTATCGATATACTTGCCGCGGCGAATGATGGTGCAGGTGCTGGAACTTGCCTTAATCTCTTTCAGCTTATGTGTAATAATGATAATGGTTTTGCCGTCGGCAATCAGATTGTGCAGGATTTTAATCAGGTCATCAATTTCCTGTGGTGTCAGGACAGCTGTCGGTTCGTCCAAAATCAGCAAATCGGCACCGCGGTACAGCGCCTTCAAAATTTCCACACGCTGCTGCATACCAACAGAAATGTCCTCTACTTTTGCGTCGGGGTCCACTTCCAGTCCATATTTTTTTACCAGATTTTTAACGTCTTTCCGTGCTTTTTTCATGTTCAGCACACCAAAGTGGCTGGTCGTTTCGTTGCCGAGGATAATGTTCTGTGTAACCGTAAAATTATCCACCAGCATGAAGTGTTGATGCACCATGCCGATGCCGTGGGCAATGGCCACATTAGGGCTGGTGATATCTGCCTTTTTCCCGTTCAGGTAAATCTCACCCTCATCTGCCTGGTAAAGCCCGTACAGCACATTCATCAGCGTACTTTTGCCCGCACCGTTTTCGCCCAGTAAAGAGTGAATCGTGCCTTTCTTTACATTCAGGTCCACATGGTCCAGCGCACAAAAAGTACCAAAATATTTCGTTATGCCGCGCATTTGCACAGCATACTCGCTGCTGACCTCCATTTCGTCTTACCTCCGCGTAGGATGACTGAATTCCGAAAAAGGCGGAGCGCCCAAGGAGAGCGTTCCGCCCTTACAGGGAACTCAATGAGAGTATCCCGATTTTATTCGTTCTTACAGTGTTTTCTGGAACTTCTCGTACTCTGCCTTGTTTGCCGGAGGCACGATTTTGCCGCTCTTAATGTCGGATTCGACCTTCATAGCAGCATTATAAGTAGCGTCGCCCATCAACTTATGCTCGGTCGGAATGCCAACAGCATCTTCGGTCAGGCCGTAGGTGTAGGTCTTGCCGCCGATTGCCTCGCCCTTCATGGACTTTTTGGAAACGTCCTCAACCGCGGAATGAACCAGCTTCAGTGCAGAGGTCAGGACATTGTTCGGTGCCAGGTAAGCCTGGTCACGGTCAACGCCGATAGCGTATTTGCCACTGTCTTTTGCAGCATTGATAACACCAACGCCAACACCACCGGCTGCATGGAACACAATGTCGCAGCCGCTGGAGTACATGCTGTTTGCGATTGCCTTGCCCTTGGAAGAATCGGAGAAGCTCTCTGCATACTGTGCATTGACCGTAATCTTCTTATTCAGTTCTTTTGCCGCATAGGCAACACCGGCCTTATAGCCATACTCGAACTGGTCGATGATGTTGCTGTTGATACCGCCGACAAAACCGACCTTACCGGTCTTTGTAGTCTTGCCTGCAATGTAACCGACAATGAAAGAAGGCTCCTGTGCACGGAACATAACGCCCGTCACATTTTTCGGCATGCTGGAAGCATCATAGCCGTTATCAGCGATGGCATAATTGATATCCGGATTTGCCTTAGCTGCTGTGCTAATAGCCTTTGCCATAGCGAAACCGATGCCCCAGATAAGCTTTGCGTCATCGTCAGCAGCCTTGTCCAGGTTGGTGGCATAGTCGCTTTCCTGCTTGGATTCCATGTAGTTGATATCCGCACTGGCTTCTTTCTTCAGGTTCTGCAGGCCCTCCCAAGAAGATTGGTTGAAGGACTGGTCGTTGACTCCGCCGGTATCGGTAACCATGCGAATCTTATAGCCCTTTGCGCTGCCTGCTGCGCCGGAAGTGCTGGCTGCAGATGCGGCACCGCCCGCTGCTGCAGAAGAACCGGAACTTGCGGCACCACCGCAGCCTGCTGCCGAAACAGCTACGGCGCCGGCTAGAACAGCGGCCAGCAGTTTGTTCATTTTTTTCATTTTTTCTTCCTCCTGTAAAAACAGATGAGATAAAAGATTTTATGCAAACCCGCACGGATACACGGCACACTGCCGTACTGCAGGCTGTACAGCAAAATAAAAGTTCCAAGTCAGCCTAAAATCTGTGTTAAGCGGGAAGTGCCGGTAATCTTCTGCGGCACATCAAAAGCGTCCAGAATGGTTGCGCCAATATCCGCAAAAGTCGGCAGGGTACCCAAATTTGCGCCCGCCTTCACTTTTGGTCCAGCAATCATCCACGGCGTATATTCGCGGGAATGGTCGGTGCTGGGCGTGCTGGGGTCACAGCCGTGGTCAGCGGTGAACATCAAAAGGTCGTCCGGTCCCATATTCTCCAGCAGTCCCGGAATCGCTTTATCCACAGCAGTCAAGCCTTTGGCATAGCCCTCCACGTCGTTGCGGTGACCATACAGCATATCAAAGTCCACCAGATTGACAAAGCAGAGGCCGTTAAAGTCACGCTTTGTCAAAGCAAGCGTTTTCTCCAAGCCGTCATCATTTCCGGTTGTGCGGGTAAATTCCGTAATGCCGCAGCCCGCAAAAATGTCATTAATCTTGCCGACCGCTATGACGTCTTTGCCTGCGTCCGAAAGCTGGTCCAGCATGGTAACTTCCGGCGGCCGGAGGGAAAAATCGTGGCGGCGGGTTGTGCGGGTGTAATTCGGCCATGTGCCGATATACGGCCTTGCAATGACGCGGCCAACGCTGTTCTCTCCTGTTAAAATCTTACGGGCAATTTCACAGTCTTTATAAAGCTCTTCCACCGGAACAATATCCTCATGGGCAGCCACCTGAAACACACTGTCCGCTGAGGTATATACAATGAGGGCACCCGTGCGCTGCTGCTCCTGTCCGTAGTCCTTAATCACTTCTGTACCGGAATACGGCCGGTTGCACAGCACGCCGCGTCCGGTCCGGCGGCTGAACTCTTCCAGCAGGTCCAGCGGAAAACCATTGGGGTAGGTTGGCATCGGCTTTGTAGAGTTAATGCCTGCTATTTCCCAGTGACCAATCGTTGTGTCTTTGCCTTTTGAAACCTCTGTCATGCGTGCGAACGCACCGGTGGGATTTTCCGCCGCGGGGCGGCAGGAAACACCATCGATGTTAAAAAGGCCCAGTTTCTGCATATTAGGCATGGAGAAAGAAGGGCTGGTGGCAGCTGCTGCCAACGTATTGCTGCCCTCATCTCCGTACACGTTGGCGTCCGGCATTTCGCCGATGCCAACACTATCCAGTACAATTAAAAAAATGCGTTTCAAATCTGCATAGTACCTCCCTGTCAATGGATATGCAGAACTCCCCGGGTGAGTGAGTCTCTGCCTTTCTCTGCAACGACAATATTATAATACTTTTTGTATGTTTTTTCTACCCCTTTTTAGCAAAAGTATGTGAAAACGTTCTTTTCCTGTCACAAAGACGTGTTTTTTCCGCTTCTTTGGTTTCTCTCTCTTTATATATTGGTATGGGAAAATACTGCAGCAATGAATTTTGAAAATGCGGGAAAGCTTTTTTGTTAGGCAAAAGGTCTCCGTTTCCTTGTTAAGCGACGCCATTCTGATATCAGTTTATCAAGCTGCCTTTCTAAATTCCGGCTAACGAAAATCCCTTTTTCAGCAAATAAATATCTCTTCTGCACAAATATTTTGCAGGCTGAACTCACATGTTTGTGCATCTGGGAATTCTTATCAAGTGCCGTATGCTTGCAATTCCCCTACCTCAGAAGTATAATATGCGATGTAGCGTGTTGAGTACGAAAGAGTGAGAATGAACAATCGAATGGAGGAAATGTTATGAAGAATGCGCAAAAAGTCGTTGCTCTGCTTCTTGCGGGTACCCTGGCCGTTTCCATGGCTGCCTGCGGCAGCAGCGCAGGCGGCACTGCTGCTTCCGGGGCTGCTTCCGGAACCTCTGCTGCATCTACCAAAAATTTATACCCTGGCACTCCTGACAAGGACATGGTCACCGTAAACCTTCGTGCCGAGCCCCCAGAGCTGAACACTGTTCAGACACAGGATGTTGCCTCTTCCGATATTCTGCGTATGGTTATGTCCGGCCTGACACGGCTGGACAAAAACAACAAGCCGGAGCCGGATATGGCTACCCAGTGGGAAGTCAGCGCGGACAAAAAGACCTACACCTTCCACCTGCGGCAGGACGCAAAATGGAGCAATGGCGACAAGGTCACCGCAAAAAACTTCATCTACGCATGGGAACAGTGCATGGACCAGTCCAACGCCGCACCCTATGCTTTCATCGTGTACACAAACATCAAAAACGGCCGGGCTTACTTTGATGCCACCAAGACACCGGCCACAAAGCGCACCGCTGCCGAAAAGGCAAAGGTCGCAGCTGCTGAGAAGAACCTCGGCTGCAAAGCAAAGGACGACTACACCATTGAGCTGACCTTTGAAAACCCGCTGCCTTACGCCCTGCAGATGATGGCCTTTACCGCTTATATGCCTTTGAACCAGAAGGCTTATGAGTCCATCGGCGCTGACAAGTACGCCAAGGACGCAACGAAAATCGTCACCAACGGTGCATATAAGCTGACCGAGTGGACACATGACGACCACATCATCGTAACCAAGAACCCTGATTTCTGGGATGCGAAGAACAACCAGATTAACAAAGTAAAGTATGTTATGATTAAGGACGCTAACTCCAACATCAACTCCTTCAAGGCTGGCCAGGTTGACTGCATCAACGTCAACGGTGACCAGCTGGACGCCCTGAAGACTCAGGGCCAGCCGATTGAAAGCTATGTTTCTGGTGCGAACTGGTATTTCCAGTACAACACCAAGAAGAAGGGCCTCGACAACGCCAAGATTCGCAAGGCTCTGGGCGAAGCAATCGACGTCAACAGCCTTGTAAAGAACGTTCTGCGCGACAACTCCGTCGCTGCTGACGGTCTGGTACCGACCAACATCAGTGGTGCCAACGGCAAAAACTATGCAAATGGCCGCGAAAAGCTGGTCGGCTTTAACGCTGCAGATGCAAAAAAGCTCTTTGAAGAGGGCCTGAAAGAAGCCGGCCTGACAAAGGATACCTTTAAGCTGTCCCTGATTACAGACGATACTTCCGGCGCACAAAAGCAGGCTGCTTTCTATCAGGAGCAGTGGAAGTCTGTATTGGGCATCAACGTGGAACTGAAGCCGATGGCTTTTAAATCCCGTCTTTCCGCTATGAACAACCACAACTTCGATATGGTCTTTGCTGGCTGGTCCCCGGACTACAACGATGCTATGACTTATCTGGATATGTGGACAACCGGCAACGGCAACAATAACGGCCAATATTCCAGCAAAGAATACGACAGCCTGATTACAAAAGCTACCAAAGAAGCTGACGAAGCAAAGCGTCAGGATTACCTGCGCCAGGCAGAAAAGCTGGTCTGTTCCACCGACTGCGCTATCTACCCGCTGTACTTTGAAACCGTTCCGTATGTCGTTTCCTCGAAGCTTACCGGCATGACCCGTTCCGGCTTCCAGGAATTCGACTTTACGGACGGCGCAAAAATCGTTGGCTAATTTCTGTATACACACGCTGCGTATTTAAGATTCCCAGTAAAAGAACGAACGATAACAGACAGGCAACTGCGCTTGTTTCAGTGCAGCTGTCTGTCTGTTTTTCTTTGTCGTCACGCAAAAGTATACCTTCAAAAGAGAACAAAGTGTGTCGGGAAAATGTTGCTAATGTGGATTTTGGCTTGCAATATGCCGCTTTTTGCAGTATTATATGCAAGTAGTCTTTTTCTAAAATTCATATCTTGTTTTATGGGTATAAGGAGCGGAAAATGGTTTTTATACAAACCGGACAGTGTCCTCTCCCTGCCCAGCTGCAGCGGTACCGGAGCTTTCTGAAAGCGGCCGCTGCGGTTTTCCGCCACGCTTTATGAAAAGGGACAATGCTGAAGCAGTTTCCTGCAAACAGTTTCGGTATTTCACTCTATTGTGTCTATCTGCAAATAGAGCCATGGTCACCGTGGCTCTATTTGCTTATGAAAGGTGCAAAAGACAAACCGCCTTTTGCACCTTTCATAAGCAGGGGAAACCTTTTCCCCTGCGGATATTTTCAGGCTGCAGACGCCTCATGACCACTGGGTTCACGAAAATCTGCAAACACTATACTATTGCAGCGCTGTACCGCACGGGCAAATGGCTGCCACGGGAAGCGGGACGCTCTTGGCCCCCCCCTTGTGCCCAGACGGAAAAGGAATGCTGCTAATTCAAAGGAGTTGATTTCGCTTGCCAAAACAGGTTTCGTACATACTGAAACGAGTGGTATACTCCCTGATCACGATTTTCGTGCTCATCGCTGTCACTTTTATTCTGATGCATCTAATCCCCGGCGACCCATTCGTCGGTGCTAAGGCCATCCCCCCCGAAACCAAAGCGGCCATGAACGCAAAATATGGCCTGGACAAGCCGCTATTCACACAGTTCATTTTATACGTTGCCAACATTTTCCACGGTGATTTCGGCATTTCCCTGGCAGACAAACGCCCGGTTGCCGATGTTATTGGGCAGGCGTTCCCTGTTTCACTGGACCTTGGCATTCGTTCCCTGATTTTTGCCTTTGTTATCGGCCTGCTGCTGGGCATTGTCGCGGCAGTTCACCGCGGCAAAGCCGGAGATACCATTGCCATGCTGGTGGCGCTGATTGGTGTTTCGGTCCCGTCCTTTATCATCGGTGCTCTTTTGCAGTATTTCCTCGGCCTTAAGCTCTTTGAGGCAACTGGAATGTGTGTATTCGCCATTATGGGCTGGGACTCCGTCAATGCTAAAATTCTACCCGCTCTTGCCCTTGCGTTTGGCTCTATGGCTACCATCAGCCGATTGATGCGTACCAGTATGCTGGACGTACTTGGGCAGGACTACATTAAGACAGCAAAAGCAAAAGGCCTTTCCCGCAGCCAGATTATTTGGCGGCATTCCGTACGCAACGCGATTATGCCGGTGGTCACCGTTATGGGCCCGCTGGTCGCTGCTGTACTGACCGGTGCCTTCGTGGTGGAAAACATCTTCACCATTCCCGGCCTGGGCAAATATTTTGTTTCCTGCGTACAGACTAACGACTACACCATGATTTCCGGCACAACCATGTTCTACGGTGCATTCCTTGTGTTTGCAAACCTAATTGTTGATATTATTTACTGCCTGATTGACCCACGCGTCAAACTGACTGGCGGAAAGGAGTGAGAAGGACACGATGGCTAAAAAACAAACTGCACCACAGCCTGCGGCCGCTTTAAAGTATGACCTTTCCGGTCATATTGATGAGCAGGCATTTGAACTGGTTGGAACGGATTCCACTAATATGGAAGCAATCGCGCGGCCTTCTATCAGCTTTGGCAAAGATGCTTTTAACCGTCTGCGCCGCAGCCCAACCGCCGTGGTTTGCATGATTATTTTGATATTATTGATTTTGGGTGCTATTTTCCTGCCCGTATTTAGCGCCTTTAGTGTATCTCAGCAGAATGTGGCCTTTGCGAACCAGCATCCCATGTCAATTGATACAGTTACCCATAACCTGCATATCTTCGGCACAGATGCACTGGGCCGTGATATTTGGGTGCGTACCTGGGCTGGTGCCCGTGTTTCGCTGACTGTTGCCTTCGCCGTTGCTTTGATTGATTGTGCGGTAGGTGTCGTATACGGCGGCATTTCCGGATATTTTGGCGGTGCTGTCGACAACGTGATGATGCGTATTGTCGAAATCATCAGCGGCATTCCTTATTTGATTATCGTTATGCTTCTGATGATTGTTATGGACCGTGGCCTTGGCAGCATTATCATTGCCTACTCCATTACCGGGTGGACCGGTATGGCACGTCTGGTACGAGGACAAGTTATCAGCCTGAATGAACAGGAATTTCTAATTGCCGCAAAGGCAATGGGCGCAAAGCCAAACCGCATTATCGGCAAACACCTGGTTCCAAACATTTTAAGCGTGATTATTGTCAACGTTACACTGGATATCCCGAACATCATCTTTACAGAAGCGTTCCTGTCCATGCTGGGTCTGGGCATTGCACCGCCAAACTCTTCCTGGGGCATTTTGGCCAACGACGGCATTGCTGTATTCCAGCAGTATCCGTTTGAGCTGGTCGTTCCCGCCCTCTTCATCTGCGTCACAATGCTTTCGTTCAACCTGCTGGGTGACCAGCTGCGTGACGCCTTCGACCCGAAGCTGAGGAGGTAAGGAAATGGAACAAATACTGGATGTTAAAAATTTACATGTTTCTTTTGATACTTATGCTGGTGAAGTCCATGCCGTGCGCGGTGTTACCCTGCACGTCAACGCCGGTGAAATTCTTGCCATCGTCGGTGAATCCGGCTGCGGCAAAAGTGTAACGGCACAGACCATTATGAAACTGAACCCTATGCCGCCGGCCCGTATTAAGGAAGGCAGCATCAGCCTGTGCGGCAAAGATATTGTCGCAGCAAGCGAAAAGGAAATGCAGAATATCCGCGGCGCACTGGTCAGCATGATTTTCCAGGACCCGATGACCTGCATGAACCCGACCATGCGTGTGGGCAAGCAGCTGACAGAAACACTGCGCAAACACAAGCATCTTTCTAAAGCGGAGTGTAAAGAAGAAGCTATTAAGCTTCTGAAAATGGTGCAGATTCCAAACGCAGAAGAACGCGCTATGCAGTATCCGCATGAATTCTCCGGTGGTATGCGTCAGCGTGCCATGATTGCTATGGCGCTCTCCTGCAATCCAAAACTGCTGATTGCCGACGAACCCACTACGGCTTTGGACGTAACCATTCAGGCACAGATTATGCAGCTGATGGGTAAAATCCGGGAGGAACTCGGAACCGCCATTATTTTGATTACGCATGACCTTGGCGTTGTTGCCAATTTGGCTGACCGCGTTTCCGTTATGTATGCCGGCAAGATTGTAGAAAACGGCTCTTCGAAGGATATCTTTTACAATCATAAGCACCCTTACACTTCTGCCCTGCTGCGCAGTCTGCCAACTGTTGACACCGACCGCAGCAAGGCATTGGTCAGCATTCCCGGCACACCGCCGGACTTGTTTGCACCGCCAAAGGGCTGTGCATTTGCCAGCCGCTGCAAATATTGTATGCACATTTGCCGTGAACAGCAGCCGCCGGAATTTACCGTTGGTGAAAACCATACCGCTTCCTGCTGGCGTCTACACCCAGATTTCCCGGGCGACAAAGCGGAACCGTCTGCTGCTCCGGCAGCGGATACCGCCGCAAAGAAGGGGGCTGACAAGTAATGGCAAAAGAAAAGCTGATTGAGCTTGACCATATCTCCAAACACTTCCAGATAAGCAAAAAAGAAACACTGGTTGCTGTCAACGACATCACCATGGATATCTACAAAGGTGAAACACTGGGTGTCGTCGGTGAATCCGGCTGCGGCAAGTCCACTCTGGGCCGCGTTGTCATGGGCATTTATCACCCAACAAAAGGCACCATCAAATATCGTGGAAAGCCGGTTGACCTAAAGCGTACCAAGGACCGCTTTGCCTACTCGGAAAAAGCGCAGATTATTTTCCAGGACCCGTATGCTTCGCTGGACCCCCGTATGACCGTCGGCACGATTATTTCCGAAGGCATGGAAATTCACAATATGTATGACGCTCAAAAACGCCAGGAGCGTGTCTATGAGCTTCTGGAAACGGTTGGTCTGAACCGTGAACACGCCAACCGTTTTCCGCATGAATTCAGCGGTGGCCAGCGGCAGCGTATTGGCATTGCCCGTGCGCTGGCCATTGAACCGGAGTTCATCGTCTGTGACGAACCGATTTCCGCACTGGATGTTTCTATTCAAAGCCAGATTATTAACCTGCTGAAGGACCTGCAGAAAAAGCTTGGCCTAACTTATATGTTCATCGCCCATGACCTGAACATTGTCAAATACATTTCCGACCGAATCGCCGTTATGTATCTTGGCAATCTGCTGGAACTGGCCGACAGTGATGAAATTTATGCGCATACGCTGCATCCGTACAGCCAGGCTCTGCTGGCAGCTGTTCCAATTCCGGACCCGGACAAGGAAGCGCAGAAAAAGACACAGATTCTGCGCGGTGAAGTCCCAAGCCCCATCAATCCAAAACCGGGCTGCCCGTTTGCAAGCCGCTGTCCTTATGCAGATGATGTCTGCCGCAGCAAATCTCCAAAGCTGCAGGAAATACGCCCGAATCATTTTGTCGCGTGCCATAAGGTACAGCCTGAATAAGTCATTTCTTTTATCTTCTGTTCCAATATTAAAAAGAGCAGCGAAAGCCGTATGAAAATGGTTTTCGCTGCTCTTTTTATATAAATTGGTCGGCTGTCTTGGCCTACTTTTATACGGACTTTGCTTTATCGGAGCAGGCCTTCATGGCGTCCATAACGCAGCCACGCAGGCCTTTTTCCTCCAGTACACGCACGGCCGCTATGGTCGTTCCGGCCGGCGAGCACACCATGTCCTTCAATTCGCCCGGATGCTTGCCGGTTTCCAGCACCATTTTTGCGCTGCCCAAAACGGACTGTGCCGCAAATGTATACGCCTGACTGCGCGGCATTCCGTCCGCCACCGCGGCGTCCGCCATCGCCTCAATAAACAGAAACACATAAGCGGGAGAACTGCCACTGACAGCCACCACAGCATCCATCAGATTTTCCGGAATGACTTCTGCCTTGCCAAAGCTGCGCAAAACCTGCAGTGCAGTATCCAAAAGCTCCGGTGTCACATATTCGTTGGGGCTGGCTGCCGTAATGCCCTCCCCCACCATGGCAGGTGTATTCGGCATAGTCCGGACAATCGGGATTGGGCCGCTGAACTGCTCCGCAAGCCATGAAAGTGTTTTGCCCGGCGCAATGGTGATAATCAGCTTGCTGGAATCGACACAGCCGCGAATCTCCCGGATAATTTTCTCGTAGTACTGCGGCTTAACCGCCAGTACCAAAATGTCCGCCACCTGTGCCACTGCTGCATTTTTCTGCTGTGTGCAAACGCCGTACTGTGCTTTGGCTTTTTCCAGTGTGGCGTCCGTCTTTGCCGAGACAGTAATGTCTGCCGGTGCACATAGGCCGTTTTTCAGAATGCCGGCAATCATTGCCTTTGCCATATTGCCGCAGCCGATAAACCCGATTTTCATATGTCTTGCTCCTTTTCCCGCGCCGCGTAAACGCGTCCGCATTTTCTCAATTCTATTCTGTTTCTATTGTAAACGGATTGCGAAAAAAGAGCAAGTTCCGCCAAAAGTGTCCGGCTGCATTTTTCCCTTCGGTATGCTATAATAAAAATGATTAAACCGCAGGAGGGAAAATTGATTTGTATCGCATTTTCATTGTAGAAGACGACGCAATTATTGCGTCCGCTATTGCAAAGCACCTGGAAACATGGGATCTGCAGTGCGCCACTGTACAAGATTTTCAGCACGTGACTGAGGCATTTGTCAAGACCGCTCCGCAGCTAGTGCTGATGGATATTTCTCTGCCCTTTTACAACGGCTATCACTGGTGCCAGGAAATTCGGCGCATTTCCAAAGTGCCGATTATCTTTCTCTCTTCCGCTTCTGACAATATGAATATTGTCATGGCCATGAATATGGGCGGAGATGATTTTATTGCAAAGCCTTTTGACTTGAATGTGCTGACGGCCAAAATACAGGCTGTACTGCGTCGCACATATGATTTTGGTGCACCGGCAGACCTGATTGAAAACGGTGGCGCTATCCTGAATCTGTCAGACAGCACGCTGTCCTATCAGGACCAAAAACTTTCCCTAACCAAAAATGAGCTGAAAATCCTGCAGGCACTGATGGAAAAGAAAGGCCGTGTCGTCCGCCGTGATGACCTGATGACACGCCTATGGGAAACGGACAGCTATGTAGACGAAAATACGCTGACGGTCAACATCAACCGTCTGCGTAAGCAACTGGAAAAAATAGGCCTTAAAAACTTTATTCTGACGAAGAAAGGCCTTGGGTATATGGTGACCGTATGAAACTGTTTTTTTCGTATCTGCAAATGCACCACAAATCTCTGCTGTTGGTAGAAACCGCGGCACTTATTTTTATCGCTGTGTTCTTTTTGTATAACCTGCCGCTGCAGGCGGTCGGTTATGCTTGTCTGCTGTCCGCTGTGGCTGGTGCGCTGATTGCACTGGTTGATTTTCTGCATTTCCGCCAGAAGCACTTTTGGCTGCAAAAGTTACAGAAACAGGTTATGTTCGGTCTGGACATTCTGCCGGAACCGCGCACTTTGATGGAAAAAGATTATCAAGACCTTCTGAAATCCCTGTTTGCCTATATGTCCATGCAGACAACCACATATGACCAGAAGCACCGGGATATGCTGGACTACTGCACGCTGTGGGCACACCAGATTAAAACACCGATTTCTGCCATGCACATTCTGCTGCAGTCCGACCAAAGTGAAGACCATGACGCCCTGTGTGACAGCCTGTTTCACATGGAAGAATACGTTAATATGATTCTATCCTACATTCGTTTGGGCAGTGACAGTACGGACTTTGTTATCAAATTCTGTTCTTTGGACCGCATTGTCCGCAGTGCTGTGCACAAATACGCCCCGCTGTTTATCCGTCAGAAAATTGCCCTGCATTATCAGCCCATCTCCTGCCAGATACTGACCGATGAAAAATGGCTTTCCTTTGTCATTGAACAGGTCTTGTCCAATTCTCTGAAATACACACACGCAGGCTCGGTCAGCATTTATCTGGAACAGCCCGCTACCCTGGTCATCGCCGACACCGGCATCGGCATTGCACCGGAAGACCTGCCGCGTATCGGGCAGAAAGGCTTTACCGGCTGCAACGGCCGCATGGATAAAAAATCGACCGGCATTGGGCTGTACCTATGCCGCTGTGTCCTAAAAAAGCTCTCTCATACGTTTGCCATTACATCAACCGTTGGGAAAGGCACAACCGTAAAAATCGGCCTTGCAAGCAAAAACCTTCCTATTGAATAAATCTTGCGCTGATATGACAGGCAATCTTACAGGAATGTAAGGTTGCGGCACAAAGTGTAAGCTATTTCTATGGCAGCAGTTCCTCCTGTTCTGTTATACTTGGTATATCAACAGAGCAGGAGGAATTTTGATTATGTCATTCTTAGAAGTCAGCAACCTGAAAAAAATATATACAACCCGCCTGGGTGGCACCCATGTACAGGCACTACGCGACGTCACTTTTTCGGTGGAACGCGGTGAGTATGTTGCAGTAATGGGTGAAAGCGGCAGTGGTAAAACCACGCTGCTGAATATCCTTGCAGCACTGGACACACCCACTTCTGGCAAGGTTGTGCTGGACGGCAAAAACACAGCCGAGCTGCGGGAAAGGGAACTTTCCGCCTATCGCCGTGACAATCTCGGCTTTGTGTTCCAGGACTTTAACCTGCTGGACAACTTCAATCTGCAGGACAATATTTTTCTGCCGCTCGTCCTAGCAGGGAAAAAATATCCGGAAATGAAAAAGCGGCTGGACCCCATTGCAAAGAAACTGGGCATTTCTGACCTGCTGCAGAAGTTCCCCTATGAAGTTTCCGGCGGTCAGAAACAGCGTGCCGCAGTAGCCCGCGCAATCATCACCAACCCAAAACTGCTGCTAGCTGACGAGCCGACCGGTGCACTGGACTCCCGCTCCGCCGATTCACTGATGCAGATTTTTGACCACCTAAACGCCAGTGGCCAGACGATTGTGATGGTAACACACAGCGTGCGTGCCGCAAGCCATGCCCAGCGTGTTCTCTTCATCCGTGACGGCGAAGTGTTCCACCAACTGTACCGTGGTGAACATACCACGGAGGAAATGTTTTCCCTGATCTCCAACACTGCAACGCTGATTGCAACAGGCGGTGAGAAAAATGGGTAAGAATTTCTACATGAAGCTCGGTGCGCAGAATCTGCGTCTAAACAGTAAATTCTACATTCCGTACTTAGTTGCCAGTTCATTTACCGCGGCGATGTTCTACATTATGTCTTTCCTTGCTAACAACCGCGGCGTTGCAACAATTCATAGCACATGTACTATGATGCTGCAGTTTGGCACCGTCATCATCGGCATTTTTTCGGTGATTATCCTATTTTATATCAACAGTTTCCTAATGAAGCGCCGGCAGAAAGAACTGGGCCTTTACAATGTGCTGGGTATGGAAAAGCGCCATATTGGCCGCATCCTTGGCTGGGAAACCATATATGCGTATCTGATCACCATGGGCGGCGGCATCGGCGGCGGCATTCTGTTAAGTAAGTTGTTCCTGCTTATCCTCTGCAAAGTGACCAGCCTAAGCAGTTCCATTGAGTTTTATGTTGACCCAAACAGTATGCTGCTGACTGCCCTGCTTTTCGGTGCTGTTTTCCTTGTGATTTTAATTGTCAATCGTCTGCGTATTCATATTCTGCATCCGGTGGAACTGCTGCGCGGCGGCAATGTCGGCGAAAAAGAGCCAAAGGCAAACTGGGTGCTGGCAATTATCGGTCTCGTCTTAACCGGCATCGGCTATTATATTGCCCTGACAACGGAAAGCCCGATTGCGGCGATTAGCTTGTTCTTCGTTGCGGTCGTTCTTGTCATTATCGGCACCTATTTCCTGTTCACTTCCGGTATTGTTGCCCTGCTGAAGCTGCTGAAGAAAAATAAAAACTTTTACTATAAGCCCAATCATTTTGTTTCCGTTTCTGGACTAATTTACCGGATGAAGCAGAACGCAGCCGGCCTTGCCAGCATCTGTGTATTGGCGACCATGGTCATGGTCATGGTTTCCACAACCATTTCCCTGAATATCGGCGCTGACAACTGCATTGCAACACAGTGCCCGCAGGACTTCTGTCTTTCCATATCAGATGCAAACAACACCGCAGCAGATACTCTGCCGGCCTTTGTAAAAAAGATAGCCACCGAAAAAGGGCTGTCCGTGAAAAACCAAAGCAGCGGCCGCAGTTTGAACGTCATGGCAAAGGGCACCGCAAACGGAATTTTTAGCTTTACCAGAATTAACGATACCAATATATCCTCCAGCACTTTCTTCACTTTCCTAACCGAAACCGATTATGACGCCTCATCCGGCAAAAAGCTGAACCTTGCCGATGATGAAGTGGCTGTGCATACCTTTTACGGCAATCTACCGGACACTTTCCAGCTGAACGGGAAAACGTACCGTGTAAAAACCCGCCTGCAGACCGCTTCCCTCGGCCAAGATATGTCCGCTTTTATAGCGAATTCTCATACTGTCATTGTAAAAGATGAAAAGGTGCTGAACACGATTTATCAGGCGTACAAAGCCTATATACAGAAAAAACCGAGCGGCAGCCCCAATGCCTATGAATATCAGTATCTGCTGAACTTCGACACCGGCGGCACACAGGCGCAACAACTGGCGCTGCTCCATGAGCTGACGGGCAGCATCCCAAGCAATATCCGGACGAGCAGCAACGGCTCCATGCGGATTTCTGTACACAGCCGAGCGGATATGACCATATCCTACCGCGATATGTGCGGTGGACTGCTTTTCCTCGGTATCTTCCTGAGTGTGCTGTTCCTAATGGCCACTGTTCTCATCATTTACTACAAACAGATTTCCGAAGGCTATGACGATGTGGAACGCTTCGGCATCATGCGCAAAGTTGGAATGAGCACCGCAGAAGTAAAGAAAGCCATTCACAGCCAGGTCCTGATTGTTTTCTTCCTGCCGCTTCTCATTGCATGCATTCACATGGCTGCGTCCTTCAAGTACATGACAAAGCTGTTGGCGTGCCTGCAGCTGCAAAACGTGCCGCTGTTTGCCACATGTACGCTGTGCACCATTGCGGTTTTTGCAGCCGTTTATGTTATGGTCTATGCCATTACCACACGTACTTACTATAAAATCGTTTCGCCGCGGCAAAAATAAGATTATAACTTTTTTCTCCTACTGCTCCATATAAAAAAGTCCTCTGTCATTTCTGGCAGGGGACTTTCATTTTATCCTTTTTTTTGCGGCACACGCTTTTCCGCCGCACCACGCCGCGGTTCCGGTTTTCTGCTGTTTTTCTGGTACAGCAGCAATAGTCCCTGCAGCATAAGGGTATCATCCAAAATAATCTTATGCTTACACTCTGCGATAATAATCGGTGCCACACCGCCGGTGGCCACTACGGTTGCCTTCGTGCCGATTTCCTCCTCGGCACGGTCAATCAGACCGTCAACCATGGCTGCATGGCCATACACTGCACCAGAACGCATACAGTCCTTTGTATTATTGCCGATAAGTTTCGACGGTGCCTCCAAGTCCACATGGGAAAGCTGGCTCGCATGGTTTGCCAGCGCATTCATGGAAATGACCGGTCCGGGAATAATCATGCCGCCGATGTAGTTGCCCTTTTTGTCAATGACCGAAAGCGTTGTGGCGGTACCCATATCAAACACAAAAATTGGTTTGGGGTACTTTGCACTTGCGGCCACCGCGTCCACAACCAAGTCAGCACCCAGTGCGGCTGGATTTTCCATCAGGATATTAAGTCCTGTTTTCAGCCCGGAGCTAACAATGAGTGCCGTTTTGCCGGTTACCAGACAAATTGCCTGCTGCAGCGGCAGCGAAAGCGGCGGCACTACTGAGGAGATGATTGCACCTTCAATCGCGTGCCGGTCCACTCCATGCAGAGAAAACAGGCTGCGAATCATCAGTGCATATTCATCGCTGGTCTTTTTTACGTCGGTCGAAAGCCTAGCTGTAAAATAGGTTCTTTTGCTATCCAAACACCCTAATACAATATTGGTGTTTCCTACATCGATTGCAATAATCATGAAAATGCAGCCTTTCTTTTTGCAAAAAGCGCACACGAGAAACCCTGCCCGCCGTGCGCTTCTTTACCTTTATTGGATATTTTTTCTATTCAAGTATTCTTTCCAGCAGCTGGCGTGTTGCCGTGCCTGCCAGAGGACTGGGTAAACCGAAGCAGCACTTTACCCAGTGCCGCTACCAAAATGCCCGCGGCAATCGCTTCAATGACGCCGTTAAAACTGACAACACCCATAATAATGCCCGGAACTGCTTCCGGTGCAATGCCCTTTGCCGCCGCATAAGCGTCACGGAACAGGAAATAAATAAGCCCCATAACAAATACGGTATTGGTCAGTGCACCAACTACGCCGCTGACCGCCAGCGACGCCACATGCTTGTCCCGTCCTTTCAGCATCTTTTCCATGCCGCAGTACACGTAATACGGGAAAATGCCAACCAGAATACGAGGCAAGAAGCAGATGAGCAGTGCCACTGGTGTGCCGTGGGTCGTGCCCGGCAGCGGAATAAACGGTGAAAATGTAAAGGAGGTAATCGCTGGCATAAAGGTATTATTGATTAAACTGGTCATACCAAAAAGGGCACCCAAAAAAGCGCCATACCGCGGCCCTAACAGGATAGAACCCAATATGACTGGGATGTGTATAATGGTCAGTTTAATAAACGGCAGCGGGATAAATCCCAGCGGCGTCAAGCCCATAACCAGCGTAATCGCCGCAAAAAGGGCCGCCAACACAAATTTGTAGTACTTTGCATTTTTCTTCATTCTGAATAAAAACCTCCTGCTACCGCTCTTCTTTCAGATGCAGTGCAATATTTTAAGACAGGTTACATTATACCAGAAAGTCCGCTAAAATCAAGCGTTTTCGGCATATTTGTTACAAAAATCACAATATGCAGTTGCATTTCTGTCTGGTCTTCCTGTATAATAACAGAAGCAGACAAAACAAGATTTTTCGTGCTGCAAACGCATTCTGTGTAAAGAAAGAAGTCATTGAAAAATGCTGTTACAGAATAAAACCATCCTGCTGGGCGTAACCGGCAGCATTGCAGCCTACAAGGCCGCCGCCCTTGCCAGCCGCCTGACACAACAGGGCGCCTGTGTACACACACTGCTGACGAAAAACGGCGCGCAGTTCGTCACGCCGGTCACCTTTGAGGGTGTCACCGGACAAAAATGCGTGGTGGACACCTTCGACCGCACCTTTCAGTATAGTGTAGAGCACGTGGCATTGGCAAAACAGGCAGATTTGGTCCTCATTGCTCCAGCCACCGCAAACAGTATTGCCAAACTGGCAAACGGCCTTGCTGATGATATGCTGACAACAACCGTGCTGGCCTGCCGCTGTCCTAAAATGATTGCACCGGCCATGAATACCGGTATGTATGAAAATCCTGTGACACAGGACAACCTGCAAAATCTGCGCCACTATGGCTGGACTGTCATAGAGCCCGCCTGCGGGCGGCTGGCCTGCGGTGACACTGGCGCCGGGAAATTTCCGGAGCCGGCGGACATTTTGGAGGAAGTTCTGCAGGTGCTAGCCGAAGAAAAGGACATGGCAGGTGTGCGCGTATTGGTGACCGCCGGCCCGACACAGGAGCCGCTGGACCCTGTCCGTTTTCTGACAAATCATTCCACTGGAAAAATGGGATACGAGCTGGCGCGGAATGCCTCCCGCCGCGGCGCCGAAGTAACACTGGTAACGGGTCCCACAAACCTGACACCGCCGCCGTTTGTCAAAACGGTTTCGGTGCGCTCTGCTGCGGAAATGTTTGATGCCGTGACAGCCGCCGCCCCGCGGCAGGATATGCTGGCGTTTGCCGCGGCGGTCGCAGACTATCGGCCCGCAAAAACAGCTGCTGATAAAATTAAAAAAAATGGCAGCGACCTGACTTCTCTGCCGCTGTGCGCCACACAGGATATTCTGCAGTATGTCGGTGTGCATCGTCGGCCCGGTCAGCTTCTGTGCGGGTTTTCCATGGAAACGCGTGATTTGGTGGAAAATTCCCGCAAAAAGCTCGACAAAAAGCATGCGGACTTAATTGCCGCAAATAATTTAAAGGTTTCCGGCGCCGGTTTTGGCACTGACACCAATGTAATGACACTCATTACCCGCGAATTTACAGAAGAGCTGCCGCTTTTGAGCAAATATGAAACGGCCGGCAGAATCTGGTCCACTCTTCTGCAAATGCGCTGCACATAAAAGCAGCTTTCCCGTACAGACTATTGCCATACCCAAAATAAAAGAGGTGTGTGACAATGACAAAACTGCAATGCTCTGTCTGCGACTGCAGCAACAACAGTGATAACTGCTGCTGCCGCCCTGACATCATGGTCAGCGGCAAATGTGCCTGCGGCCACGAACAAACCAGCTGTGCCGATTTTGAAAAGAAGGACAGCTCCGGCAGTGCGCAGAACAGCCGCGGCTGCTCTATCCCCAACCCTCAGATGCACGTTCGCTGTGAAGCTGAAAAGTGCGTTTACAACCAGCACGGTGACTGCTCTGCTGAGAATGTAGATGTCAGCAGCTGCGACAGCCAGACAACCTGCAAATCTGATACAGAGTGCAAAACTTTCAAAATGAAATAAGCCGAACAATCCTTCAAAAAGGCGGTTCTTCCTGTGCTTTCCGTATAGGGCGAACCGTCTTTTTTTATTGCCGTAAAATGATATTTTACGCGTGCAGCTGGGATAGGACCTTTCCCACAGACGCGTGAATGACCAAATTGGCTGCCTTATCCGCATCTGTTTTGGATTTATTGATAAGCACCAGCCGGTCGCCCCTATAATAACGGATAAGTCCCGCCGCTGGATACACAACCAGAGAAGTGCCGGCAATAATCAGCATATCCGCCTGCATAATGGCCTGTACAGCACCCTCAATGACTGCTTCATTTAAAGATTCCTCATACAAAACCACATCCGGTTTAATGACACCGCCGCAGGAGCAGTGTGGTACACCGCTGCTGTGCAGCATCGTTTCAACCGAACAGCCTTTATGGCAGCGCTGACAGTAGTTGCGCAGCACGCTTCCATGCAGTTCAAAAACGTTTTTGCTGCCGGCAGCCTGATGCAGACCATCGATATTTTGTGTAACGACCGCAGAAAGCTTTCCTGCCCTTTCCAGCTCGGCCAGCTTTTTGTGTGCCGCGTTCGGCTGTGCATTCGGGTACAGCATTTTATCGCGATAAAAATCAAAGAATTCTTCCGGATGCCGTTCAAAAAAAGTATGGCTCAGCATGGTTTCCGGCGGATATTTGTATTTCTGCTGGTACAATCCGTCCGTACTGCGAAAGTCCGGAATACCGCTTTCAGTAGAGACACCTGCTCCGCCAAAAAAGACAACCCGGCTGCTTTTGTCCAGCATTTCCTGCAATGCTTTCACTGAATCCATTTTCGGCCCTTCTTTCTGTCATTTCCTTCATTCTACCGCTTTTGGAGACGGCACACAAGGGTTCTTTTCTGCTATAACAGTCCGAATACGGCCAAGAAAAATTTTCATTTTCTCTTGACTCGCATGGTGCACTTGTAGTGTAACGTTTTTAATCAGTTATACTTTTCATACTTTTATGATTTAGATGTTTACTTTACACGAAAACATATAACATTATATAAAGCAATTGACAATGTTGCCCATACTTATTATACTGAACATAAACGGTATAGGTTGCGCGTGCCGCATGAAAACAGGCGGATGCAAAAAACTATACAGTATGAAATCATCCGAAATTTCATTTGCAAAAAGGAGGTTTCCTATATGTTCTATCAGACAACAAACGAGCAGGAAGCACTGCGCACAAAGGTACGGTCTTTTGCCGAAAGTGACATCAAGCCGCAGGCTTTTCTGCTAGACAAAGGGAATACTTTTCCAAAAGAAACAGTTAAAAAAATGGCCGAGCTTGGCTTGATGGGACTGCCCTATGACACCCGCTTCGGTGGCGCTGGACTGGACATGGTCTGCTATGCCATTGCTGTGGAAGAACTTTCCCGCGTGGATGGCGGTGTCGGTATTATTCTTTCTGCGCACACCTCCCTGGGAACCTGGCCCATTGACGCCTTTGGCACAGAATCACAGAAACAAAAGTATTTGGTTCCGCTGTGCCGCGGTGACAAATTGGGCGCTTTTGGGCTGACAGAACAAAACGCCGGCAGCGATGCGGCTGGAATGGAAATGACCGCTGTACGGCACGGCGACTATTATATCCTAAATGGCAGTAAAATTTTTATTACCAACGGCGGTGAAGCCGATACTTACGTTGTCTTTGCCGTCACACAGCCCGGAAACGGTGTGCACGGCATTTCCGCTTTTATTGTAGAAAAAGGCTGGGAAGGCCTTACATTCGGAGAGCATTATGACAAAATGGGCATTCGCTCCTCCGCTACCTGTGAACTGCACTTTCAAAATGTAAAAGTGCCGAAGGAAAATCTGCTGGGCAAGGAAGGCGAAGGCTTTTCCATTGCCATGAAGACACTGGACGGCGGTCGCATCGGCATTGCCGCACAGGCATTGGGCATTGCTCAAGGTGCATACGAAGCGGCACTGGACTACGCAAAAGAGCGGGTACAGTTCGGCAAACCAATTTGTCAGCAGCAGTCCATTGCATTTAAGCTGGCGGATATGGCCACCAAGCTCCGTGCGTCCCGTCTGCTTGTCTACAGTGCTGCTGAGCTGAAACAAAGCCACGCTGACTACAGTAAAGAGGCAGCCATGGCAAAGCAGTTTGCCTCTGACGCGGCACTGGAAATCACCAATGACGCACTGCAAATTTTCGGCGGCAGCGGTTACTTAAAAGGTATGGACGTCGAGCGGTTCTACCGTGACGCGAAAATCACCTCCATATATGAAGGCACCAATGAAATTCAGCGTATGGTCATTGCTTCCCATATTCTTAGTACGGCAAAGAAAGAACCTCCGGCGGAAAAGAAGCTGACTGCTGCCCAGCGGCTGCTTGCCCGCGCCGCGAAATATGCACAGCCTGTGCAGACAGCTGGCACCCGCAAGTGCATTCTCCTGAAAAAAGGCACCGCAGAAGAACGTGTGGATTCGCTGGTAAAAAATCTGCAGCAGGAAGGCATTGACTTCACCGTTGGAATGCCAATAGATACACCGATAGCAAAAGCCGACCGTGTGGTCAGTGCCGGTTTGGGCATTGGTGCTCGGGAAAATATGAAGCTAATCGAAGATTTGGCCAAAGCAGCTGGTGCCGCCGTTGGTTCTTCTCGCCCTGTTGCCGAGTCGCTGAAATATGTACCGATTGACCGTTTTATCGGCATTTCCGGTCAAAAATTCCACGGCAGTTTGTATATTGCCTGCGGTATTTCCGGTGCCGGTCAACATTTAAAGGGCATTCAGGACGCCACTCTTGTAGTTGCCATCAATACAGATGAAGACGCCAATATCTTTAAAAACTGTGACTATGGTATTGTAGGCGACATAAAAGAAATCCTGCCTCTGCTGACCAAAGCACTGGATACCGGCGCACCCAAAAAGCCAGAAGCTCCTTTGCCGAAGGCGGCGCCCGCACCGGCACCCGCTCCCCGCAAGATTTACGTCTGCAGCGGCTGCGGTTACGAATACGACCCCGCCAAGGGGGACCCGGAGAGCGGTATCCTGCCCGGCACGCCGTTTGAGGACCTGCCCGCCGGCTGGACCTGCCCCTACTGCGGAGCCACAAAAGAAGAATTCATTGAAACAGTCGTTTAATTGGATACGATATAAGGAGGTCTTTCCACGATGTATTGCTTTCGAAAAGTGACAGACGACCTGTATTGGGTCGGTGCAGATGACCATCGTCTTGCCCTGTTTGAAAATATCCACCCACTGTACCACGGCATTTCCTATAACTCCTACCTGCTGCTGGACGAAAAAACGGTCCTGTTTGATACCGTGGACTGGGCCGTTGGCCGTCAGTTTATGGAAAATGTCCGTGCTGTCCTGCGCAACAGGCCACTGGACTATCTGGTTATCAATCATGTGGAACCGGACCATGCTGCGTCGATTGAGGAAGTTCTGCTTCGCTGGCCAAACGTAAAGATTATTACATCCCCCAAGGCTGTGCTGCTTCTGCATCAGTTTGGCTGCCCGATTGACGGCTGTTCTGTGGAGCAGGTAAAGGAAGGCGACACCCGCTGTTTCGGAAAGCACACCGTCACGTTTGTCAACGCACCCATGGTGCACTGGCCGGAAGTGATGGTGACCTATGACCAAACCAACGGTGTTCTGTTCTCTGCCGATGCCTTTGGTTCCTTCCATGCATTGGACGGCAAGCTGTTTGCCGATGAGGTGGATTTTGACCATGAATGGCTGGATGAAGCACGCCGCTATTACACAAATATTGTCGGAAAATACGGTCCACAGGTACAGTCACTGCTGAAAAAAGCCGACACACTAGACATTAAGATGATTTGCCCGCTGCACGGTCTGGTCTGGCGCAAAGACATTGGATATTTTCTGGATAAATATATGCACTGGAGCACCTATGAGCCGGAAGAAAAAGGCGTGATGATTGTTTATGCCTCTATGTATGGCAATACAGGAACCGCTGCGGAGATTTTGGCCGCCAAGCTTGCCGAGCGCGGTGTGACGAACACGCGCCTATACGACGTTTCCAGCACACACGTTTCCTATCTTATCTCTGACCTATTTAAATACAGTCATTTGGTACTGGCAAGCGTTACCTACAATCTGGGGATCTTTCCACCCATGCACAACTTTCTAATGGACATGAAGGCCCTGAACCTGCAGAACCGCACCTGTGCTATCATAGAAAACGGCTCCTGGGCCTGCCGCTGCGGCAGCCTGATGCGCACCTGCCTGTCCGAAATGAAGCATATGCGAGTACTGGAAGACGGCGTCGTAATGGCTTCGTCTCTGCATGAGCAGGACCTGCCGGAACTGGATACACTGGCTGACAGCCTTACTGCCTCTCTCAAAGAATAATCGCTAACGCATACAAAAAGGTGCTTTCCCCTGTTACGGAGGAAAGCACCTCTTATTGTCTATCACATCAAAGTTCCAGCGACAGACCCAGTTCTTTTATTTTGTCGCGCAGACCGAGAAAATCCGAAAAGGCGTCCTCTTTTTTGCGCGGGTCACGCAGCAGTGCCGCCGGATGCAGCGTGGCCATCATCCAAATGCCGCCTTTTTGTATCCACTGGCCGTGCTGTCGGGTAATTTTTATTTTGGGGTCCATAATCCGCATAGCGGCAATGCGTCCCAGGCAAACGATAATCTTCGGCCGCAGCAGGCGTGTCTGCTCCCGCAGCCAGCCAATGCACTGTTCCTGCTCCTCCGGCAGCGGGTCACGGTTCTTTGGTGGACGGCACTTTATTATATTGGCAATATAAATATTTTTATGCCGGTCCAAATCAATGGCATCCAGATATTTGTCCAGCAGCTGACCGCTGCGCCCAACAAAAGGTTTCCCCTGCAGGTCCTCCTGCTCACCAGGGCCCTCGCCGATAAATAGGACCTTTGCCTGCGGATTTCCTTCCCCAAAGACCAAATTGGTACGCGTTTTGCCCAGCGCGCAGCGTTCACAGCCGCGGCAGGCCTCCTCCAGCTGTTGCCAGTCTTGATACATATTCTTTCCCCCTGTCGCAGCTGAAAGCTGCTTCCTAATTATACTTTTTAGTATAACGCAATCAGGAAAATGTGTAAACATGCAAAACGCTTTTGCCTTTTCTTCGATAACCTAGGAGGCCCTCTCTTTTGAGAAGGCCTCCTCTGCTTTATATTTGCTTTTAAAAATCGACGGGCGAACCATAATAGCAGGCTGTCAATAGCTTTTCCATGTCCTCCTGACTTGGCTGGCGGGGATTGGTGCCGGTGCAGGCGTCGCTGATGGCAAGCTCCGCCACATGATGCAGCTTTTCCTGGAACTCATCCTCCGGCACCATGCCATTTTCATAGTCTTTCAGGGCGTGCGGAATGTGCAGCAATTCATTATAACTGTCAATTTTTCTGCACAGTGCCTGCACAAGGCCCTCTCCGCTGCCGGTAAGTCCCGCTGTGCGGGCAATCGTCGCATAGCGTTCCCGTGCTTCCGGCACTTTTGCATTGTACTGAATCACCTTCGGCAGGTACATGGCGTTGGCACAGCCGTGCACAACATGGCCGTTCCGATAGGCTGCGCCGGTCTTATGCGCCATAGAGTGGACAATTCCCAGCAGAGCATTAGAAAAGGCCATGCCGGCAAGGCACTGTGCATAGTGCATTTGCTCACGAGCTGTCTTGTCACCCTTGCAGGAGGACGGCAAATACTCAAAAACCATTTGAATCGCCTGTAAAGCCAGCGGGTCCGTAAACGGTGAATGCAGGGTGGAAACATAGGCTTCCACTGCGTGTGTCAGTGCGTCCATGCCTGTATAAGCGGTTAGCTTCGGCGGCATAGTTTCCGCCAGCTCCGGGTCAATAATTGCCACATCCGGCGTGATATTAAAATCTGCCAGCGGATATTTAATGCCCTTCTGATAATCGGTAATAACCGAAAAGGCGGTCACTTCAGTAGCTGTTCCGGAAGTGGATGGAATCGCCAAAAAGTGGGCCTTTCGGCGCAGAGTCGGAAAGCTGAACGGCTGCAATAAATCTTCAAACTTTGTTTCGGGATATTCATAAAACACCCACATCGCCTTTGCCGCATCAATAGGGGAACCGCCGCCCATTGCCACAATCCAGTCCGGCTGAAAGTCCTGCATGGTTTTCACACCGCGCAGCACCGTTTCCACGGACGGGTCCGGCTCCACGCCCTCAATTAAACACGTTTCAATATCGGCTTCTTTCAGGTTCTGCAAAACGCGGTCCAAAAAACCGAAGCGCTTCATGGAGCCGCCCCCGATAACAACAGCGGCCTTTTTGCCGGAAAGTTTCTTCAGTTCCTCCAGCGCCCCATGGCCGTAATAAATATCTCTGGGAAGTGTAAAACGCATATTATTTCCTCCTGTCGGCCGTCCCCTACGCAAAGATACGGCCTTTGTTAAGGATTGTTTGCAAAACTTTCCAAAATATGTGTGCAGCAGAGGAACGGTCCATTTTGGACATAAAAAATTGCTGCCCAACGGGCAGCACCAAAGTTTTTTCTTCGGTCAGATGAAAAACATATAATTGCCTTGACTGCGGGCCGCTTCTTCCTGCAGGTCCACAAGCGTAATGCCAGCCAGCACTTCTTCCACTGCTTTTTGCAGACGAGCAGCGACCAAATCCAGCGCCGCTTCCGCGTCCTGTGCATCCGGCCCCAGTGTTTTTCCGGGCCGCTCAAACAGGGCGCTGTCCGTTGCCCGCAGAATGTCCAGCACCCGTATCTGCTCTGGCCGGCAGCTCAGGCGGTAGCCGCCCTGCGCTCCTTTGATAGAAACGACCAGCTGAGAACGCTTCAGAAGTGAAAATACCTGCTCCAAATAAATGTGAGAAATTCCAAGGTCTGCGGACAACCGTGTAACATTTACGATGGTGTCGCTTCCGGCCTGTGCCATACGCAGAAGCGCCGCAATGGCATAGCGTCCTTTTGCAGAAATGCGCATACGACTCCTCCCCTCTATATATTACTATTTCACTACGGTTAATATATTATACAGGATTTTCATATTTGTCAATCATCTTTCCCGCCGATGGTCAATCTTCATTCGGCGTTTTCTCCTGCTGGCGTACGGCTTTATAACAAAAGCAAAGCATTCCTACCACCATGACAGCCGGAAAAGCCGTCGCAGCAAGCAGGCCCTGCCGCAGGCCAAACTCACCGGAACCAAACAGGCCGGTCAGCCATGGGCCCGCGGAACAGCCAATATCGCCGAATACCGCCAAAAGTCCGAACATAGAAGTTCCGCCGTGCGGAAACGAATGAGAAGAAAGTGAATACATTCCCGGCCACATTAGTGACACAGTAAAGCCGCACAGCGCACAGCCCATCAGTGACAGCAGCGGCAGCCGTGCCAGCGCCATCAACACATAACAGCCAGCACAGGAAACACTACACCACAGCAGCACCTGATGCAGGTTCCATTTATCCCCGTACAGGCCATACAGCAGACGTCCCATTCCCTCCAGCAGGGCAAACAGGCAGGGCCCAAGCAGGTCGCCTGTCATTTTTGGCACACCAAGCCCACGCTCAGCGAACAGAGAAGACCACTGGCTCATAGAAAGTTCCGCCGCGCCGGCACACAGCATCAGCACCAAACACAATAGGTACAGCCGGGAATGCAGCAGACTGCTGATGGGCGTTTTCTCTTCCGGCGGAAGTGCCGGTGCCAGCGGCACCCGCAGAAAGCGAATCAAATTGACCGCTGGAATCACTGCCCAACAGATGGGCAGCAGGTACCACTGGCTGCTTCCCAGAAAATGCAGTGCCAGTGTCGTACCGGCAATCACTGCGACCTGCCCCCAACAGTAAAAAGAATGCAGCATACTCATAGAGGAAGACTTGTGCTCACCTGGCAGCGAATCCAAAATCGGACTGACCAGGTCCTCTATCAGGCCGCTGCCCATGCCGCAGCAGACCACAGAAAAGGCGATTCCGCCAAACGGAGAAACCACACGCGGTAAAATACCCATCAGGACCAAACCGCCCGCCGCCAGCAGGTGCGAACCCGTCAGGCAGCGGCGCATACCAATTCGGTCGACAAAAAAGACAGAAAAAATATCCATACATAGCTGTGTCCCAAAATTCAGAACAATCAACTGACTAAGCTGCGCAAAATTCAGGTGATAACTGTCTTGAAACACGGTGAAAAGCAGCGGCGTAAGGCTGTTAATAATCCCCTGGGTAAGATACCCGGAGTAACAGGCCCTTTTTGTTTGCCGCCAGGACCCTTGCATAGGCTTCCCTCCTTCCATAATAAGTATTATACCATATTATTGAAGGCGGTGCCGTTTTGTTACCTTAGAAAATAAAGAAGAGTGGATAAAATTCTATCTTTCCGCAAGTAGCAGACAGCAGAAACAGCCGACAAACTCCGGCCGTTTCTGCTGTCTGCTGTGCGGAAAATTATTTATTTTATTCCAAATTGTTTTGTACCAGCTTGCTTGCCTCGGTCAGGGAACAGCCATGTTCCCGCGCAATGCGTGCCAAATCCTCGTACTCTACTTTTTGGCGATGGACGCCCCAGCCCGTTGCCGCTTTCACGTGCACAGGACCATACACAGTATTGGCGGCCCGCTCCGTACGAGACAGCGTACAGCGGCGGCACAGTGTTTCCCTCACCCCCAGCGTTGTCGTATATTCAAACAGCAAATGTATCATTTCGCTGCGCATTTCCGGACGGCACAGGCAGGTCAGCAGCACCGCAGAGCGGTTTTTCTTCATTCCGATGGCTGTTGTATAGACGTCAAGCGCACCGCCTGCCAGCAGACGTTCCTGGGCAAAACCGAGTGCTTCCGGTGTCATATCATCTAAATTGCAGCGAAGCTCCAGCACTTCTTCCTTGCTGTCCGCCGCTTCACCCAGCATGGCACGCACACAGTTTGCCTGTGAAAAGTCTTTTGTGCCCATGCCGCAGCCAATTTTACTGACCTGCATAACTGGCATATCGCCAAAATCGTTGACGAAGTATTTCAGCAGGGCTGCTCCAGTTGGAGTACACAGTTCCCCTTGTACACTGCCTCCGTATATCGGAATGCCACGCAGCAAAAACGCGGTTGCCGGTGCCGGGACCGGCAGAATGCCGTGTGCACAGTGTACCTCCCCACTGCCAACGTGCACTGGTGACGCTGTAACATGGTCCGGCGCCAGCATATGCATCAGCAGACAGACGCCTGTAATGTCCGCTACCGCGTCCATCATGCCAACCTCATGGAAATGGATCTCACTAACCGGCTGACCATGCGCATGGCTTTCCGCCTCTGCCAGCAGGTCATATACTGCCAGCACGTCTTTTTTAACCGCCGCCGGCAGGTTCAGCCCATTTATCATTTCCTGAATTTCCTGCAGCCTGGTATGATGATGATGTTCTTCCTGTGAGCAGTGTGTGGCCGGTGTACTGCCTGCCGGAACATCTTCTGTTTTTTCCTCTTCACCATGAATGGTTACCCGCATATGAGTGCCGGTAATCCCGCACTTTTCGGCTGGAACAGCTTCCACATGTACACCGGGCAGCCGCAGGCTGTTCATCTTGTCCAGAAACTTCCGCGGCTCCGGCAGCAGTTCCAGCAAAGAAGCCACAAGCATATCTCCCGCCGCACCCATTGTGCACTCCAAATACAGTGTTTTCATTTGTGTCCTCCCATATGATTTATCATACTGGCAAGATAGCCTGCACCAAAACCGTTGTCAATATTGACAACACTGACACCGCTTGCACAGGAGTTCAGCATAGACAGCAGTGCAGAAAGTCCGCCAAAAGACGCCCCGTAGCCAACACTGGTAGGCACGGCAATAACTGGGCAATCCGCAAGACCGCCAATCACGCTTGCCAGTGCCCCCTCCATACCGGCAACAGCGACAATGACATACGCGCTCATAATTTCATCCAAATGTGCCAGCAGTCTGTGCAGTCCGGCAACGCCGACATCATATAAACGGTCAACATGGTTTCCAAGGACCTCAGCTGTCAGAGCCGCTTCTTCTGCAACCGGCATATCGCTGGTCCCACCAGTTGCCACAAGCACGGTGCCCGTTCCGTCTGGTTCCGGTAGTTCCCCAAGGTAGCCGATACGGCTCATTTCGTCATAATGCAGAGGAAGCGTCTGGCTTAAAATTTCCGCTTTTTCTTTGTCTAGGCGGGTAATCAGAATGTTTTTCTGCCCCGCTTTCAGCATTGCCTCAGAAATGCCGGCAATCTGCTCCGTTGTCTTTCCGGCCCCGTAAATGACTTCTGCGATTCCCTGCCGCAGACCGCGGTGATGGTCCAACTTGGCAAATCCCAAGTCCTCAAACGGTTCCATTTTCAACTGCAGCATGGCTTCATCCACACTCATGCTGCAGTTTTGGACATCATGTAAAATGCTTTGTATCTTTTCTTTGTCCAAAAGTCTCACCTTCCCGCGAGGTCCAGCAGGACAGTCTGAAAATATGGATTCAGCTGCCGGCGAATATCCGCTCGCTTCTGTACCGCACGCGTCATCTGGTCCTGCGGGAACTGCAGGCGGGCAGCGTCCGCATACAGACGGACACGAAAATCTGTAAAGCCAAGTTTAAACAGCGCATTTTCAGCCCCCTCCACGCGCCGCAGCAGTTCGGCTGTAATCTGCCGGCCGGCCGGAAAGCGAGTTGCCATGCATGCATATGCCGGCTTGTTCCAAGTGAAAAGTCCCGCTTCCCTAGAAAGCTCCCGAATCTCCGGCTTCGTCAGTCCACACGCCCGCAGCGGGGAACAAACGGAAAGTTCCTGCAGTGCCTTCATGCCCGGACGGTCCGCTACCTGATCCGAAGCGTTTGTGCCGTCTATCAGCAGCGGGCAGCCGTCCGCTTTTGCCCGCTCTTTCAGCACTGTAAACAAAGACTTCTTACAGTAATAACAGCGGTTCTTCGGATTGTCCGTTACCTCCGACCGGGAAAGCAGGTCCAAATGCAGCACCGTAAGCGGTACGTTCAGCTGCTGTGCCAGCCGCTCAGCATCGTCCACCTCAAACTGGGGCTGAAATGCCGTTTTTATAAAATATGGGTGTACTTCCGCACCCGCCTGCACGGCCGCGTACAGCAGATAGGAAGAATCGGTTCCCCCGGAATAGGCCAGCGCGCACTTGGGATGTTCCTTGAAGAACTGCTGCAGTTTCCTGCTTCCGTCTTGTTCCGTCTTTGTTTGCTCGTCAATCATTTGTAACTCCGCCTTTCTTTTTTGCAGTGATTCAGCGGATGCAAAGAGCTGCTTTTTCGTATTCCGCGGCCGCATAAAGCAAAAAAACCATACCCGTTTCTGCGGATATGGCAACCTTCCTGGTTACACACGTGATGAAAAAGCAATTCTTTCTTTTCCATGGAAACGGCTTCTGCCATTTGCAGCTGATTCTTTCAGCTATCTGCGAGTATAGCATTTTGTTGCGGTTTTGTCAATAAAATTTACAGAACAGATCACAAATTCCTGTATAAATTCACCGATTTTAAAGAAGGTCTTTTCGCTGCTCCTGCTTGTGTTTTCCTGCAATCCATGCTATGATTTTATTGTACTGTAGTATGTAAATAAAATAAAAAGCCGTTTCTGACGCCAAAACAAAATTGAGGCGAAAGCAGGGCATTGCTACTCGGAACGATAGCCATATCCTGCACACTGGAGGATATGGCTATTGTTAAAACAAGGAGTACGACAGGACATGACAAATCGGGAGCGAATTGATAATCTAAACCAAAAAAAAGCACTGCCGCGGACAGCATGGGTCACACTTCTGTCCACCTTTACGGCGGAAGACCAGGAATATGCGCGCACGCTTGCCCAGACACTTGCCGTCCAAAAATTTGGGAAACAGATTTTTTACCGCGGCATTATCGAATTCACAAATATCTGTAAAAATGACTGCATTTACTGTGGCATCCGGCGCTCCAACACGGCCGTTTCCCGCTACCGCCTGACCAAAGAGGACATTCTCGCCTGCTGTGCGGCGGGGTACGAATATGGGTACCGCACCTTTGTCCTGCAGGGCGGCGAGGACGTCTACTTTAATGACGACCGTATGACAGATATTGTCAGCAGCATTCATAGTGCTTACCCTGACTGTGCCATTACGCTTTCGCTGGGAGAACGCAGCCGTGAAAGCTACCAGAAGCTTTTTGACGCGGGTGCCGACCGCTATCTGCTGCGCCATGAAACGGCCAATAAAGCCCACTACGGCAAGCTGCACCCTGCACAGATGTCCTTTGACCACCGAATGCAGTGCCTGCGGGAACTCAAAGAAATTGGCTACCAAACCGGCTGCGGCATGATGATTGGCTCTCCATACCAAACTGCAGAAGACCTTGCGGAGGATATGGCATTTCTTTATGACTTTCAGCCGGAAATGGTGGGTATGGGACCGTTCATTCCTCACAAGGACACGCCGTTCCGTGACTATCCGGCGGGCCGGCTGGACTTGTGCCTGTTTTTGCTGAGCCTTACTCGTCTGATGCTGCCGGACGTCCTGCTGCCCGCCACAACAGCGCTTGGCACCATTCACCCACAGGGTCGAGAACTTGGCATTCTCTCCGGTGCCAACGTCATTATGCCGAACCTCTCTCCCACTTCTGTGCGGAAGCAATATATGCTTTACAACAATAAAATCTGTACCGATGAGGGCAGCGGACAGTGCCGTTTCTGCCTTGGCAGACGGTTTTCATCCATCGGTTATCAAACTGTTGTTTCCCGCGGCGATTATCAAAAGCAATAAAAGGAGCTGCCTTTTGTGGGCAGCTCCTTTTATTTTATATTGGTTGCAATCAGCGGCAGATACAAAGAAAGGCCGTACACAGAAACACGTTCTGCTGTACAGCCTTTGCCTTGATGTGAGTGTCCTTATGGCGTTTATTCAAAAAGGCGGCGGCGGTAAAATGTACGTCCACCGCACCAGCAATGGTAAGCATATTCCGCAGTACACTTGCGGAGCGTACAGCAAAACCTCCGTTGGTACGCGCTGCCCCACCCAGCACCGCATTAACGCCTAGGTTGTGACAACCCTCATTTCCGATACGCTCCGCGCTATCGCGGACTACTCCAAAAATGACCAGCCCGAGTTTATTAAGGCTATGCAGAAAACGCAAGGCCAACGGAGCACAAAAACGATATGAGGACCAAAATCAAGGCGGTGAAAAAGGCCGTTCTACGCGCCGAGGATACGGCAAAAGGGGAATTTATCCCTGTTGGTAGCCTGCCTTAGGGAACCACAAATAGCCGCAAATCACCCCCCATGCCGCCACCCTGCACGTTCTTTGTAATTAAAATGCTTCAAAGTAAATGTAAATTTTATACTCCCCCATTGACATAGATGTTTATTTGCGATATACTAAACGCGTATTAAACGTGTTTAGTATGGAGGGAGCTTTTTGTGGAAAACGAGAGCGTAAAAGAACAGCTTATTCAAGCAACTGTCAAGTTGCTGCTTGAAACAAATGATGCAAGCAAAATAACGGCACGGCAAATTGCATCAGAGTCCAAAGCAAATTTAGGAATGATAAACTATTACTTCACCTCTAAAGATGCACTTGTGCATACCGCAGTCAATCGTCTGATAGAAGAAAGAGGAATTCAGTTAAAGGAGATTATGAACGGCGATACCCCATCCAAGCAAAAACTAATTGATTTCTTAATAAAATTGTCTGATATAACCATTGAGTATTCACAATTTACCAAGGCAACGATTCCTTATACTTTGTTGAAACGTGAGATTGAGGAACCATACTATATTCTTCCGATGATTAAGGATTGCTTTGGTGACAGGAAATCAGAAACAGAGTGCAGAATTATTGCTTATCAACTAACGTCATTTTCTCAAGTGGTTTTTTATCGGTCAACTGATTTTAAGAAATATACCGGCATCGACATTATGGATAAAGTACAAAGAGATGCTTTGTTTCATTCACTTATCAACATTTTCGGTCTTTAAGGAGAACTAATTATTATGAAAAGTATGGGTATTATTTCAATTCTTTTGATTGCGTGTGCAATGCTATGTGGACTTTGGATGAAATTCGGTCCTGGCGAAAAAGACGCAAGTTTTCATGGGTTACTTTCGATTGGAACACTTGTGTTTTGCCTTGTAACAATCATTCTTTTTATGTTTAAAAGATAGGAATCAATCTGGAGGTGTGCCATGAACGTAGATGATATGTCAGTTATCCAAGAGCCAGACGCACAGACACAGAGCCGATAACCAATGAGAATGATACTCGTGGTTGTCGGCTCTTTTTCGTAGAAGGATTGCCATGTTTTCAATGCTTTCAAAAACTGTCCAATTGAAAAAGGACTATATTATCACAATTTGCCTGTAATGCGGTAACTTTTTGTTACGGCCAAATACAAAAATACAGCTATGCCCGATTGAGATTTAATGAATTTCAGTCGGGCATAGCTACATATATAGACCCTCGTTGCCGTTCCCCCATTCAGACCCAAAAATCCGAATGGAGGAACGGTTATGGAGATAACCATAAAAATTGACGGATAAGTTCTGTCCGTAGAAGTATCCGTTAAGGTCTATGAATATCTTGACCAAGCCAAGCACAAACAGCGCCGCCATTGGGACGGACGCGAGTTTGACGAATACATTGCCGCCTATGAGTGCAGCCAGAGCTACTACGAAACACCGGAGGATTGGTTCTATCGGAAAGAAGCCATGCATGGAAATTCAATGCCAACGTTTTCCACTTTTTACTCTGGACGGACTAAGCTATTCTGATATTGGGAAGCGGTACGAAAGAAGTGTAAAGATTTTTTTTGAAAACACGGCTCCACAGAACATAAGTTTTAGGGCTAACCAAGTGAAGGACATTTGCCCTATCACATAAACAAACGAGGCAGACAGTTTTAAGCTGTCTGGAGGTTTGCCGTATGCCCACCATCAATCCGCGCAAGCATTATCCGTTTCTCAATGAGGACTGTTTCGTTGAGGTCAGCGACGAAGTTACCGAAGCCTTTCTTTTAAGCTACTCGTCAGGAAAACGATTACCACCAAAGGACATATCGGCACAAAGCCTACTATTCTCTGGACCACAGCGACGGTATATGGTAATTTTTCGCTGGGCAAGTTGAATATATCATGTAAAGGAGCATATTCCTTTCCACAAATCTGCCGTTTAATAAAACGACATCATTCATAGACGTGGAATTACGGCTGAAGAGCGGAAAGGCTATTAGTAGAGCTGGAACATATAAAATTATGCAAAAAACATGCTTAGCTTACTATTGATTTCTTTGAGCGATAATACTATAATTATGTTAATCTTCCATAATTAAATAGGCATTTTCCCTAAAATCAAGCCAAAAATTATTTAATTTAAATCGGGTGTACTCCTGAAAATGTGGCACACTGATAAATGCCGCAAATCTGGATTACCATAATAGATCCTTTTAAAGGAGGTCAAATTTATGAATAGTCCCGAAAAAAGCAAAAAGTATCTGCTTGGCACGGACGAGTCACAGCAATGGATGAAAAAGTATTTTTTCAATCCAAGAGGTATCGGCTTCCTTGAACCCGGTTTGGATGCATTGGACAGTGCAGCGCTAAGTGCCTACAACATTGCCAAATCGTCCTATCAGATTCATCCTGAGGTTTTCAACATGGAATACCTATCTAAAACCCTTTCAATTAGTAAGGACGAAATCATCAAACGGATGAAGCGAATGTATCAGGATCGCCTGATTATGTTCGTGATGAATCCGGCTGTTCAGGTCAGCGGTTGGGGCTTGTATTATTGGATCGTAAAGCTGCACGATGGCACTTCTCCGGAAACAAAAGAAAAATTGGCCAACTGGTTTCAGAATAAAGATGATATCTGCACAGGGTATCAGACAAAAGGCGACTTTGATTTCTTCAACGGCAATCATATGAGGGTATTGGACAATCTGCTTTCCGATGTTATTGAGCCGTGGAGGCATAATCCCGAAGTCGAGTACGTGCATCTTTGTCCGGTCAGAAGAGACTTGAGAGAAAGTCATATCAACATGTGGGATGCACCGGATGACGATTACCGTGAGTGCGTATTCGGAGACGGGCAGCTCGAAAAGTTAGCGAAAATCCAGAATAAAATGGATCTTACCGATCTCAAAATAGTGGCGGCGTTGAATGCCAAGAGACCAATGGAGCAGGTCTATGATTTCAATGTACTGTCGGAGATTTCCGGGCTTGATCCTAAAGATATGCTCACCGGCATCAAATCGATTGTCGAGGACAAACGTACTGTTCTTCCTCTGTTCTATCTGGATTATGCCAACCTCGGGCTTACAAATCATATGTTTGTAATTCGTACGTTCCAGAATCTCCCGTGCGTCCGCAAGGCCGAAATAGCGGACGAACTGTCGAAGATTAAGGAATTCAATACGGTGCTTGAATTTACGGATTCGTTCTATGATATATCCGTTTGGGCCTATAACGAGATATCCGATATCAAGGCACTCCGAGAAAAGCTGTATTCTTACAGCGAGATTGAAACCGTATTGGAAGCCGACAGCGACAGGCAATTCAGAAGATGGGTCTGCAGGCTGGATAATAAAGACGACCTTTGGGAAGAGTGCGTTTTCACCGATGATTTTCTTGAAGACAGGACAGTTAAAAATAATAATTGTGCCTGCCGCTTTCTAAGCAAAGAGGAGGAAAAGTAAATGAAAATCGAGAATGCGCGCAAATATGTTGTTGACAACTTGAAATATGCGTTGAACCCTTCCTCTATTGCGGTTGTCGGTGCCTCAAGGCATACAGGCAAGGTCGGTTATAAAGTGATTGAAGGCCTTCAGAAATGGGGATACAAAGGAAAAATCTTTCCCGTCAATCCCAGGGCCAACTACATAGCGGGATTGAAGGCGTATCCGACCGTTTCCGACATTCCCGAGCCGGTGGACTTGGTATTTGTCGCAGTGCCGGCGCATCTTGTCAAAATGATCCTTGAGCAAACAGTTGCTAAAAAAGCGAAAATGGTAGTTATTGCTACCAGTGCATTCAAGGAAATTGGAAGAGGTGATATGCAGAATAACCTCACCGAATACTGCCGCACTAATAAGCTTCCGATGATAGGTCCTAATCTCGTCGGCATGGGGAGTCCGTATCTGCACTTTAACTGCGGCTTTATTCCTTATCTTCCGGTGAAGGGCCCGGTGGCAATGATTTCACAGTCGGGAGCCAACCTGCTGGCGGCGTTGGGTACATCCCAGATGCTTCATTACGGAATGAGCTTTTTCGTAGGCCTTGGGAACAAAGCGGATGTCGATTTCTCCGAATTTATCATGTATGCCAAGGATGACAAGCAGACAAAATGCCTGGCAACATATATTGAAGGGCTTGATTCCCCTGAGGCTTACATCAAGGCCTGCAACGAGGTCGTACCATACAAACCTGTCGTCGCGATAAAAGTCGGTGGATCAAAGATTGGTGTCAAGGCTGCGTTTGCTCATACGGCATCTGAAAATGAGGGTACAAATGACGAATACTATGATAAAATCTTTGAAAAGGCAGGTGCCATTCGGGCGACAACATGGCAGGAATATCTTGATATTTCGCTGGCTCTCGGATTACAACCTGCGCTAACAAGCGATAACGTCGTGATGATTACAAACGGAGGCGGTTCCGGCCTGCTTTCCTGCGACCACTTTGAAAGATGCGGCATGCCGATGCGGGAGCTGAAGGACATCTCACCCATGCTTGTGGACCGTATCCGGGCTTATATGCCGATGTTTGGCTCACCGCTCAACCCTGTCGATATCTCAGGAACCGCTTCTCCAAAGCAGTATAAGGGCGCTATCACGCAGGCAATTTGCGACCCGAATGTCAGTTGCGTATACGGCTCCATCTGCCCTACCGCTGTAACGGACGTCGACGCCGTGACGGATATTTATATCGATATTTACAAACAGTATAAGCATTTGGGCAAGCCACTTATCATGGAGTGTCAGGGCGGCGAAGAATGCAGCAAATCTATTATAAAACTGAGAGATAACGGAATTCCTGCTTATCCAACTGCTGAGCAGGCGGTTAATGCAATCGTAGCGCTTCGGAAATATGCAAAGATCAAGGAACGCTTTGCAAAATAGCGGTTTAGTGCTATGGGCAAACTGAACATTTCGGAGATAAGCTTGATTGTTCATTATGCCTATACCCTGTTGCTGCTGAGTTTTTAACTGTCTATAGGTTTGGCTAGGTCTACAAATAAAAATACACAAATACAAAGCTCTGTAACGGCAATGCTTTTATGCCGTTGCAGGGCTTTATATTTTGATAAAAAAGTCCTTGACAATTCGTCTCTGGCAAGACAGTAAAGCGGCGCAAGAATAGCCCCGTTCGACATTCAGGAGTTGCGTGACCTGGCGGCTTATAACGAGTCGGATCTGGACACGCTGGGCGACCGCAAGACCACCCTGTTCATCATTATCTGAGATAACGATGACACCTTTAATTTTTTAGTTTTGATGGCCTATACACAGCTTTTCAACCTGTTATGCGAAAAGGTGGACGGCGTGTACGGCGGGCGCTTGCCCGTCCATGTCCAGTGCCTGCTCGACGAATTTGCCAACATTGGGCAGATCCCCAAGTTTGAAAATCTGACTGCCACCATCCGCAATCGTGAAATCTCGTCCTGCCTTGTTTTGCAGGCGCAGAGCCAGCTCAAGGCCCTGTACAAAGACAACGCCGACACGATCATTGGAAACTGCGACAGTACCATCTTCCTCAGCGGTACGTGCATTCTCCAGCTTCGCGGCGTCCGGCTCTTCCTTTCGGACAAGTACGACATCACAAAGCATCCGAACTACAAGTACCTGTCCGACTATGATCCCCACAATGCTTTTCCTATCGAAAAGTTTCTGTCCACCCAATTAAAAACCGAAACCGGACGATGTGTTCAACACGTATTCCGTTGACCTCTCCGGGCACCTGAAAGCCGCAGAATAGCGGCTTTTTCATATATGCAACTTAAAAAAAGAGGTAATATAATGGGCAAGTTCTATAGGGAAACAAGTAATAGTCTAAAGACAGACAGTCAACAGAGTGGTAATGGTCAGGAAACGAGGCTAAAAGGACTTGACATCCGCACTACAATAAGCTATCCTACTATGCAGTGCAATGTAGTTGAAAGCAGGTGGTAAAGTGTTTGACAAATCACAGCTTATGCGGGGAACATTGGAGGGCTGTATCTTAAAGATTACCAGCCTCAAAGCGACATACGGATATGAGATAATGGAGAATTTACGTTCTTTTGGTTTTGATGAAATAAAGGAAGGTACAATATATCCTTTACTCATCCGATTGGAAAACAAAAGCTATATTACATCTGAATTTCGGTCATCTCCGCTGGGGCCAAACAGAAAATATTATTCCATTACATCGGAAGGCGTTCATTATTTGCATGACTTTGAAAAATATTGGGGTCGCGTTTCTATATCAGTCAATAAAATATTGAATTGGGAGGCAATGTAATATGAATCTGGAAAAAGAGCTTAGAAAAGAAAATAACAAAAAAGATAAGCTACTGACGAAGGAGAACGACAGATTATTAACAGATATTATTGTTTATCTCCATTCGGGAAATCTATGCGAATACGACATTGAAATCATTCGCAAAGAGCTACTTGGAATGGCCTTGGAGGCACAGGTGCGAAATGACGATTTAAGAAATGTTGTCGGGGAGAATTACAAAACATTTTGTGATGAACTCATGAAAAGTGGACGGCAAAAAACAAAATACGAAAAAGCGTTAGAATGGTCATATATTTTAGTTTCCGGTATTGGTATCCTGTTCCTGTATGAATTTATTTCTGCTGGAATACTGGTAGGAATAAAAACAGGATGGAACAATCTTACTTTGGAAATGCCTGTATCATGGGGCTTTGCATTATCTACCGCCTGCTGCGTGCCTGCCGCGTTCATGATTTTCTACTTTATCAGCAGAAACTCGTTTGATATGAACTTATGGAAATATAAGATTCTATTTGGCTGCCTTGTGGGGTTCTCCTTTGCCGCTATCCTGCTCATCAGAATTTTTATGGGTAAAATGCTTTTATGCACAGTCAATGTTATTTATCCGTTAATACTAATCGCCGCCCTATATGTTCTAGTCAAAATTCTGGAAACAAGGCATACCAACTATCTGGCACAAACGCATAAATAATGCAGTTGAAAGGAAAATTCCACTTTCCGCGGACAGTCAGGGACAAACAGAGGAAATCGGTGAAGGCTTTCCGGATATAACTATTCTTCCGGCTCTTGCGGAAGCTCTAAAATGCCAAGTTCAAAAAACAAATTAAGCAGTAAGAGACGAAAATCACTCAGGACATGGCAAATATAAGAGTATGTCTTGTCAAACAAAAAGCACAGGTTTGGTGGGATACTTTCCCTATTGTAAAAGTTGCAGACATGATCCTCCAAGCTTGTGGACCTTTTCCAGAAGGACACGGAGCTGCACCGCGTCATGACCGCCAAGCCGCAGGAAGTAACAAAATAGTCTATCCGTGTATTCTGTTTTTCATGCGAGAGTGATATAATGGAAAAAATCACTGCGAGGTGTTTTTATGCCATATCCAGAATTGAAGCATTGGAAAGCGCTGCTTATCGTTACATCCATTCTTTGTGTCATTCCTTTGATTTTAAGCCTATTTCTTTGGAATCAGCTCCCCGACCCTTTACCGACCCATTGGTCAAGCACCTGGGTTCCCGATTCGTGGAATGCAAAAGCTCCCTATCTGTTTCGAGTTTCGGCAGCTATGCTCCTTTTCAATGTGCTGTTTAATCTCGGAGCCAACCAATATTATAAAAAAGGAGATTTTTCAAAGGTACTCGCTTACATTTTCTGCTTTATAATCCCGGTCGTTTCCGTCATGCTCGTTGGCAGTACGCTATATTTCTCTTTAAAAATCACATAATTTCAGATTTGACCCGCCTATTGTGGCGGGTTTTTTCATGCCCAAAAGGAGGGACGTGCCGACCCTGTATTAAAAGAGTCTATCTGCAGAGTGCAAAAAGAGGCGGTAAAAGCTGATCGCACACAGGTGAAAATCCCGAAAAAGACTGTTTTCAAGCGACACGCTGTTGACCCAGCGGCAAGGTCACGATGCACCTGAAACTTGAGGAAGATTTGTCCCATCTTCCCATTTCCATTATGAACGAAGATCAGGTCGGCGTGTACTCGATGTACATGTCCACGCTCTGCAACCGGCCCGACCTGTTCCCTTCGTTGGTCTATCCGAACGCATCCACCGTCAAGAAACCCACGGAGTACGACATTCCCCCGGATGCGACGGCGGATGCGCGGTTTGCCGCCATGGTCATGGACACGATAGCATACCGGCTTGTTTTGAATAAGTCGGTATGTTAAAATATTTCATATTACGGTTTTCCGTTTATGGACGAGAAGGTGAATTAATTTGAATTTGAGATTGGCTAATATTAGCGATTTACCGAAACTCAAAGCTGTGTATGGAAACATAATTGATAATATGAACAGAAACAACATATCAATTTGGGACGATATCTATCCATGCGAGTTTTTTAGCGATGATATTGAAAATAATCGCCTTTATCTATTGGTCGAGGAGCATGACATTATAGTTGCAGCGTTCGCATTGTGTGAATCAAATGCCGGAGAAGGTTATGTGAAATGGGAAAACACCCATAGCAAAGCATTATATCTTGATCGCCTTGGAGTCAATGTTGATTATTCAAGGCAGGGAATCGGCAGCATGATGCTTAAGCACGCTATTATGCTCACTAAGCAAAAAAATGCACTGGTACATCCGGCGCGTCAGCAAAGGGAGAGCGCGGTTGCGGCGGCGCTCTCCGACCAAAACCGTGTTATCCTCGCAAAGTTCAAGAAATAAGGTGGCATATTATGGTTGACATGACCCTGCTTGGGCAACTTAGAATGCTGTGCAGCTGTCCGGCATGATTATCCCCGATACTTCACGCTATTGGCTGCGGCTGGCGGCTATGGTGCGCCCTACCGCTTCCTATATTGTCAAAGGAGGGTGGACATACCATGCTGACATAAAGCGCTTATACGCTGGCACAGGCCATAAAACGTTGGGGCAAAGACTTCACCATCGCACGCTTCGGCACAAACGAATACGGGTAGCCCATCGGAAATATTCCGGTGGGATTTTTTCGCGGGCTCTAAGTTATGAGGCCCCGTCCACACAAGATAAAAATATGTGGTGAATATTCACATTAGAGGTAATACAAAGTAACCCCCAGCAGGCAACTGTTTTCAAGCCGTCCACTGAGGGCATTTTTTATGTATTTTTTCAAAAAAACCCTGTCCCGACCTCCCCGGCGGTGTCAGAACAGAATTCGAGTTGCATTTGATGTTTAAAACGGTGTATTCGTGGTATTGATGCGAGTACTAAAGTACAGCATTCTGTACTCAAAAAGGCAGAAAAAATGCGGCCTCACGGGAAAATCCCATGAAACCGCACTTTCTATCTTGGTGCGAGGGGAGGGACTTGAACCCTCATGAAATTGCTTTCACATGGACCTGAACCATGCGCGTCTGCCAATTCCGCCACTCTCGCATCTTATTCGCCCTTCGTGCCGACGACTTATATATAATATCACAGGCTTTTTGTATTGTCAACTATTTTTTTGAAAATTTTTGTCGCAAATTCTTTTTACAAATTTTATGAAAAAGGCTTTACAAATGTTAAAACACGTGGTATAGTAAATCCAGTATTTTAAAGCACGATTTGATTCACATGGTATTGTAAATCAACGTTCGTTTTTGATTTACGGTCCATGTGTTTTTTTCTTTGCAGAGAAATACAGACGCTAATTAACTAGTCAATTTTGTCAAGGAGGTACCTCAATAATGGGTGCAAACACTGGTACAGTAAAATGGTTTAACGAAGCTAAGGGCTATGGTTTCATTTCTAACGACGACGGCAGCGGCGATGTATTCGTACATTTCTCCGCTATCCTCGGCGAAGGATTCAAAACTTTGACCGAAGGCCAGAAGGTTTCTTATGACATCGAGCCTGATCCGAAGAACAGCAGCAAGTCCCGCGCTGCTAACGTTCAGCCTCTGTAAGGTCGACACCATTTACGGCGGAAGGCGAAAAGCTTTCCGCCGTTTTTTTGTGTTTTTTCCAGCAAAGCACTACAAAAGCAATCCCTCTTTTCTTTTTTACAAAAATCCAGTATACTAAGAAGAAACAGCAGACGAAGTCCGTCCTGCAAAGGGGAAAAAGAAATGGTTGGTTCTATTCTGGGGGATATTGCCGGCTCCCGCTTTGAGTTCAGCCGTCCCTCCGGCTTTAACTGGCGCACGGAAAAACTGTTCGTTCCGGAGTGTCGCTATACAGACGACACCGTTATGACCGTTGCCAGCAAATACGCAATTTTAAACGGCTGCAGCTTTTCCAGCGCATACCACACCTTCGGAAAACGGTATCCGCACGCCGGTTACGGCGCTATGTTCCAGGACTGGCTCACTTCCGCCGCACGGCGTCCCTACCTAAGCTGCGGCAATGGCTCCGCCATGCGTGCCGGTGTTATCGGTGAATTTTACGATACTCTGGAAGAAGCAGAGGCCAAGGCCGCCGAAAGCGCCGCCTGCACCCATAACCACCCGGAAGGCATTAAGGGCGCTGAAGCCGCTGCCGTCGGTGTTTTTCTCGCACGAAAAGGATTTCAAAAATCGGAGATTCGCCGCACGATTCAAAAGCGATACGGCTACTGCCTATCCATTCCGCTGGCTGTACACCGGCCGTTCAGCCGCATTCGTCTTACCTGCCAAGCCACCATGCCGCTGGCTTTTACCTGCTTTTTGGAAAGCACCAACTATGAAAGCTGCATTCGGAATGTATTCAGCTGCCTGTGTGATACGGACACCGTTGGCTGTATTGCGGGCGGCATAGCAGAAGCCTACTATGGCACAACCGGCTTTGATGACAGCCGCCTGCTGCGCCAATACCTGCTGAAACCCGGGCGAGACGGACAGATTGACACATTCCTGTATCACTGGGCAGTTGCCGCCCTGCCCGGTGGCCCAAAGGAGGACCAAACATCTTGATTATTAAAACCTATCAATCTGAGGCAGTCCTCAAAATACTGCAGCAGGGCCGCACCTACCACGCGCATAGGAACCTGCGGCTTCAGGCCGCCTATCAGGGACTGATTCACCTGCTGGGTCTGCACTGCGAAGCACCGGTGTTCGGCTATCTAAGGGGGCACAAAGGCTGTACAAACGGGAAAATCAGCGGCAGTATCCTGCTGACACTGAAAGTACCGGCCGACTGCGTATGGCTGACCGAATACAGTGTCTGGGCCGACTATATGTATTGTGTTCTGCACTATGCCTCCCAGAATTACACGCACTTGCTTCCAAATGAAGAGTTTACAGCACGTCAGTTTCATGACCTGCAAATACAGCTGAAAACGCAGCGCAGTCCCTCCAATTATCAGGTGCCGCAGGCGATTTTGGAAAAAATAAAGCCGGAGTGGCTGGTCAGCTATATTGACTGTCGCCGGCTGCCGCCGCTGCGTCGTTTTTTGCTGAAATTGCTTCACCGCTGATGAGATGATTTGTTTGCTTTAAAATTTTGACAGCAGCTTTTTAACTATGTCACCATTTTTGGTGCAAAACTGCTGTTCCCCGTTTTCACCCAACAAAAAAGGGCACCCAGCTGCCGTAACGGCAGCACCGGGTACCCTTTTTATTCTGCACAAGAGACAAAAATTTATTTTACCATGCTTGCAACTTCTGCTGCAAGGTCATCTTTGCGCTTTTCAATGCCTTCACCTGTTACAAAGCGGGCGAAATCACTGATTGCAATCTTGCCGCCCAAAGTCTTGCCAACGGAAGCAACATACTTGCTGACAGAGGTTTTGCTCTCCTTGACATATTCCTGGTCAACCAGGCAGATTTCCTTGAGAGCCTTCTTCACCTTGCCGGTAATCATTTTTTCAATGACATTGTCCGGTTTACCAGATTCAGCAGCCTGCTCACGGGCAATCTTTGCTTCACGGTCCAGAACGCTCTGTGGAACATGGGCGTCGTCCAGGAACTGCGGATTCATAGCAGCAATCTGCATACCGATGTTCTTGCCCATTTCGGCGAATTCCGGCTTAGCAGCAATTTCATCTGTCGTGTCAAAGTTGACAAGAACACAAATCTTACCGCCTGCATGAATATAGGAAGCAACGTGTCCCTCCATGCGGACAAAGCGGCGGACCTTGATGTTTTCGCCGATAGTCAAAATCTTTTCTTTCAGGATTTCATCGACTGTCTGGTCGCTGCCAGCAGCCTTGCACTTCATCAGAGCATCCACATCTGCCGGATTCTCCTTCAGAATGGTATCCGCGCAGATATTGACAAACTCCTGGAAAGAAGCGTTCTTAGCCACAAAGTCGGTTTCTGCATTTACTTCAACAGCGACACCGGTTTTGCCGTCTGCACTGGCCTTGGCAAAAGCCATGCCTTCAGCAGCAACACGGTCCGCTTTTTTGCTTGCAGTTGCCAGTCCTTTTTCACGCAGGAAATCCAGCGCTTTTTCCATATCTCCGTCGGAAGCGGTCAGTGCCTTTTTGCAGTCCATCATGCCGCAGCCGGTTTTATCACGCAGTTCTTTTACGTCCTTTGCTGTAAAAGCCATATTGATTCATCCTCCGATTGATTATTGAGAAAATAAACGGTTCCAAAAAGGAATTTTACTTTTCAGCAGCCTTGGAGGCCTGTGCAGCCGTATCCTTGTCTTCTCCGTCCTTGCCCTGCTGGCCCTCGTGGCCTTCCAGAATGGCGTTGGCCATCGTCGCGGAAATCAAACGAACCGCACGGATAGCATCATCGTTGCCCGGGATAACATAGTCAATTTCGTCCGGGTCACAGTTGGTATCAACAATAGCGATAATCGGGATATGCAGCTTGCGTGCTTCTGTAACAGCAATATGCTCTTTGCGCGGGTCAACAATAAACAGGGCACCCGGCAGAGTCTTCATATCTTTAATACCGCCCATAAACTTTTCCAGTTTAGCGATTTCCAGTGTCAGCTTGGCAACTTCCTTCTTCGGCAGCAGGTCGAAAGTACCGTCTTCCTTCATAGCCTGCAGCTGATTCAAACGGTCAATGCGGCGGCGAATGGTACGGAAGTTCGTAAGCATGCCGCCCAGCCAACGGGCATTCACATAGAAAGCGCCGGCACGCTCTGCTTCCTCGCGGATAGAGTCCTGTGCCTGTTTCTTTGTGCCGACAAACAGCACACTCTTGCCCTGTGCGGAAAGCTCACGGACAAAGTTGTAAGCTTCTTCCAGCTTGCGAACGGTTTTCTGCAGGTCAATAATGTAGATACCATTGCGCTCGGTGAAGATGTAAGGCTTCATCTTTGGGTTCCAACGACGGGTCTGATGGCCGAAATGGACACCGGCTTCGAGCAGTTGTTTCATAGATACGACTGACATAATTTGTTTCCTCCTTGGTTATTCCTCCGCTGCGCTTTTCGTGCAGAGTATCTGCCGACCGGCAGACACCGCTCCACACAGCGTACAGCGTGCGAATTAAAAAAATTTTTCTGCATTCGCAGACAAAATATAGTATAACAGAATCCGGCAAAAAATACAAGAAAAATGTGTGTTTGATTCCACCATGCAAATAGAAAAAAGGACAGCGACAAAAGATACTGTCCGCCGCCCCCTGTCATGCTCTCTTTGTTTAGGTTGTACATCCATCTTTGACTGGTGCCAGCAGAATCGGCTCCATTTGGCGGCCGTGCAGTGCCGCTTCCACCGCCCGCGGCAGCAGTGTAAAATCCGCCACCACGGAAGATGGTTTTTTCTCGTGGTCATCCTGCCGGAAAGGTGTAAAATACACATATTTTACGTTCAGCAGACGACCGATATTTTGTGCGGAGGCCGCCAGCGCGTCATTGGTTGCAATGGTCAACAAAACCGGACGGTGCACCCGCAGATTAGACTTTGCTGCCATGGTAACCGCTGTGTCGGTAATTCCGTTTGCCAGCTTCGCCAGCGTATTTCCTGTACATGGTGCTATAACCAAAAGGTCCGCCATCTTTTTCGGCCCAATTGGTTCCGCAGCCGGAATCGTGCGAATCGGTTCCCTTCCGGTAATGTCCTTTACCTGCTGCAAAAAGTCAGTGGCTTTTCCAAAGCGGGTGTCCGTGCCGGCTGCTGTTTCACTCATAATGGGCAGAATTTCATATCCCAATTCCTTTAAAACACGCATCTGTTCCAAAGCACGGCTGAATGTGCAGAAAGAGCCGCACATGGCGAACCCTAAAACAGTCTTCCCCACTCCTCTCACTCCCTCATCATCTGATAAACCGTCTGTTTGATAATCTCTCCTGCGGCACGCGGTGCCACCTTTGCCGGCAGGGAGAACGCATGGAGCGCGCGCAACCCTAATTTTTGTGCTGCCGGCATATCAACACCGCCCGGCGACGAAGACAAATCAATCAGAAGCATACCGTGTGGAAAAGCCGAAAGCACATGGCGGGTAAAAATCAGTGCCGGAACCGTATTGAATACAATGTCATAGCTACCGCCGTCCTCCAGCTTTTCAATCGGCACAGGACGGCAGCCGGCGGCCTCCACCAGCGCGGCTGTTTCTGACCGGCGAACCGTCACGGAAACCGTGGCTCCCAGCGCCCGCAGGCGCGGTGCCAGTTGGCTGCCGATGCGCCCAAAACCGGCCACCAGACAGCGGCTGCCGCAAAGCGTGCCTGGATATTCCCGCATAGCAAACTCCAGCGCACCCTCAGCCGTAACGGCCGCGTTGCGCAGGGCAAAGTCCTCCCTTGCATAGTAGTCCTCCATAGGAACGTCCTCCAACTGTGGGCAGGCGGCCAGTGCGCGCCCCAGCATTCCTCCATACACCCGGTGTCCTTCCAGTGCTTCCACAAAAGTTTCGTCCAGTGGAATCGGATACTCAGCGTATTCGGCTTTTACATTCTTGCCGTCAATCGTGACCGGCAGGGGCAGCAGCAGTGTACCGCACATGGCTGCTGTACGGCGCAGGTCTGCCTTTTTGATATCTGTATCTAAAAATTCTGCATTCTCAAATCCGCAGGTCACAACCGTGAATCCATCGCCAGCGATGGATTCCGCCAGAGCAAGCTGCCGCCGGTCGCCGCCCAGGATACCAAAACTGCTACTATTAATTCTCATAACGGATTCCCTCCAGATTCATGTACCATAGTATGGAAACAGCAGAAGGATTGTGCCCAGCGGAAATAGGAAAACCGCATTTTCCTGCAGATTGTAGCTTGCAAAAAGGGTGGAAAATGGTTATGATAAGAAAGGTTTTTGACCATGTTCGCAATCCATGTTTCCCGCTTACATATTTAAAGGAGTTGTTCATTCCCATGAAGGAGATTCACGATATACTTTCTCAGGTTAAAAAAGTCCATTTTGTCGGCATCGGCGGCAGCGGCATGTGCCCGTTGGCAGAAATTCTCATTCACCGCGGTTATGAAGTTTCCGGTTCTGACAACGCGGAATCCGATACCCTGCAGCGCATTCGCTCTTATGGCATTCCGGTATATATGGGACAAAAAGCGGAAAATGTGCAGGGAAAAGAATTGGTCGTCTATTCGGCAGCTATCAAGTCGGATAATCCGGAACTGGCCGCTGCCCGCAAGCTGAACATTCCCTGCATTGAGCGCAGCGTTCTGCTGGGCATGGTAACCAGCCGCTACCCTAAAAGCATCTGTGTGTCCGGCACACACGGCAAAACGACCACCACGGGACTGATTACCTCTGTTCTGCTGGATGCAGGAGCGGACCCATCCGCTGTCATTGGCGGCAATCTGCCGAAAACCGGCACCAATGGCCGTGCCGGTTCCTCTGATAAAATTGTTGTCGAGTCCTGCGAGTATGTCAACACTTTTCTGCAGCTGCACCCCTACCTTGCAGTTATCCTGAATATTGACAATGACCATCTAGATTACTTTAAGACGGTTGACAACATTATCCACTCTTTCCGTCAGTTTGCAAAGCAAACCTCCGATGTACTGGTTGTCAACGGTGATGACGCCAACACACGCAAGGCAGTCGAAGGCCTGACGCATGCCAAAATCATCACTTTTGGCAAGGGGGAACACTGCGACTATCGCGCCGTCAATATTCAGGACACCAAAGCCGCACGGGAACGTTTTGATGTCATGAAGGACGGAAAAATCATCAATGAAATTACGCTCTCCATTCCCGGCAAGCACAACATTTATAACGCACTGGCTGCCTACGCCGTGTGTGACCTAATGGGCATTCCGGCTGAACAGCTGCAAAAGAGCCTGAAAGCCTTTACCGGTGTGCACCGCCGGTTCGAGATGCTGGGTACATATGAAGGTGTCACCGTTGCGGACGATTTCGCCCATCATCCCACAGAACTGACCGCTACGCTGACTGCTGCTATGCACATGGGCTTCCACAATGTATGGGCGGTTTTTCAGCCGCACACCTACAGCCGCACGGCGCTGTTGTTGGACGACTTTGCCAAGGCACTGACCATTCCTGACCATGTGATTATTTCCGAAATTCTGGCTGTACGTGAAACCAACACATACAACATCTATGCGGAAGACCTTGTGAAAAAGGTACCGGGCGCTGTCTACCGTAAAACATTCCCGGAAATCGCCGACTATGTGATGGAACACGCAAAGTCCGGCGACCTGATTCTCACTATGGGCGGCGGGAATGTCTATCAGTGTGCAAATTTGATTGTGGACCGCTATAAATCCCGCCAGACAGCTGCAGAAAAATAAAAGAAAAGAAAAGGCCGGCAGGAAATAATATTTCCTGCCGGCCTTTTCTTTTAGTAAACGATTGTCAAAGGGTTAATCACACCATATACTTTATGTTCGGCAGCATCGATAAACTCAATTGCCTGTCCCGCGCCAATCGCCACACAGGTGGCTGGGTCCGACGCAACATGAACCGGCATTTTTACCTTATCTGCAATCAAATCACTCAGGCCATACAATTGTGAAGTACCGCCGGTCATAACAATGCCATCCATATAGATATCCCCCAAAAGTTCCGGAGGTGTTTTCTCCAGCATTTCCTGCAGGACACGCGCAATCTCCGTTGCGGGGTCCAGCATTGGCGCAACCAGCTCTTCACTAGTGATATCCACCCATGCGGGCAGGCCTGTGTTGGCATCTCGGCCTTTAATCCGGCAGGTCAGCGGTTCCGGCCGCTGCGCAACGCCGCCAACCGCAATCTTACAGCTTTCCGCCATACGTTCCCCAATAATCAGGTCGTATTTATTGCGTACATAATGAATAATTGCCTGGTCGAAGGCAAAACCTGCCACTTTAATAGAGCGTGCAATCGACAGCCCACCCAGCGAAATAACGCCCATATCCGTGGCGCCGGCACCAACATCAATAATCAGTGCACCGTGCGGATTCGCAACATCAACACCCGCGCCCATTGCCGCTGCAACCGGTTCATCAATAGAATACAGCCGGCGCACACGGGCACTGATAATGGATTTGTTGACTGCCAGCCGCTCCACACCGGTAATCTGGCAGGGCACACTTTCCACCACACGCGGCATAACACGGGAATGCAGGAACCGGCCGCTGCCAAGCTGCTGAAAATAATAGTCCACCAAATAGCTGGCCCACCGGAAATCGGAAATAACGCCTTTCACCAGCGGCCGAACAACCTTTACGTTGTCACTGGTACGACCCAGCATGGCAAATGCCTTACTGCCGACCGCCATCACTTCTTCTGTTTCCCGATTAACTGCTACAACAGAAGGTTCATTTACGACAATGCCTTTACCGGCTACAAAAATTTTAATCGCGTATGTACCAAGGTCGACTGCAATATCGATACCAAGCACATGACCACATCCATTTCTCTAATTTAAAATCGAGCCTATTTTGCTTTAGAAATTTGCAGGTAAATATGGAATAATATGTATTCTTTTATCCTTGTACAGTTCATTATAATATAAACCCGTGCTTTTTTCAATGCTTTATCTGTCGGGTTCTGGTGCAAGGGCAACTGCCGCACACAGTACACTCTGTGCACCCTCCCGCAGCAGTACACGCGTACATTCAGCCAAGGTAGCACCCGTAGTGGCAATATCATCTATCAGTAAAATTCGTTTCTGCTTCGCAGCTGGTTTTGCCGCAAAAACGCCCTGCACATTGCGGAACCGTTCCACCGCCGACAGCCGATGCTGGGTACGGTTTTTCTTTGCCTTATACAGCAGTGTCCGATACGGCAGCCCCAATTCCGCGGCCGCCGCCCGGGCTATACGCTCGCTTTGATTATAGCCGCGCTTCCTTTTATGCAGGCGGGACATTGGCACCGCTGTAACAACGTCCGGCTGAACTTCTGTCGGCAGCTGCTGTGCCAATTTCCGCCCAAAAAAGGGCGCCACAGACGGTTCATCTGCAAACTTCATCCGCAGGATAGCGTCCCGTACTCTTCCCTGATATACATAAATTGCATAGCAAAACGGTGCACCGCCATTTTTCAACGGCAGTGCCTTTTTCATCAGTTTCGGCTGAAGGTCCGCACAAGACGGACAGGTTCCTTCTCCATGACGAATAACCTTTCCACAAAATGGACAGCACGGTGGAAAAAAGAGGTCCGCCAAAAAGGACCACTCAGGATGCATCATTGGGAACAGCCTCTCCCGTCAGGAAATCGCGCAGACCAGAGTAGCGGCGCATACGGCGGTCGTTGCTCACCATCATCTGCACTGTGCGCTGGGTGCCAACCAAAATCAACAGTTTGCGTGCACGGGTAATCGCTGTATAAAATAAGTTGCGGTAATACAGCGGCCGCGGGCCGGGGTACATGGGCATGATGACTGCCGGGAACTCACTGCCCTGACTTTTATGGACCGTCAGTGCATAAGCAAGCTCCAAATCTGTCGCCGTTTCCAATTCATAAGAAACAATGCGGCCGTCCATATCCACAGTGATTGTGGAACCGCCGCGGTCAACTTGCCTTAAAATACCAATGTCTCCATTAAAGACGCCTTCCCCCTCGGAGCCGTCCTCTTTTTCCCATGTCAGTGTATAGTTGTTTCTCGTCTGCATAACTTTATCGCCCTCGCGGAACAGACGGCCGTTTATCTTGATTTCTTTCTTTCCGTGTTCGCGCGGATTGAGGGCATTTTGCAGCAGCGTATTGAGCTGTACTGTGCCCAGCTGGGTTTTCCTTGTCGGCGAAAGTACCTGAATATCCGTCATTGGCGACAAATCATAGCTTGCCGGCAGACGCACCGCACACAAGTCCCGAATGGTCTGCGCAATCTGTTCCGGCTGGGAGCGCTGCATAAAGAAAAAGTCGTGGGTACAATCATTAAGTACCGGCATTTCACCGGCCAAAATGCGGTGTGCGTTGGTTACAATTAAACTTTGCATGGATTGACGGAAGATGCGCTGCAGCTGCACCACCGGCAGCATTCCGGAAGCAATCAGATCCCCCAATACATTGCCTGGCCCGACACTGGGCAGCTGGTCACAGTCGCCTACCAGCACCAGCCGGCAGCCCATGGGCAGCGCCCGCAGCAATGCCTCGAACAAGGAAATATCCACCATAGAAAGTTCGTCAACAATCAGTGCATCGCACTCCAGCGGTTTCTGTTCATTGCGGGCAAAAGTCGGGCTGTCTGTTTCGTCCCACTCCACCTGCAGCAAACGGTGCAGTGTTTTGGCCTCTTCTCCTGTCAGCTCGCTCATTCGCTTAGCCGCACGGCCGGTCGGTGCCGCCAGCAGGACCTTTTCCCCTTTTGCCTGCAGAATACGAATAATTGCATTCAGGGTGGTCGTTTTGCCTGTGCCCGGCCCGCCGGTCAAGACCAGCATACCGTGCGTCAAAGCGGTAATAATAGCTTCTTTCTGTTCATCTGCATAGGAAATGCCGATTTTGCTTTCGAACTCCTCCACTGCCTGCTGTGCATCGGGAATCGGCTGTGAGGGGTAATCCATCATCATCTGCAGCCGCTGTGCCGCAAACACTTCCGCCCGGTACAACCGCGGCAGATAAGCGGCAGTACGGTCCTGTATGGTACAGATAATGACGCTGCCCTCCTGTACCATTTGTGAAAAGACCTCATCCAGCAGCTCCTGCGGCAGGCCAAGCATACGCGCGGCGGTCGGCAGCAGTTTTTCTTTTGGCAGACAGGTATGTCCATTGTTTACATTATGCTGCAGAACATACAAAATGCCTGCGCGCACACGACATGGGTCGTCAGCTGGATGCTCCAGCGTTTCAGCAATGCCATCCGCACGCTGAAAGCTGAGGCCCACGTCGTCTTCACACAGGCAGTACGGGTCACTGCGTACCTGAGAAACAGAATCTGGACCGAACGTGCGGTAAATCCGTACAGATTCCTCCGGTTTCATGCCAAATTCTTTCAGGCCCAGAATCACCTCACGAATGCCAAGCTTTTTTCGGTACTCCTGCCCGATTTGTTCCGCCTTTCGCTGCGAAATGCCACTGATTTCAGCCAGCCGCAGCGGTTCCCGTTCCATAATCTGCAGGGACTGACTGCCAAAGATGCTGACAATTTTTTTTGCCATCGCCCGCCCAATTCCGCGTACCGCACCGGACGAAAGGTACAGCAGAATGGACTCGGTTGTCGCGGGCGGCATTCGCTCATAAATGCTGGCACTGAACTGCCTGCCAAAGGAGGGGTGCTCCGTCCACTGTCCCACTACATGAAGCTCATCTCCCGGCTCCGCTGTAGGCATGGAACCGACCACTGTCACCAGCTCTTCCCCGTTGTTCAGTTCCAGTACGGTGTACCCGTTGCACTCATTGCGAAACGTAATATGTTCAACCGTACCCGTCATTTCCAGCAGCGTCTGCGCTTCCATTTCTCTTTCTACCTCCGGCCCCGGATTGACATTCCTTAATCTATTTCAGTATACTGCAATGCCTGCATATTTGCAAATTCCTCCCTGCTGCAGTAGGATACGCCCGGCGTTTTGTACAGAAAGCACCGGCACAGTTCCCGTGTCTCGCTGTCCATGCCGTCGTCCACCAACAGCAGGCGCTTCTGCTCAAATCCTTCCGTTTCACGCAGGCGGTCGCGGGCACAGCGCAGCTCATACTCAATATCTTCCCTGTGCCCAGAAAGATGCAGTACCAGTACCAGTGTGCCAAAATCTTTGCCAGAGCGGTACAGCATATGCAACATCAGCTGCATCAGGGCACACAGGCCCAGAACAGCCAACAAAATAATAATTACCTGACCTGCGCCCATAAAAAATCACCTCTTTACAGAATATGCAAAGAGGTGATGGACTGCGCACTTTATTTTGGCACAGCAGAATATTTTTAACGAATGGGAACCTTTAGACCAGCGCTTTCTTCAACTCGTCCGCACGGTTAGTCTTTTCCCACGAAACGCCGAGGTCCTCACGGCCCATCTGGCCATAGCTTGCCAGCTTGCAGTAAATCGGCTTACGCAGGTCCAGTGTACGGATAATCGCTGCCGGACGCAGGTCAAAGACTTTTTCGACCGCCGCAGCCAGCTGCTCATTGGTATAGGAAGAAGTACCGAATGTTTCTACCATGATAGATACCGGATGCGCCACACCAATTGCGTAGGCCAGCTGTACCTCGCAGCGCTTTGCCAGACCGGCGGCAACGATATTCTTTGCCACCCAGCGTGCAGCATATGCTGCTGAGCGGTCAACCTTCGTCGGGTCCTTGCCGGAGAAAGCACCGCCGCCGTGACGGCCATATCCGCCGTAGGTATCCACAATAATCTTGCGGCCAGTCAGTCCGGAGTCGCCGACCGGGCCGCCGATAACAAAACGGCCGGTCGGATTGACGTAATACTTTGTATTTTCATCCAGCCATTTTGCTGGAATTGTCGCCTTAATGACCTTTTCAATCATATCTTTCCGAATCTGTTCCAGTGTGACATCCGGGTCATGCTGTGTAGAAAGAACCACTGCATCCACACGCACCGGTGTGTCCCCGTCATATTCAACGGTAACCTGTGTTTTTCCATCTGGACGCAGATATGAAATACTGCCATCTTTACGCACAGCGGCCAGCTTCTTTGCCAGCTTGTGTGCCAAAGAAATGGCAAGCGGCATTTTTTCCTTCGTTTCGTCACAGGCATAGCCAAACATCATACCTTGGTCGCCCGCACCAATGAGGTCATCCGCATCGGAAGCGCCATTTTTTACTTCATAGGACTGGTCAACACCCATTGCAATATCCGGGGACTGTGCATCAATGGAGGTCAGCACGCCGCAGGTGTCGCCGTCAAAACCATAAGCCGGATTGTTGTAACCAATCTCGTTAACAACACGGCGTACGGTAGCGGGAATGTCCACATAGCACTCCGTGGAAATTTCGCCCATAACGTGCACAATACCCGTACAGGCTGTTACTTCACAGGCAACATGTGCCTGCGGGTCTTTGGCAATAATATCATCCAGAATGGCATCTGCAATCTGGTCACAGACCTTGTCGGGGTGCCCTTCGGTAACGGATTCAGATGTAAAGAAATGCTTTGCCATAGAAAAAAGCCTCCTGTGTAAATTCCCCCTATCTGCGGCGGACTAACAAAAAAACGCAGCCCGGTGAAATGCGGACAGCGTTTATCTCTCGATACCTCATCTATCGGCTTCACCGCAGGATTTGGCACCCTACCCAGCCAAAACGGGCTGCGCGGGTTGCCGGACATCATCGGGCCTGTTCCCTCCGCCACTCTTGATAAGGGGTGATATGTAGTTTTTGTTTACGCCTGCTAGTATAGCATAGCCGCCCGACAGCGTAAATAAACAAAAACAGGAATTTGTCTAAAAAAGCGACAAACTCCTGTTTTTACCTAAAAAGAATTTTCTGTATTTCAGCGCCTGCGGCCATGCAGCACCGGGCTGACATATTTGTACAGCGCAAATGTAATAATGGACACCAATACCGCCTTAATCAGGTTCAGCGGTGTTGTAGCGAACAAAACGAATGTTGTCATGTTGTTGATGCTCGCGTTGATTTTTGTGCCCATCCCGATAATAGCATTCAGCGGCATATGGAAAGCGGCTGCGTAAATCGGCAGCAGCAGGAATGCGTTCATCAGTCCGCCGACAACTGCCATCAGCACTGTGCCGACACCCATGCCGACAACCGCTGTTTTCCGTGCTTTATGGTAGCGGTAAATGAGAGCTGCCGGTACGACCAGTGAGCATCCAATGATAAAGTTCGCCAGTTCACCAATGCCGGCTGTCTGTGAGCCGCCGCCAATCAGCATATGCAGAATAACTTTCATGGCTTCTATCACGGCTGCAGCAGCGGGGCCAAGTGCAAAACCACCCAACAGTACCGGAACTTCACTGAAGTCCAATTTGTAAAACGCCGGAAGGAACGGCAGCGGGAACTCGAACGCCATAACAACGGCTGACAGCGCCCCTAAAATGCCAATGACGGCAATGCTGCGTGTGCTGGTCAATTTTGCTGTTTTTTTCAGGGTAGTAGCTTGCGTTTGTGTCGCCATAATTTCTCCTTTTGAGACATGGAATGGATTTAAAAAGCGCCCCAGTGCACAAAACGGCACAGGGGCGCAGTTCTTTCCATATCTTCTACCATCCGGACTATACCGTCGGCTCCGGAATCTCACCAGAATCTTGCGGTTTGACGACCGCTCGCGGGCTAACAGCATCTGCTGCATCACCGCCGGTGGGGAATCACACCCCGCCCCGAAGAATTATTCAATTCTATTACTAAGTATATGAATATTTGCAGGAATTGTCAAGTCCAATCCTGATATTTTTGTGGAATACTCTTATTAACGACCTTTTTCGCATAATTCGGTGTAAATTCACCGCTGGTGATTTCCCATGTCCGGCTCTTCTGCGCCATGGCATTTGAAAAGTCTTTCAGCATGACAACATGGACATTTTGTCCGCCCGCCTCGTAGTACGTAACTGAAGGCTTAAATTTCATGCCGGAGAATGTGACTTTTCCCTTTTCATCTTTTTTATAGGTTACTGTCAGCTGGCCGCTGACCAGATTTTGGGATTTGCGCTGCGTGGAAATCAGGTTGCCGAACGCGTACATGACTGGACACACCGCACCGTCACTTTTGCGTGTCAGCGTGGTCAGCTGCTGCAAAACATGCGGGTGATTTCCTAAAATAACGTCCGCGCCCCAGTCCACCATATCTTGTCCCAGCTTTTTCTCGGTATCCGAAAGAGTATACTGGTCTTCTTCCCCCCAATGGGCTGAAACTACAACAACATCTGCCAAAGAACGTGCCTTTGTAATCAGTTTTTTAATCTCATCGCGCTGGGAAGTGTAGACAATCTTCATCGGGCTGTCGGACGGCAGCGAAATATCATTCGTCATTTCCACAACACCAATCCATGCTGTTTTAATGCCGTTTTTCTCCACAATACGGATATTGTCAAGGTCAGCCTGGTTGCGATAGGCACCAACGACCTGAATTCCTTTTTTACTTTTCCAGTAGTCCAATGTGGCCAGCAGTCCCTTTTGTCCCATATCCAGCATATGGTTGTTGCCTTGGCTGATAACGTCAAATCCGGTATCTACCAGTGCGTCGCCAACTTGTGTGGGAGAATTAAAGCACGGATAGCCGGACAGTGCCCCAACAGATGGTGCCATGACTGTTTCCTGATTGACAAAAGCGACATTTGCCGCTGAAACATTTGATTTGATTTGCTTATAGACCGGACGGAAATCGTATCCGCCGCTAGAAGTAGCGCAGGATTTATAAATGGAACTGTGAATCAAGTCATCGCCTGTACCGAGAATGGTAATTTGTGACGATTTTGTTTCTGCCTTCGCAGATGATGCACTAACAGAGGAACCGCTGCCCGAAGATGCTGCTGTCTTGGGGTGCAGGTTCTGCAGAAGGGCAGCCAATCCCATTGTCAGCAGGCAGATTACCAATACGCTGGACGTTACTATAATGATGCGGTTACGCATCATACGATACCGTCTGGAACGGTGTTTTGGATGTGGTGTACCATGATTATCTTTTTGCATACACATTCCTCCTGTTTTCCTGCTGTATTGTATCTAAGTATAGCAGAAAAACAAAAATAAGCAATAAAAAAGGTCCTGCCCAAAAGGGCAGGACCCGTAAAAGACAAATTAGTCACAGATGTCGGAAACAACGCCGGAACCAACGGTATGACCGCCTTCACGAATGGAGAAGCGGAGGCCCTTTTCAATAGCGATTGGGGCAATCAGTTCAACGGACATTTCAACGTTATCGCCAGGCATGCACATCTCAGTGCCTTCCGGCAGAGAGATAACGCCGGTGACATCAGTTGTACGGAAATAGAACTGCGGACGGTAGTTGTTGAAGAAAGGAGTATGGCGGCCGCCTTCATCCTTAGTCAGAACATAAACCTGACCTCTGAACTTGGTATGCGGATGAATAGTGCCAGGCTTTGCAATAACCTGTCCACGTTCGATGTCTTCACGCTGAATACCACGCAGCAGAGCACCGATGTTATCGCCAGCCTCTGCGTAATCCAGAGTTTTGCGGAACATTTCCAGACCGGTGATAACGCTCTTCTTACGCTCATCAGTCAGACCGATGATTTCAACTTCATCGCCGATTTTAGCCATACCACGCTCAACACGGCCAGTAGCAACAGTACCACGGCCGGTGATGGTGAATACGTCTTCAACAGGCATCAGGAACGGCTGATCAGACTTACGGTCAGGAGTCGGGATGTAGTCATCGACAATGTTCATCAGGTCAACAATGCTCTTGTACTCCGGTGCATTGATATCTTTGGAATCGCACTCCAGAGCTTTCAGTGCAGAACCGCGTACGATTGGAGTAGTGTCTCCCGGGAAGCCGTACTCGTTGAGCAGGTCACGAATTTCCATTTCAACAAGGTCCAGCAACTCAGGGTCATCAACCTGGTCGCATTTGTTCATATAGACAACGATATAAGGCACACCAACCTGACGGGCAAGCAGGATATGCTCACGGGTCTGCGGCATCGGGCCATCAGCAGCGGAAACAACCAGAATAGCACCATCCATCTGTGCAGCACCGGTAATCATGTTCTTGACATAGTCAGCATGGCCGGGGCAGTCAACATGAGCGTAGTGACGCTTATCTGTGGTGTACTCAACATGAGCCGTGTTAATGGTAATGCCGCGCTCACGCTCTTCAGGAGCGGAATCGATGCTGGCATAATCCTTGAAGCTTGCTTCACCTTTCAGTGCAAGCACCTTGGTAATCGCAGCAGTCAGGGTTGTTTTACCATGGTCAACATGGCCGATGGTACCAATGTTCACGTGTGCCTTAGATCTGTCGAATTTTTCCTTCGCCATTGGAAGTATCCTCCTTTATTTTTCAGTTCAGTTTCCCTATTTAACGCAAATTTATTTTAGCAAGAATACAGGGAAAAATCAAGCAGTATTTACGTTTACTCGCCCTTCTTGGTACGAGTGGAAACAATCTTTTCAGAAATGTTCTTCGGTACCTCGGCATAATGGTCGGGTTCCATGGTGAACTGGCCACGACCCTGCGTTTTGGAACGCATATCCGTCGCATAGCCAAACATCTCTGCCAGCGGGACCATTGCATGAATCTGCTGTGCACCATTAATAGCATCCATGCCACCAATCATGCCGCGGCGAGAGTTCAGGTCACCGATAACATCGCCCATATACTCATCCGGAACCGTAACGGTAACTTTCATGACAGGCTCCATGATGACCGGGTCAGCCTTGCGCATAGCATCTTTAAATGCCATGGAACCGGCAATCTTAAATGCCATCTCGGAGGAGTCAACTTCATGATAAGAACCATCATACAGCTCAACCTTGACATCGACTACATTGTAGCCGGCGACAACGCCGCTCTGCATAGCACCCTGGATACCGGTATCAACAGCCGGGATATATTCCTTCGGGATAGAGCCGCCGACGGTGACGTTGTCAAATTCGTATCCCTTGCCGGGGTTCGGGAATATACGAATCTTAACGTGGCCGTACTGGCCTTTACCACCGGACTGGCGAACATACTTGCAGTCCACATCAGCTGGCTTGCGAACGGTCTCTTTATAAGCGACCTGCGGCTTGCCAACATTCGCTTCCACGTGGAATTCACGCATCAAGCGGTCAACAATGATTTCTAGATGAAGTTCGCCCATGCCAGCGATAATGGTCTGGCCGGTTTCCTCATCGGTATAAGCCTTAAAGGTCGGGTCTTCTTCAGCCAGTTTTGCCAAAGCGACAGTCATCTTTTCCTGACCAGCCTTTGTCTTTGGCTCAATGGCAACACGGATAACCGGGTCCGGGAAGTCCATGGATTCCAGCACGACCGGATGCTTTTCATCACACAGAGTATCGCCGGTCGTAGTGTTTTTCACACCGATAGCAGCGGCGATATCACCTGCATACACGGTTTCCAAATCCTGACGGTGGTTTGCGTGCATCTGCAGGATACGGCCAATACGTTCGTCACAGTCCTTGGTGGAGTTATACACGGTCTGGCCTGCGTTCAGCTTACCGGAGTAAACGCGGAAGTAGCACAGTTTGCCGACAAACGGGTCAGTTGCAATCTTAAACGCCAGTGCAGAGAAAGGCTCATCATCAGAAGCATGGCGGTCCTCTTCCTCACCAGTATCCGGATTGGTGCCGCGGATAGCCGGAACATCAGTTGGTGCCGGCATATAGTCAATAATAGCATCCAGCAGTTTCTGTACGCCCTTATTGCGGTAAGAAGTACCACAGGTGACCGGAACCAGCTTGTTGGCAATGGTTGCTTTACGCAGTGTAGAAACGATTTCATCGTGGGTCAGTTCTTCACCGGAGAGATATTTCTCCATCAGTGCGTCATCCTGCTCGGCGACCGCTTCCAACAGCTCGGTGTGGTATTGTTTTGCCTTTTCAAGCATATCCGCAGGGATTTCTTCCACACGCATATCATTGCCCATATCATCATAATAGACATCTGCCTTCATGGTGACCAGGTCGATAATGCCATGGAAAGTATCCTCAGCGCCAATTGGCAGCTGAATCGGCACCGGGTGACAGTGCAGACGGTCCTTCATCATGTCGATAACTCTGTAGAAGTTAGCGCCCATGATATCCATCTTGTTGACATAAGCCATGCGCGGCACGCCAAATTGTTCTGCCTGGCGCCACACGGTTTCGGACTGAGGCTCAACGCCGCCCTTTGCACAGAAAACGGTTACAGAGCCGTCCAGCACACGCAGGGAACGTTCCACCTCAACCGTAAAGTCAACATGGCCGGGAGTATCAATAATATTGATACGATAATCTTTGTTCTTTTCAGGTTCGTTAAAATATTTGCTGTGGGTCCAGAAACAGGTGGTAGCAGCAGAAGTAATGGTAATACCACGTTCCTGTTCCTCAGCCATCCAGTCCATTGTGGCCGCGCCGTCATGTACCTCACCAATTTTATGGTTAATACCGGTGTAGTACAGGATACGCTCGGTCGTAGTCGTTTTACCGGCATCGATGTGTGCCATGATACCGATATTACGGGTTTTTTCAAGTGGTACCTGCCTAGGCATACTTTTCCTCCATTCGTTCGGCACAAACTTGCCGCATTACCATCTGTAATGAGCAAATGCGCGGTTAGCCTCAGCCATCTTATGCGTATCGTCACGCTTCTTGGCTGCGCCGCCGGTGCCGTTTACAGCATCCATAATTTCAGCTGCAAGCCGCTCCTTCATTGTGCGCTCGGAACGCTGGCGGGAATACGTTGTCAACCAGCGCAGGCCCAGTGTCTGGCGCCGCTCAGGACGCACTTCCATAGGCACTTGGTAGGTAGCGCCGCCAACACGGCGGGCTTTTACTTCCAGCGAAGGCATAACATTCTCCATGGCAGCCTCAAAGACTTCCAGGGGTTCCTTGCCGGTTTTTTCTTTAATAATATCGAAAGCGCCATAAACGATCTTCTGGGCAACGCCCTTCTTACCGTCGATCATGATATTATTGACAAGGCGTGTGACTAATTTGGAATTATACATTGGATCGGGCAGAACGTCCCGCTTCGCAATATTGCCTCTTCTTGGCACTTTACTTCCCTCCTTCACAATTAAAATGATATCATCGGTACTCGAAAATAAAACTTCCCGTCAGGCCAGCAAAAGGCGTTTATAAAAACGCCGCTAAAAGCCCCCACTTTTCGGCGGGGGCTGCAGCCGTAAGGTTTTTGTCAGATTCTCGGTTCCTATCTTACTTGGCAGCCTTTCCTGCCTTGGGGCGCTTTGCGCCGTACTTGGAGCGAGCCTGCATACGCTTGTCAACGCCCTGGGCATCCAATGTGCCGCGGATGATATGATAACGTACACCAGGCAGGTCCTTTACACGACCGCCGCGGACCATGACAACAGAATGCTCCTGAAGGTTATGGCCGACGCCGGGGATATAAGCGGTAACTTCCATTCCGTTGGAAAGACGCACACGTGCAATCTTACGCAAAGCAGAGTTTGGCTTTTTCGGGGTAGCGGTCTTTACTGCGGTGCAGACACCACGCTTCTGCGGGGAGTTCTGGTCAATGGCAGCGCGCTTCTTGGCATTCCAGCCTTTCAGCAGTGCCGGGGCCTTTGCCTTCTTTTCGGCAACTTCACGGCCTGTGTGAACCAGTTGGTTAAATGTGGGCATAATACACCTCCTAACTCAAATTTATAGAATTTATGTTATGCGGCAGTGCCGCCTAACAGCAGGGTTAGACATACTGAATCCCACCCCACCCGCAAAAGCTGGGCAGAGGTGGGAAAAGTATGCGGTTTTATGTGAAAGCGGCGGCGGACTGCCGCAGACTATCACAATTTGTAATTATACAGCTATACCGCTGTATTTGTCAAGTCTTCCTTTTTTTCGTCCGACGCTGTTTTTTCCAGCTGCACGTTTGCATAATGTTTCATGCCGGTGCCGGCAGGAATCAGCTTGCCGATAATGACGTTTTCCTTCAGGCCCATCAGCGGGTCAACCTTGCCCTTGATAGCGGCATCGGTCAGTACACGGGTTGTCTCCTGGAAAGATGCGGCAGACAGGAAAGATTCTGTTGCCAAAGCCGCCTTTGTAATACCCAGCAGCGTAGGCTTACAGGTTGCTTCCCGCAGTGTCTTTTCGCCGTTGGCAATGCGGTCGCAAATCTGCTGATTGGCCGCCTCAAATTCGGTCTTTTCCACCATAGAGCTTGGCAGGAAGTCAGTATCGCCGGCATCGTCAATGCGCACTTTCTTCATCATCTGGCGCACAATGACCTCGATGTGCTTATCGTTGATATCCACGCCCTGCATCCGGTATACACGCTGTACCTCTTCAATCAGATAATCCTGCACAGCCTGCACACCGCTGATAGCCAGCACATCATGCGGGTTGACAGAACCCTCGGTCAGGCGGGTACCCGCTGTAATGCGCTGTCCCTCCTGCACGGTTACGCGGGAACCGAACGGAATCAAGTAGCTCTTGGACTGACCGTCGTCGCTGGTAACTACCACATGGTGGTTTTTCTTGATTTCTTCAAAGCCGACAACACCGTCCAGTTCGCTCAGGATAGCCAGATGTTTCGGTTTGCGTGCCTCAAACAGTTCTTCGACACGCGGCAGGCCCTGCGTAATATCTTCAGCTGTTGCAACACCGCCGGTATGGAAGTTACGCATGGTCAGCTGTGTGCCAGGTTCACCAATAGACTGTGCAGCCACAATGCCAACCGCTTCACCGACGGATACTTCTGTGCCGGTAGCCAAGTTCAGTCCATAGCACTTCTTGCACACACCGTGCTTGGAATGGCATGCCAAAATAGAACGAATCTTAATGCGTTCCACACCATGGTTCACAATAATATCCGCATCGTCGTCTGTCATCATCTTGTGTTTGCTGACCAGCACTTCACCGGTCTTATCATCCACAAAATTGTCAACCAAATAACGGCCAACCAGACGTTCATGCAGTGATTCGATAACCTGATTGCCTTCCTTAATGTCGTAAACTTCCAGACCATCTGTAGCATCGCAATCGTCCTCACGAATGATAACTTCCTGCGATACATCAACCAGGCGGCGTGTCAGATAACCAGAGTCAGCGGTACGCAGTGCGGTATCGGTCAGGCCTTTACGGGCACCACGGGAAGAAATGAAGTATTCCAGAATGTTCAAACCTTCACGGTAATTTGCACGGATTGGAACTTCAATAGTTTCACCGGACGTATTTGCAATTAGTCCACGCATACCGGCCAGCTGACGAATCTGGCTCATAGAACCACGGGCGCCGGAATCCGCCATCATAAAGATTGGGTTATAGCGGTCGAGGTTCTTCTGCAGAGCAGTGGAAACATCATCGGTTGCTTTGTTCCATGTAAAAATGACGGCTTGATGACGTTCTGCATCAGACAGAAATCCGTTCTTATATTCATCGGAAATCAGGTTGATTCTCTCATCAGCCTTTTCCAGAATTTCTTTCTTCTGCGGTGGGATGGTCGCATCGGATACAGCTACGGTAATGCCGGACAGGGTGGAATACTTATAGCCCTGTGCCTTAATGCAGTCCAGCACTTCACTGGTCTTTGGCGTACCGTGCACTTTAATGCATCTTTCTATAATATTGCCCAGTTGTTTTTTGCCAACCAGGAAATCAATTTCAAACTTAAAGAGGTTCTCCGGTTTGCTTCGGTCAATAAAACCGAGGTCCTGCGGAATCGGCCGGTTGAAAATAATCTTACCGACAGTTGTATCCACCAGTGCATGGATCTTTTCGCCGTTAATCACTTTTTCGCGGCGGACCTTAATCTTGGCGTGCAGCTCAATGACTTTGGCGTCATAGGCCATAATTGCTTCGTCAATATCTTTAAAGACTTTGCCCTCGCCCTTTTCGCCATCGCGGTCCAGTGTCAGCCAGTAGGAACCCAAAATCATATCCTGTGTCGGCACCGTGACTGGCTTGCCGTCAGACGGTTTCAGCAGGTTGCCAGCGGCCAGCATTAGGAAGCGGGACTCCGCCTGTGCTTCACTGGAAAGCGGCACATGGACAGCCATCTGGTCACCATCGAAGTCGGCATTGTAAGCGGTGCAGGCCAGCGGATGCAGCTTCATGGCACGGCCCTCAACCAGCACTGGTTCAAATGCCTGAATACCCAAACGGTGCAGAGTAGGCGCGCGGTTCAGCATAACCGGGTGATTGCGGATAACAATTTCCAGCGCATCCCAAACTTCCGGTTTTGCGCGTTCCACTGCTTTACGGGCAGCTTTGATATTGCCTTCCACGCCGGTTTCGACCAGCCGTTTCATGACGAAAGGCTTAAAGAGCTCCAGGGCCATTTCCTTCGGCAGACCGCACTGATACATTTTTAGTTCCGGACCAACAGCAATAACAGAACGGCCGGAATAGTCAACACGTTTGCCCAGCAAGTTCTGACGGAAACGTCCCTGTTTGCCCTTCAATAAATCAGAAAGGGATTTCAGCGGGCGGTTGTTCGGCCCCGTGACTGGGCGGCCGCGGCGGCCGTTATCAATCAGGGCATCTACAGCTTCCTGCAGCATCCGCTTTTCGTTGCGGACAATAATGTCCGGTGCATGCAGTTCCAGCAGACGGGACAGACGGTTGTTTCGGTTAATGACACGGCGGTAAAGGTCATTCAGGTCAGATGTAGCGAAACGGCCACCGTCCAGCTGAACCATAGGACGCAGATCCGGCGGAATGACCGGAATGACATCCAAAATCATCCACTCCGGGCGGTTGCCGGACTTCCGGAATGCCTCAACGACTTCCAGACGTTTCAAAATACGGACACGCTTCTGGCCGGAAGCGTTGGTAAGCTCTGCCTTCAAATCTTTGGACTCTTTGTCCAAATCGATTTCCTGCAGCAGTGTTTTAATTGCTTCGGCACCCATGCCAGCCTGAAAATCATCGTCGTACTTTTCACGCAGGTCACGGTATTCTTTTTCAGTCAGCAGCTGCTTTTTCTGCAGCTCCCGCACATTGCCGGAGTCTGTTACAATGTAACTTGCAAAATACAGAACTTTTTCCAGCATACGCGGAGAAATATCGAGCATCAGTCCCATACGGGACGGAATTCCCTTAAAGTACCAGATATGAGATACCGGCGCGGCCAGCTCAATGTGTCCCATTCGTTCACGGCGGACCTTAGCGCGCGTAACTTCAACGCCGCAGCGGTCGCATATCTTGCCCTTATAACGAATACGCTTATATTTGCCGCAGTGACATTCCCAGTCCTTTGTCGGCCCAAAAATGCGTTCGCAGAACAGACCATCGCGTTCCGGTTTCAGCGTGCGGTAGTTAATGGTTTCCGGTTTCTTCACTTCGCCGTGGGACCACTCACGGATTTTTTCAGGAGAAGCCAGGCCAATTTTAATTGATTCCAGTGTATTAAATTCCATGCAGCACAATCCCCCTGTCAGTCTGCCGAATCGGTATTATCCAGTGAACCGTCCGGTCCATCTGTGTCCGGATTATCCGTATTTGCCGTGTCTGCACTGGCTTCGTAATTGTCGGGGCCGTCATACAGGGCTTTGTCGGCATCGTCCACGGTGTAGCCTTCCAGATTATCCGCAACATTGGGTTCATCAAAGTTGCTCTCGTTTGGTGCAAAGCCGGCGTCATCGTCATCATCAAAGGTCTGGCGCAGGTCAATTTCATTATTGTCTTTATCCAGTACCTTCATGTCAAGGCACAGGCTCTGCAGCTCTTTGATTAGGACCTTAAAGGATTCCGGAATGCCTGGTTTCGGAATATTCTGTCCCTTGACGATTGCTTCATAGGTCTTTACACGGCCTACAACATCATCGGACTTAACCGTCAAAATCTCCTGCAGGGTATAAGCAGCGCCGTATGCTTCCAGCGCCCAAACTTCCATTTCACCGAAACGCTGGCCGCCAAACTGTGCTTTGCCGCCCAGAGGCTGCTGCGTAACCAGAGAATATGGGCCAGTGGAACGGGCGTGCATCTTATCATCAACCAGATGATGCAGTTTCAGGTAATACATAATGCCAACGGTGACACGGTTATCAAAGCGCTCACCAGTACGGCCGTCACGCAGCTGGAACTTGCCATCCTCTGCGATTCCGGCTTTCTGGAACAGCTCGCGGATATCCTCTTCGTGGGCACCATCAAAGACCGGCGTCATTACTTTCCAGCCCAGTGCCTTTGCCGCCATGCCCAAATGCACTTCCAGTACCTGTCCGATATTCATACGGGACGGCACACCCAGCGGGTTCAGCACAATATCCAGCGGCGTGCCATCCGGCAGGTACGGCATATCCTCTACAGGCAAGATACGGGAAACAACGCCCTTATTGCCGTGACGGCCGGCCATCTTATCACCAACAGAAATTTTACGCTTCTGCGCAATATAGCAGCGCACTACTTTATTGACGCCGGGGCTGAGTTCATCGCGGCTGTTTTCACGGGTAAAGACCTTGACGTCCACCACAATGCCGTATTCGCCGTGTGGCACACGCAGCGAGGTATCACGCACTTCACGCGCTTTTTCACCGAAGATAGCACGCAGCAGACGGTCCTCGGCGGTTAGTTCCGTTTCGCCCTTCGGGGTAACCTTGCCGACCAGGATATCGTCCGCATGGACTTCCGCACCCACACGAATAATGCCATTGTCATCCAAATCGCGCAGCATTTCCTCGCTGACGTTTGGAATATCGCGGGTGATTTCCTCCGGTCCGAGCTTCGTGTCACGAGCTTCTGTTTCATGCTCTTCAATATGAATGGAAGTGAACATATCGTCACGCACAACTTTTTCGCTGATAAGGACAGCATCTTCGTAGTTGTAGCCTTCCCATGTCATAAAGCCAATGAGCACGTTTCTGCCCAGTGAAATCTCGCCGTCTTTGGTTGCCGGTCCGTCAGCGATAACATCACCGACATTGACGCGGTCATTGCGCTCCACAACCGGCACCTGATTAAAGCAGGTACCAGAGTTGGAACGCAGGAATTTAATAATCGGATACACATCCGTACCGCCCTCGTCGGCATCCACACGGACCTCGTCCGCGCTGACACTGTGCACCACACCGGCGCGCTTGCACAGTACACAGGCACCAGAGTCGACGCCGGCCTTGTATTCCATTCCGGTGCCGACAATTGGCGAATCTGTCTTAATCAGCGGCACAGCCTGCCGCTGCATGTTGGAGCCCATCAGTGCACGGTTAGTATCATCATTTTCCAGGAAGGGAATCATAGCCGTAGCAACGGAAACAACCATTCTCGGAGAAACATCCATATAGTCCACTTTCTCGCGTTCCACCACTACGAACTGGTCGCGGTGACGGCCGTTGACTTTGGCATTCTTGAAATGTCCCTCTTCGTCCAGTGGTTCGTTCGCCTGGGCAACAATGTAATTGTCTTCCACGTCCGCAGTCATATAGACCACATCACGGGTAACAACACCGGTCTCCTTGTCCACTCGGCGGTACGGCGCCTCAATAAAGCCATACTTATTGATGCGCGCAAAGGTAGCCAAATAAGAAATCAGACCGATGTTCGGGCCTTCTGGCGTTTCGATTGGGCACATACGGCCGTAATGACTGTAATGCACATCTCGTACCTCAAATCCTGCACGGTCACGGGACAGACCGCCGGGTCCCAAAGCGGACAGACGGCGCTTATGCGTCAGTTCTGCCAGCGGGTTTGTCTGGTCCATAAACTGGGACAGCGGAGAAGAACCGAAGAATTCCTTAATTGCCGCTACAACCGGACGAATGTTAATCAGGGAATGCGGCGTCAGTGCTTCCAGGTCCTGTGACTGCAGCGTCATGCGTTCACGAATCACACGCTCCAAGCGGGAGAAACCGATACGCACCTGGTTCTGCAGCAGTTCACCGACAGAGCGAATGCGGCGGTTGCCCAAATGGTCAATATCATCTATGGTACCGAGACCTTCCTGTAGGTTGCACATATAGCTGATGGAAGCAAAAATATCATCAATAATAATATGCTTTGGAACCAGCTCTTCCACATGGGTACGCAGCAGGTCTTTCAGGGTATCTTCATCGCCGCCGGCCTGCTCCACCAGCTCCGCCAAAACAGAGTAGCGCACACGTTCCTGGATACCGCACTCTTTTTCAGCGTCGAAATCCACGAATTTGCTGATGTCCACCATGCCGTTGGAAATAACCTTTGCTTCACGTTCGTTTACTGTCACATAAACAGCCGATACACCGGCATCATCCATCTGACGGGCTTGCTCATGTGAAACGACGTTGCCAGCCTCTGCCATCAGTTCCCCTGTGGAGGGGTTGATGACCGGGCGGCTGAGGACCTGTCCGGTAATGCGGCCGGCAAGGTTCAGTTTTTTATTGTATTTATAACGGCCAACACGGGAAAGATCATAACGGCGGGAGTCGAAGAACAGGCTGTTCAAATGGGACTGGGCACTTTCCAAAGTCGGCGGCTCACTTGGGCGCAGCTTTTTGTATACCTCAAACAGAGCTTCTTCCGTATTTTTGCACGGGTCCTTTTCCAGCGTTGCTTCCAGCAACGGGCTGTAGCCAAAGTAATCCCGAATTTCCTGCTCGGTGCCAAGGCCCAGCGAACGAATGAAAATGGTAACCGGCAGCTTGCGGTTTTTATCAATACGCACATAAAAAACATCGTTGGCGTCATTTTCGTATTCCAACCATGCACCGCGGTTTGGGATAACGGTAGTGCTGTACAGTTCCTTACCGGTCTTGTCGTATTCCATTTTATAGTATACGCCCGGGGAACGCACCAACTGGGAAACAATGACACGTTCTGCACCGTTAATAACAAAGGTGCCGCTTTCCGTCATCAGCGGGAAGTCGCCCATAAAGACGTCAGATTCCTTAATTTCGCCGGTTTCCTTATTGAGCAGACGCGCCTTCACGCGCAGCGGAGCCGCGTAGGTGGCGTCACGTTCCTTACATTCCTTGACCGTATAGTTTGGATGTTCCACATCCAATTTATAGTCAACAAAATCCAGAACCAGGTTACCTGTGTAGTCGGTAATACCGGAGACGTCCTTAAAGACCTCCTGCAGGCCTTCATTCAAAAACCACTCGTACGAGTTCTTCTGGATTTCAATGAGGTTTGGCATGGGCAGAACCTCATCAATCTTAGAAAAGCTCATCCGTGTGTTTTTGCCCACCTTTACCGGTTTGACATTCACCATTGGCTCAATCACTCCAATCCTTTATTTAAGAGCCGACTATCCGCAAACGTTCTCAGCAGTCATATTGTCAGGCGCCCTATTGCCTTTTCAAACAGAATGTGCTATGATAAGGAAAGTAAAAAAGGGCGCACGAATCTATGATGATGCAGTTTAATATTGTATTCCTTTTTACACGGTTTGTCAAGGCAATCCTTCCAGAATGCTTTGGCTTTTTTCTTTTTCCGCCTAAAAATAATGGTTCCGCACAAAAAAGCTGCCGTATCCGGCGCAGGAATGCGCTTTTCCGGGATACGGCAGTTTTTTATGCTTTTACGCTGTTTTTCGGGGCAGATTCCTCATTCGATCCGACAGAACCTCTGCCCTGCGGAAGGACATCCGCAAATGTATAGGAGCTCAGTTTGTCGCGCACCAGAACGGTCACTTCATTATATATCTCATGAAAACGGCAGCTGCTGGTGCCGCTGTGGTCACAGCTGTACGCCTTCTGCTGGCAGCGGCTGAACATATACGGCCCCTCCACTGCCTCAATGACTTCCAGCAGTGTAATCTGTTCAGAAGCCTTTGCCAATGTATAGCCGCCGTGGGCCCCTTTAAAAGAAACCACCAGTCCGGCCGTAACCAGCTTGTGCAGAATTTTCAGCGTAAATCGCTGTGTTACCATGGCCTTTTCCGCAATGGTGCGGGCGTCCACTTTGCTGTTCTCCGTAGCCAGCACTTCCATGATTCGCACGGCATAGTCTGTTTCCAGTGTAATCACCATGGTACCGTGCCCCTTAATCCAAAAAGTCTTTTAGCTTTTTGCTGCGGCTGGGGTGACGCAGCTTACGCAGGGCTTTGGCCTCTATCTGGCGGATACGTTCACGTGTAACATTGAATTCCTTTCCGACCTCTTCCAAGGTGCGGGAACGGCCGTCCTCCAAACCGAAACGCAGGCGCAGCACTTTTTCCTCACGGGGCGTCAGTGTATCCAGTACTTCGTTAAGCTGCTCTTTCAGAAGCGTGTGGGAAGCCGCATCCTGCGGGGCCGGCGCGTCATCGTCGGGAATAAAGTCGCCCAAATGGCTGTCCTCTTCTTCGCCGATTGGCGTTTCCAGGGAAACTGGTTCCTGTGCGACACGCAGAATTTCACGCACTTTTTCCACCGGCATACTCAGTTCCGCACTGATTTCCTCTGCCGACGGCTCATGGCCATTGGTATGCAGCAGCTGGCTGGAAACTTTTTTTACTTTGTTAATTGTCTCTACCATGTGCACGGGAATTCGAATGGTACGTGCCTGGTCCGCAATAGCGCGTGTAATTGCCTGCCGAATCCACCAAGTAGCGTAGGTGGAAAACTTAAAGCCCTTGGTATAGTCGAACTTTTCCACTGCTTTAATCAGGCCAAGGTTGCCTTCCTGAATCAGGTCAAGGAACTGCATTCCACGCCCGAGGTAACGCTTTGCGATACTGACGACTAAGCGCAGGTTTGCCTCCGCCAAATGTTTTTTTGCTTCCTCGTCACCCTCTTTAATCCGTACGGCAAGGTCGATTTCCTCTTCCGGTGTGAGAAGCGGCACCCGGCCAATTTCCTTCAGGTACACCTTTACCGGGTCATCTATGGCAACGCCGTCCGTGTTGACGCCGGCGTCCAGACCATCATCACTGTTTTGTTTTGTGCTGGCCGTTTGTAATTCCTTTATAGAATCGTCATTTCCAAGGTCATCAACAATTTCGATTCCCTGACTTTCCAGTTGGTCATAGAATTTTTCGATTTCTTCCGGTTCAATGTCCAGTTCACCGATTGCGTCCAGAATATCTTTAGTAGAAAGGAAGCCTTTTGCTTTTCCCTGTTCTATTAAATCATGCAGAATAGTCTTTCTGTCTGGTGTATTCTCCGCAGCCTTCACAGTCTTTGCAGTTCCCGATGCCTTTGCTGTTTTTGCTGCACATTTTGGCGCGTTTGTTGATTTCGCTACTGCCATAGAGTGACCTCCTATTTTTTCTGCGCACGCAGTTCCTGCAGGTAACGGCTGATGTCGCTGTCACTGCCGGCCCGCACGTTTTGCTTATCATTTTCCTCCAGAAGAACGCGGATATAAGAATCCACTTCCGGCCGGCCAGCCGGAACGCCCGCATGTCTGGCACAGTACCCGGCCACCTTCCCCATTTCGTCTTGGGAAAGGCTGTCCACCAGGTCTGTAAGGCCTACTGCCTTACCATCTTTCATTTTACCCACGATTAAGGTATATACACGGCGGTTAAAAGCCGTAATCCATTTTTCCGGCGAAAGTTTTTCCGCTGCATAGGCTGCATTTTCCGGATAATCCAGAATGGCCCCCAAAAGCTCCTCTTCTGCACGGGCCGCCCGCAGATTCTGGTACTTGTCCGGATTCAACCGGTCCTGTGCGCCGGTACTTTGGCGACGAAAAGTACGAAATTCTTTTTTCTGCCGCCGCCGCTGTTTCTTTTTGCGGACGGACTGGACCTGCTGCAGCAGTGCAGCACGCTGAATGCCCGCTTCTTCCGCAAGACGGCCGGCATATACTTCCCGCTCAATCTCATTGTCGAGCGCCGCCAGTACCTCCGCCGCTGCGTTGAGGTACTGGATTTTTCCGTCCGGCGTCTTTAGGTCAATTCCCTTTTTCAGCTTCTGCAGGCGGTACTCCACATCGTTGCCGCAGCTGTCCAAAAGCTGCTGAAAACGGGCATGTCCGTTTTCTCCGTGCGAGCGGATAAACTCGTCCGGGTCCTTGCCGTCCGGCACCACCAAAATCCGCACATTCAGGCCTGCCTGCCGCAGCAGCGGAATACTGCGGGAAGCCGCCCGCTGTCCAGCCGTATCCGCGTCATACGATGCAATCACTTCGCCGGTATAATGTGCAATCAGCCGTGCCTGCTCCGGTGTCAGTGCTGTTCCCAACCCGGCCACCGCATTTTGAAAGCCCGCCTGATGCAGCGCAATAACGTCCATATATCCCTCGCATAGGATGAGCCCCTGTGCCGCTGTATCTTTTGCAAAGTTCAGCGCAAACAAATTTCTGCCTTTGCTGAAAATCGGGGTATCACTGGTATTCAGGTACTTTGGCTCGCCCTGTCCCAGCACCCGTCCGCCAAACGCAACGACATTGCCGCGCAGGTCAATAATGGGAAACATGACACGATCGTGGAAGCGGTCCACCGCGTGGCCGTTCCTGCTGGAAAAGGCGGTGTTTGCCTGTATCATTTCCTGGTCACTGTAGCCCTTTTGATGCAGATAATCGACCAGCGCAAATCGGGACGGCGGCGCATATCCAAGCCCAAAATGTGTAATGGTCTGCCGGGTAAGCGCACGCCGGGAAAAATACTCCATGCCGACAGCGCCCTGTGGGGAAAGCAGCACCCGGTGGTAAAAGCGGGCCGCGTCCCGGTTCAGCGCATATAGGCGCATCCGCAACTTCGCAAGACCGCGGTCTTCCTCGCTTTCCGGCACCGCCATGCCGGCGCGCTGGGCCAGTGAACGTACCGCTTCCATATAATCTAAATTTTCTATTTTTTCTATAAATGTAATGATATCTCCGCCGGCCCCACACCCAAAGCAGTAGAAAGAACCGTTGTCCGGATACACCGTAAAGGAAGGCGTCTTTTCGCTGTGGAACGGGCACAGTCCCACCATCGTCCGGCCGCGTCGTTTCAGGCTGACATAGCTTGAAACGACGTCTTCAATACTGCTGCGGGCTTTGAGTTCTTCAATGAATTCCTGCGGTAGAGGCATGGACTTCCTCCTTCCCTTGTACAAAACACCGATTACATATGCCGCCACGCGTGGGGGACATATACCTGCTGGAAAAGCTCAACCGCATACGGGTCCGTCATACCGGCTATGTAATCCACGGCCGCCCGTCGGGGACCGTCCTGTGCCGCTATTTTTTGTAGATGCTCCGGCAGGTTTCGGCTGTCCAGCGCATATTCGTACAGTTTTTCCAGCACCATCGGTACTTTGCGTTCTTCGCTCTTGGCACTTGGGTTCACATACACGGAGCGATACATAAAATCATTCAGTTTATCGAAAGCCGTTTCCACCTGTGGCTCCATACGCATGATACCGTCACCGCTGCAGCGTACAACCGAGCGCACCAAACAATCAATGCGCTGACTTTTTGTATGTCCCAACACCGCGGTAACCTCCTGCGGCAGGTCGCTTTCCTTTAAAATGCCGGCACGCTCCGAATCGTCAATATCGTGATTGATATAAGCAATCCGGTCCGCCATCCGCACAATGTGTCCTTCCGGTGTATGTGCCTGTTCCCCGCAGGTGTGGTGCAGAATGCCGTCCCGCACCTCTGCCGTCAGATTGAGGCCCCGGCCCTCTTTTTCCAGCCGTTCCACAATGCGCACACTTTGCTCATAGTGGTGAAAAGCGGTGCTGCCGTCCTCCAGCGGGTGTTCCTGACAAATGTCGTTCAGGGCACGCTCCCCCGCATGGCCAAAGGGTGTGTGGCCGAGGTCATGCCCTAGAGAAATGGCTTCCGTCAGGTCTTCATTCAGACGCAGGCAGCGCGCAATCGTCCGCGCAATCTGGTCCACCTCCAGCGTATGTGTCAGCCGTGTGCGGTAATGGTCGCCTTCCGGTGAAAGGAAAACCTGTGTCTTTCGTTTCAGGCGGCGAAACGATTTGCAGTGAATGATGCGGTCACGGTCCCGCTGAAAAGCAGTGCGCAAATCGTCCTCTTCCTCCGGATATTGCCGACCGGCAGTATCACAGGCATGGGTTGCTGTGCTGGAAAGTATATTCCGTTCGATTTCTTCGGTCTGTTCACGAATATTCAATGCAAAGCTCCCCTCTTTCAATGGTCAGAGCATATGAAGGAACCACTCGAAGATATATACGCAAAAAAAACGGTTTCTCCTGCAAAGACAGCAAAAGAATCCGATTTTTTCACGGAGAAAGCGCTTCCTGTGTGGAATGGACCGGAAGCGGATAATAAGCTTCGTCCAGCTTTTCCGGGCAGACACTGCCGCCGGTGGCGTCTGCCAGCGCAGTAGTCAGCGGCGGCAATTTTTCCTCGGTGATATGGAAATGAATGAGGACCTTGTCCGTAAAGAAAGTGTTGTCGACAGCGGCACCGCTGGCCGGCAACAGCGCCGCCACTTTTCCGTACTGGCTGTATGTGCAGGCTGTCTGCATTTGCAGGCACGGTTTCATACACAAAAGTCCTGCCGCAGCAAGGCCCAGCGATGCACCGTGCGAGTAAGCCCGCACCAGCCCACCGGCTCCCAACAGTACCCCGCCAAAATAACGTGTTACGACAACAGCGGCATCCGTTATACCGTTTTTCAGCAAAACGTTTAAAACCGGCACACCGGCGGTTCCCTGTGGTTCTCCATCATCCGAGCAGTGCTGCTGGCCGTTTTGCAGAACATAGGCTGAAACATGGTGTTTGGCGTCCCAGTATTTTTTCTTCTGCGCGGCAAAAAACTCCAGCGCCTGCTGTTGTGTCTGCACAGGCGCAGCGCAGCCCAGAAAGCGGGACTTCTTTTCCGTAAAAGAATCCGTTCCCTCCGTCCGCAGCGTTAAGTACTGCTTCACAGGCACAGGCCCCCTCTCATCTGCTGTAAAAAAGAGTAAGAAAAAAGGCCGCCGCAAGTCAGGCCCTTTTCAGGTCCCTGCTGTACAGCAGTCTTTACATTCCAGAGAAAAGCGAATCATTTGGATATGCCGTAACGCTTTTTGAACATATCGACACGGCCGCTGCTGTCCACCAGCTTCTGTTTGCCAGTGAAGAACGGATGGCACTTTGAGCAAATTTCAACGCGGATATTCTCTTTTGTGGAACGCGTATGGATCACATTGCCGCAGGCACATGTGATGGTAGTGTCCTTATACTGAGGATGGATACCTTTTTTCATGGAGTTGTCACCTCTTTCAGCAAAAGCTGTAGCATCGGCCCGATGCCCAAAAAGGCGCAGACAGGCCCTAAACATCTGCATTTTACCACAAGTACGGGCAAATTGCAAGTTTTTTATGCGGATCAAACCGCTTTGTTCAGCTGCCGGAACTCTGGCGTTCCACATAAACCGCGTACTCTTCCAGGCACAAACCCAGCCGACGCATATTCTTGGCATTGCGGGTACCTACATAGCGAAAATGGCTCGGGTCGTCCTTGAGGCCAGTGCGGCCCTCTTTGCTGTCGGTATAGTGGCGCACAAAGCCGTACTCCACGCAGTGGTTCAAAAGCCAGTGATAACCGTCACTGGAAAGGAACGTCTGGTCTGACGGAAACGTTACAGCCATACCGGTCTGGTTCTCGCTGCACCCGCCCGGCGGCACCAGCGCCGCGGCATCGCTTTCCGCAATGGCACATGTCTTGCCCTGCTGCATCAGCGTTTTAATTTTTGCCTGATACTGGCTTTCCTGCATCTTTGCATCAACATATCCCTGCTTGACGGACAACGTATAGCCGGCTGCCTTTGCATCGTCCAGCATTTTCTGCAGAGAAGGCACAATGCGCTGGTCCACCTGCACATTCCCAAAACTTACTAGCTGCGGTGAAAAGCTGCTGCTGATTTTCCGGTCCTGCGAAACAACAGTCAGTGCCCAGCTGTCGTCCGGTTCTGACAGCACTTCCGTACTTTGTGCGGCCAGCGCCGCGGCCGAGCCAGCAGAAGATGACTGCCCGTTTGTTTTTGGCATATAATATTTCCAGACAAGAACGCCCAGCAGAACAGCCAGCACCAGAATGGCTGCCAATACCACCCGCATCCAGTTTTTTAAGTGCCGGACACCTGCGACACTGCCGCGTGGGCTGTCTTCGTCCAGAATTTGTTCCTGACGGGATTTACGCATATTCGTTCTCCTTTCCCGGTTTAGTTCTGCACCTCCGGTTGGGTTTTTACCTGCTTTTTCAGTCGTGAAACCGGTCATTTTTTTATTTTAAGCCTACAGGCAATACTTTGCAAGCAGTTTTCTTGACACACTCCGTGGAATGCTGTTGCATTTTAAAGATAAATACTGTAATATTAACGGTGGTAAAATAAAAATGTTATTTTGGAATACAAATCTTACTTTTTTTCACCGCTGAAACGATACTGCGCTTCAGCGGTTCCTGTTTTGCCGATACTTTGTAGAAATCGAGGTCATTTGTTTATGCGTAAAACAAAAATCATCTGTACGCTTGGACCTGCCACGGACGATAAGAAAGTGCTGCGTGAGCTGATGCTTTCCGGCATGGATGTGGCGCGCATCAATTTTTCCCACGGCACCCATGAGGAGCAGCTTGTTCGCATCAATGCCGTGAAAGAACTCCGCCAGGAACTGGATTTGCCGGTAGCACTGCTGCTGGACACCAAGGGACCGGAAATCCGCACACGCGAATTTGAAAAGCCGGTGAACCTAGTGGATGGACAGCCCTATACATTAACGACTCGGGACATCACGGGTGATGACAAACAGTGTGCAATCACGTTTGCCAACCTGCCTAAAGAGGTGACTCCCGGTACAAAAATTTTGATTGATGACGGCCTCATTGAACTTCGCGTTGACAAAACAAATGATACAGACATTCTGTGTACAGTGATGAACGGCGGTCCCATCACCAAACATAAAGGCATTAACATCCCGGGCTCCACCCTGTCCCTGCCGTTTTTGAGTGAACAGGACAAGTCCGATATTGCCTTTGGTGTGGAACAGGACTTTGACATTATTGCCGCTTCCTTTTCCCGCAGCGCGGATGATATTCTTTCCCTGCGCAGTGAACTGGAAAAGAACGGCAACCACGACATCCAAATTATCAGCAAAATTGAAAGCACGGGCGGTGTGAAAAACATCGACGAAATTATCCGTGTATCCGACGGCATCATGGTTGCCCGCGGCGACCTTGGTGTTGAAGTCCCTATGGAAGAAGTTCCGATTCTGCAGAAAAAGATTATCACCAAAGTACACGCTGCCGGAAAGGTTGCCGTTACCGCTACCCAAATGCTGGATTCTATGATTCAGCACCCGCGTCCCACCCGTGCAGAAACAACGGATGTAGCAAATGCTGTATTCGACGGTACCAGTGCCATTATGCTTTCCGGTGAAACGGCTGCCGGCAAATATCCGGTGGAAGCCGTGCGCACCATGGCGTGCATTGCGGAACATACGGAACGGAACATCGACTACATTAGCCGATTCCGCAGCGCGGACTGGACGGAGAAAAAGGACGTCACTTCTGCCATTTCTCACGCAACCTGCACTACTGCACACGACCTGGGCGCCGTTGCCATTATGACTGTCACACAGTCCGGCCATACCGCGCGCACCATTTCCAAATATCGTCCAGCCTGTCCCATTATCAGCGGCACGACCAACCGCAAGGTTTGGTACCAGATGAATCTGTCCTGGGGCGTTATTCCGCTGATGGTGGAAGAAAAGGACAACACCGATGAACTTTTCGAGCACGTTGTCAATGTTGCCCGTGACCACGGATTGGTACAGAATGGTGACCTGACTGTCATTACAGCCGGCGTTCCCCTCGGCGTTTCTGGCACGACCAACCTGCTGAAAGTACAGCTGGTTGGTGATGTCTTGGTAACCGGCGACGGAATTTCCCTCGGCAGCGTATGCAGTAACCTGTGTGTCTGCAGAAATATCGATGACCTGCACCAGAACTTCCAGACAAATGATATTATCGTAATTCCAAGCACCAATAATTCCATGATGCCGTATATGCGCAAAGCTTCCGGTATCATCACCGAGGAAAAGGGCCTGAACTCTCATGCAGCCATTGTAGGCCTGTCCCTCAATAAGCCGGTCATTGTCGGCGCGCGGAACGCTACCAAAATTCTGCGCAGCGGCGTAACCATTACGCTGGATTCCGACCGCGGCATTGTATATGCCGGTGTAGCCGTCAACGAAAACGCATAATATTTCTTGAAACATATCAAAAACAGCCTCTGTGGGTCAAAACCTACAGAGGCTGTTTTTAATACGCCTGTCTGTCAGTTGACACCGCGGAAGCCTTTCCCAATAATCTCACTGCTGTTGGTAATCATAATGAACGCACCCGGCTGGTTTTCACGGATAAAGCGGCGCAGACGCACCGCCTGACTGCGCCGCATAACTGTCAGAATGATTTTTTTTTGATTATGCAGGTAACTGCCCTCCGCACTGAAAACAGTGGCACTGCGTTTCAGTTGCTCGTGGATAAAGTCACAGATAGGAGTCGGGTTATCACAGACAACCGTAAAGTATTTGCACAGGTTCATGTTTTCAATCACGCCGTCAATCACCAGCGTTTTGCTGAGCAAACCGGCAAAGGAGAACAGGCCTGTCTTTGGTCCATACACCAAAAATGCCGCCACCGTGATGAACACATCCACCAGCATTAGGGTAACGCCAATATTCAGGCTGGTATATTTTTTAAGAATCATCGCCAAAATATCCGTTCCGCCGCCAGAAGCGTCCATATCAAACAGAATCGCCGAACCCAATGAGGGCAGAAACACCGCAAACATAAATTCCAGCACCGGTTCATCTGTAAGCGGCCGTATCATAGGATATACTTTTTCCAGCACGCTCAGCCCAACGGACATCAGTACACTGACGTACACGGTTTTAATGCCAAAGTTCTTTCCTAAGAACAGAAAGCCTGCCCCCAACAATACCATGTTGATAATAAAGGTATAACTGGAGGCACTCAATTTCATAAAGCCGCTTAACAGCACTGCTATGCCAGTCACGCCGCCAAAACAAAAATGGTTTGGAAATTTAAAGAAATAGATGCCCACGACCATAATCAGCGTAGCCACAGTCAGCCGTGTGTACTCCCCTGCCACAGAGAAAACCTTTTGTTTCATACTTTTCTTCACCCTCCGGAATCTTTCAAGCATTCGGGGGCCTATTGCTGCCGCCCGAAAGAATAGTATAGCCGATTCCGTACAAAAAGCAAATAATTATTCCCCGTTTTGTCATAAAAGAATCGAAAACGGGGCTGCCACTTTCCGAAAAAAGCAACAGCCCTGCGAAAAATATTTTTATGTTTTACAGCACTTTATTCAAAAAATCCTGCAGACGGGGGGATTTTGGGTGTCCAAAAAAAGTGTCCGGGTCGGCCTCTTCCAGCACCTTGCCGCCATCCACAAACAGGACACGGTTCGCCACTTCACGGGCAAAAGCCATTTCGTGGGTAACAACTACCATGGTCATGCCCTCTTCGGCCAGCTCCTTCATAACCTGCAGCACCTCGCCGACCATTTCCGGGTCCAGCGCACTGGTAGGTTCATCAAAAAGCATCACGTCCGGTTCCATTGCCAGCGCACGAACGATTGCGATACGCTGCTTCTGTCCGCCGGAAAGCTGGCTTGGATAAGCGTCCGCCTTGCTTTCCAGATTTACGCGCTTTAAAAGTTCCAGTGCACGCTCGTTGGCTTCTTCCTGGGACTTCAGCTTCAGGGTAACCGGTGCCAGCGTGATATTCTGCTGTACCGTCAGATGCGGAAATAGGTTAAAATGCTGAAACACCATGCCGATTTTACGGCGCAGGCCATCCACATCAAAACCGGGCACATTGATTTGCTGTCCTTCAAACCAGATTTCGCCGCTGGTCGGCTGCTCCAGCAGATTCAGACAGCGCAGGAAGGTACTTTTTCCGGAGCCAGACGGCCCAACAATAACGACCTTCTCGCCTTTTTCAATTTCCTGGTCGATGCCCTTCAGCACTTCTACGGTACCATTCAACGTATGAAAACTTTTATATAGGTTTTTAACGGTAATCACTTCTGCGCATCCTCCTTTCGGCCTTGGACAGCAGCGCACTCAGCGCAATGACAATCACCAGATACACAGCGGCGGTGGCTAACAGAGGCAGATACGGCTGATAAGTAATGCTGCGGATAACATCGCCGCCCTTTGTCAGGTCCTGAATGCCGATGTAGCCGGCAACGGAAGTTTCCTTCAACAGGGAAATAAACTCGTTGCCGATAGCCGGCAGCACATTTTTCACTGCCTGCGGGAAAACAATCTTCACCATAGTTGTACGCTGTGACAGGCCAAGAGAACGGCCCGCTTCGGTCTGCCCACGGTCTACAGACATGATGCCGCTGCGGATAACTTCCGCCACATAGGCCCCGGAATTAATGCCAAAAGCAAGAATTGCCGTACCAATATCATTGATGGCAGTCCCTACAATAATAATATAGTACATAATCATCAGCTGTACAAGCACAGGTGTACCGCGGATAACGGTAAGGTACACCGAGCAGATAGCGTTCGGGACACGCATCTTTTTGGGGTCGTTCTGATGGGCGGTTTTAACCAGTGCCACCAGTGTACCCAGCACCACACCGATGAGTACCGCAAATACGGTAATCAATAGGGTATTTCCGAGGCCCGTTACAATGTACATATAGCGGTTTTCTTTAATGAGACATTCATAAATCTGGTCTTTCAGTACAGAAAAGAAAGACATGGATACTGCCGGAAACGTAAAATTCATGGTCGCCCTCCCTATGAAAAGAAAAGCGGCAGGGAGTGCATATCCCCCTCCCTACCGCTTTCTGTTTCAGTCAGTTTTTCAATCGCTTTCCAGAGCCGACTTATATTTGTTGATGATTTTGTCCAGTTCGCCGTTGGACTTCATATTCTTCAGGACACCATTGATGGTACTGACAAGCTGGGTGTTGCCTTTCTTTACGGCAATGGCATAATGCTCCACCGTCAGCGCATCCGAAAGCTTCTGTACCTGATTGGCGTTCTTCGCAACAAATTTCTGTGCCGAATAGTCGTCAATGACGACCGCATCAATACGCTTGGAAATAAGGTCCGAAATGGCGTCCGCGCCCTTATTGTAGCGCTTCGGAGGTGTATCTTTATAATTTTTGGTGCAGTAGTCGTCGCCCGTTGTGCCCTGCTGTACACCAATCTTTTTGCCCTTTAAGTCCGCCTTGCCCTTAATGGTGCTGCCCTTCGCAACAATAATTGCCTGTGCCGCATCAAAGTATGAATCCGAGAAGTCCATGTTCTTTTTACGGTCATCCGTAATCGTCATGCCTGCCGCGACGAAGTCGCACTTGCCAGCGGTCAACTCTGCCGGCAGCGAATCGAACGCAACATCACGCACCTGCAGCGTCTTACCAAGCTTTGCAGCAACCTTATTGGCAATATCTACATCGATACCGACAATTTTGCCGTTTGCCTTGTACTCAAATGGTTCAAACTCGGCGTTGGTGGACATGGTCACATTCCCGCCGGCTGTGCTGGCCGCCGCTGTACCGGTTGTACCGCTGGCCGTGCCGGACGAGGTGTCAAAGGATGCACATGCTGCCATAGGGACCAGCATGGATACCGCTAACGTTGCTGCCAAAAACATTTTTACCTTTTTCATAAGTTCTCTCTCCTTTACCATTCGGCCAATCCTCATGCAGTCGCCGGTATTTCTTTTTTGAAAGTGGCTTTATTGTAATACTTCAATATGCAGAAGTCAAGTATTAAACGAATATTTTTTCACTTTTATCGCAATATGTCAGGATAATACACGGATATGCATTTATTTATGCATATATATGTGCATATTTTTACGAAAGCACATTGCTTTCCCCCGGTGCAGACCGCGGTAAATGCTGTCTTAGGCGGTGTGTCGGTACTTTGGCCGCCGCCCGGTGGTTTTCCGGTCCCCTGTCTGCTCCTGATAAAGATGCACAGCCTCCTGCAAAACGTCTGCACCCATAGTTTCCCCGCACGAATCCGCCCCTCTAGGCCAGCCGTTCTGCCATAAACGTGTACTTCGGGCATCTGGCCCGCTAAAAGCCCTTTCATGACATTTTCCCCATCCCTTTTTATTTAAAATCTATTGTATGTGGTAAATCATGGAAATACAAATCCTCTGTTGAAAGGCATTCATGTTGACACCCGCATGAAGCCGGTGTAAAGTGGCTGCAAAAGGAGCTGTTAAAAATGGATTCTATTTTTATGCGCACTAGTATCCGAAACTATCAGGTCAAACCGGTGGAACCGGAAAAACTGGAGCAGCTTTTAAAAGCTGGTATGGCGGCACCCTCTGCATGCAACCAGCAGCCATGGGGATTTTATGTAGTGCAGGACACCGTCACCCTGCGGAAGCTGTCCGAATGCAGTCCCTACTCCGCCTGTGCGGCACACGCCCCCGCCGCACTTGTACTTTGCATCCGCCGAGAAGGGCTTGTTTATGCAGAAGACGCTCCACTGGATATGAGCGCCTGCTGTGAAAATATCTTGCTGGAGGCGGCACAGCTTGGCCTTGGTGCTGTCTGGCTGGGCGTTTACCCGCAGCGGGACCGGATGCTTTCCGTAGCGAATGCCCTGCATCTTCCGGATACGCTGGAATCCTTTGCCATCGTGCCGGTGGGATATCCAACGGCGACCGCGGTGCAACAGGACCGTTTTGACCGTACCCGGATACACATTGTTTGACTGAAACATATAAGAACAGCCGAAGGGAGGCCAGCAGATATGCAGTCAAGCACTGCTCTTTTTCATTTGTTTTTCACCTATGAATCAGACCTGCCGGCAGGCTGTGGTTTTGCCCATTTCGGGTCGGCACATCTTTTGTGGCTGGGAATACTGGCAGCCGGCGGTGCCTTGTTTGAACACTGCTTTTCCCACCGGAACAGCCATTGGCGGACAATCGTTTCCCGCATCCTTGGTGCCGCGCTGGTACTTCTCATTGCTTTGCGTCTGCTGATTTTACAGCGAATCGGTCACCTGACTGTTTATGAGCTGCCGCTGCATTTGTGCAGTTTAGCGGGTATTTTATGTCTGCTGCACGCCTGTACCAGCTGGGATTGGCTGGGTCAGACTTTGTATGCGCTGTGTCTTCCGGGAACGCTTGCCGCACTGCTGCTGCCCAACTGGAATAGATATCCACCTCTTTCCTTTATCAGTATCCAAAGTTTTCTGTTTCACGGTTTGATTGTCCTATATGTACTGTGCCAGCTGCGTCAAGGAACCATTCACCCACAGCTTCAATATTTCTGGAAACCGCTTGTTTTTCTCATCATTCTTGTTCCGCCCATGTACCTGTTTAACCAGCATTTCGGGGCAAACTATCTTTTTATCAATGTACCGGAACCGGGAACACCTTTGGAATGGCTGGCTGGTTTTCTCGGAAATCCGGGTTATCTATTCGGCTATGCTGTACTGGTTCTGTTGGTAATGCGAATCATGTACCTGCTTCCGGCCGGACATAAAGAGAGTGCCCCTGGCTGATTGGGGAGCCAGAGGCACACTACGCAAAAATACGCAGCAAAAAAAGAGAAGCTTTGTATGTAGAAAAAACTTGTAAGCAAAATCAAAAGAGGCGCTGTGCTCATAATGAGTACAGCGCCTTCGCCGCAATATTAAATTATCGCTGGTATAGAAGGCAGGCAAAGCTTTATCAATCGTTCTTTCAGAACTTACAGAAGGTTTTCATCATAGTGGGCGCGCACGCCGCCGACAAACTTCGGCCGAGTACGTGCACACAGCAGTACCGCCTCACCGATATGGTCCATAGAAAGGCGCACCGGAACGGCCACTTCTTTTAAATGCATACCAATCAGCGTACCGCCGATATCCATGCCGCAGTCCGCACGCACATGTTCCACCGCAACCGGGTCGCTGAACCGCGCATAGGCTGTGGTGCCAAAAGAACCGCCGGCTTTGGGCTGCGGCACTACATTGACCTGTTCATATCCGAATTTTTCCGCAGCCTCGCGCTCAATAATCAGCGCACGGTTCAAATGCTCACAGCACTGCGCCGCCAGGAACAGGCCGCGCTTTTTTACCTGCTCATAAATGCCGTCAAAAAGCGCGGCAGCGGTTTCCACATTGCTGTCCGTGCCAATGCGATGCCCGCCGACTTCGCTGGAAGAGCAGCCTACGACCATCAGCTGTCCGGGGCGGACTTTTGCCTTATCCAGCAGCTCACCCGCGGCTTTCCCCGCCAGTGCACGCAAATCTTCCAAATTTTCGACCATAAAAGAACACCCTCCCTGCAGCTGTTACGGAATCAATTTTATGTTTTTATGAATACAGTATAGCACAAAGTACACCAAAGCGCACCCCTTTTCCTGTATTTTCACCGGCTGAGCATACGCCTGCCCAGCTGGGGCGCACAAAAAGACAGTTCTTTCTCTCTGCTTGCGGCCATTGAACTTTCTGCCCCGGATATGCTATAATAGGGGACGATTTTATGCTTTTCGATTTTTTGGACAGGAGAGTTAAATTTTGAACAAATACAAAAGGCTGTTGTCTAATACCCTGATTTTTGCGATTGGTACTTTCAGTTCTAAAATTCTTACCATACTAATGACGCGCTTCACGACCAGCGCGCTGGGCAGTGATTTTAACGCAGCCAGCAATATGCAGGATATCGGCAACGTGCTGATTCCTTTGTTTTCCCTGCAGATTGTCGATGGCGTTACCCGCTTTGGTCTGGACCGTCGATACAACAAAAAAGATGTTTTTACCGTTAGCCTGATTGTCACCTGTCTGGGCTCTCTGGTCCTGCTGTTTCTGTCACCGTTTCTGGAAAACATCTCCTGGTTAAGCTTTATGAAGGGGCGCAGTACGCTGGTGGCCGTTTTTGTGTTCACCTCTTCCCTGCGCAATATGTGCAGCCAGTTTGTACGGGCCCGAAATATGGTAAAGCTGTACGCGTTTGAGGGCATCTTTACGACCTTCACCACGGTTCTGTTCACACTGCTATTCCTGTATCCGCTGAAAATGGGCATTACCGGATTCATTCTGGGGATTATCATTCCGGACCTCATCGGCGCACTGCTCCTGTTCTGGGTTGCAGGGCTAGGAAAGTTTGTCCGCTTTAAGGGACTAAACCGTCTGACCGCTGCCCAAATGCTGAAATATTCCGCCCCGCTAATTCCCAACAAAGTCGCTTTTTGGCTGACAAACAGTTCCGACCGTATTATGGTTGGTCATTATCTGGACAAAGTAACTGCCAGTGCCTTTACCGGTGCCTACAAAATTCCAAACCTCATTTCCCTAGTCGTCAGCGTTTTCCTGGATGCCTGGCAGATGTCCTCTATTACAGAGGAAAAGGGCCGTGCGCGGTTCTTTACACAGGTGTTTCACGCGATGTCGGCCATTGTATTTGTCGGCAGTGCACTGGTCATTCTGCTGTGCCGGCCGCTTATGTCACTGCTGACGGCGCGCGGTTTCCACCAAGGCTGGGTATATATCCCCATTCTGGTGCTGTCTACGGCATTTTCCTGTCTCGCCAGTTTTCTCGGCACTGTTTATATGGTGGAAAAACGCAGCGTGAACAATATGATTACCACCATCATTGCGGCTGTCATCAACATTGTGTTAAACTTAATGCTGATTCCGCCCTATGGACCGCAGGGTGCCGCCATGGCTACGCTGGCCGCTTATGTGATTATGTTCCTAATACGTACAATTGATACCCGCCGCTTCATTCGTATTCATTTCAGTCCGCTGCGCCTGCTGGCAGAAAGCGCCCTGCTCGGTGCGGAAGCCCTGCTGATGATTCAAAGCGTCCGGCACAGCATCCTCTGGTGCAGCCTTCTCACACTGGTCATGCTGATTATCAACTACCGTCCGCTGGTGCAGTCGATGTGCAAAGTCCTTCCGGAAAAAGTAACGGACAAACTGCCGAACTGGGTTCTGTGCCGCAAAACACCGGCACGGCATTTGGCTGAGCCGAATACCAAAGCTCCGGCCGTACAGCGGAACTCCCACAGCCGCCGGGCCTTTGCACAGGATGAAGAATATGCTCGCAGCAGAACGGAAAAACGTCCCTCCCCACCAGCAGACCGTGACGGCTCCGTTCATGGGTCTTCCAAAAATATAATAGATGGTTTTGATTATGAAGCATATCTGCGTGATGAAGTAGAGAAAGAGGAAAAAGAGTTCTCCCACGACCGCTACCGTCACTGATACGCCGCTTGGACCACAACAAAATCAGAAGCCGTTAGCTGCAGAATATCTGCGGCCAACGGCTTTTTTTGCATAGAATAGATAAGAAAAGGGGCGGCTCAAAAGCCGTCCCCGGGAAATGAACTTATTTAGTTTCCGTCTTCTACACTGATTTCATCAAAGCGGTTTGTCAGGTCACGAACGTCCAGCACCTTCTTGTCCTCACCGGCGGCGTCCAGCATAATATGGCCGCGGTGCATCATCAGCAGCCGGTCACCGTAGGCCACCGCAAACTTCAGATTATGGGTAACCATCAGCATCGTCACATGCTTTTCTTTTGCCACACGCTGTGTCAGTTCCATCACATTTTCACTGGAATGCGGGTCCAGCGCCGCCGTATGTTCGTCCAGAATCAGCAGGTTGATTGGCGACATCGTCGCAATCAGCATTGCCAGCGCCTGCCGCTGCCCACCGGAAAGGCTGCCGACCTGCACACCCAGTTTATCTTCCAGTCCCATATGCAGCAGGGAAAGCTCCTCCCGATAATGCTGTGTCCTGCGGCGGTTGACACCCCGCTGCAGCAGAAACGAGCTGCCTTTGTTGTCCGCAAGAGCCATATTCTCCAGCACCGTCAATGAGGGGCAGGTCCCCATGGAAGGGTCCTGAAATACACGCCCGATAAATCGGGAACGCTCATATTCTTTCATCTTCGTAACCTGCCGGTCCCCCACATAAATCTCGCCGGAACCCAGCGGCAGGCTGCCGCACAGCAGGTTTAAAATTGTTGTCTTGCCGGAGCCGTTGCTGCCAACCACTGCCACAAAGCTTCCCTCTGCAATTTGCAGGTTAAAATCCTGAAACAGCACCACTTCATTGACAGAACCGGGATTGAAGGTTTTATAAATGTGCTCCATACGCACCAGCGGCTTTGCTTCAGGTGCGGTCAATTGTGACATAATGCTTCCCCCTCCCGGACGCAAATCGGCTTGCAACCAGTGCGATAACAAAGATAATGGACATCAGCATCTTGAGCCAGTTGGTATCCAGCCCCAGCTGCATGGCGACCGTCAGGCAGGCTCGGTACAAAATCATGCCGATAACGGCCATCATGGTCGGCCGCATCCGCTTCACACGGCTAAACAGCGATACGCCGATAATGACCGCCGCCAGCGACATAACCACCATGCCGGTGCCGGAAGTAACATCCGCGCTCTCCTTTTGCTGTGCCAGTACACAGCCGGAAAGGGCGGTCAGGCCGTTGCCTAAAATCAGACCCAAAATTTTCATGCGACCCGGGTCCTTGCCCAGCGAAACAACAAACTGAGAATTGCTGCCCGCTGCCCGCAGGAGCAGTCCGGAACGCGTTTTCAGGTAAATGTCGACGACCCATTTGACAACCATACATACGAGGAACGCCATGATGACCCAGCCCCATTGTCCAAGGGCATCATGCAGGGCACCACCCAGTCCGCTGCTGAAAATAGTTGGTGCATCAAAGAAGGAAAGTACTGCTTTTTTCCCTGTAATGGCCATATTGACGCTGTACAGCGCGGTCATTACCAGAATACCGGAAAGCAGGTCTGTAATATGCAGCCGTACATGCAGCAGTCCCGTCACAGCACCTGCGGCGGCACCCACCCCAAAACAGATAAGGCAGGCAAGCCATGGATTAACGCCGGCAGTAATTAGAGCAGCGGCACTGCACGCACCCAGCGGAAACGAGCCATCCACCGTCAGGTCCGGAAAATCCAGCACCTTATAGGTAATGTACACCCCTACCGCCATAATGCCATAAATAAAACCCTCACGCAGCACCACCTGCAAAAGGCCTAGAAAGATGTCCAAAGTTCAAGTCCCCCTCTATTCTTGTCAAAGCGGCCGGAAAAATCTGTCTCAGGCCGACTTCGTTGTCGTCGTTTTGGCAGCATCTTTGTATGCGGCAGGTACAGTCAGCTTCAGCTTTGTCAGCACATCGGTATTATAAATTGGTGTGCCGGTCTGTGTGGTGTACACCTTTGTGTCCTGCGGCTTCGCTTCCCCCTTCAGAATTTTGCCGGCAATTTTGCCGGTTTCTTCGCCCAGCGCTGTATAGTCAATACTGACCGAGCCGAGGCAGCCGCCGCGCACCTGTTCCTCTTCAGAGCCAAACACCGGAATGCCCGCCTTATTGGCCGCCTGCAGCTCACTCTTCATGTTATTGACGACATTGTTGTCCGTAAAGTTATTAAAGCAGTCCACACCTTTGGCGACCAATACCTGTGCGCCGGATGCCACTTCGCTGTCGTTGGTGACGCCCTGACCGACAACCTCAAAGTTGTATTTCGGGGCAATTTTTTTCAGGCGTTCCAGTGTGGAAACGGAGTTCGGCTCACTGGTCGTGTAAAGGACGCCAATTTTCTTTGCTTTCGGCAGGAACGCACGAATCATTTTAACCTGTGCCTCCAGCGGAAGCTGGTCGCTGCTGCCGGTCGCCACACTGCCGGGATGGTCCAAGCTCTTCACCAATTTGGCCGATACCGGATCGCTGACCGCGGTGAACACCACCGGAATATCGTTGCTCTTTGCCGCCGAATAGGCACTCATGGCCGCCGGTGTTGCAATCGCCCCGAGTAAATCGTATTTTTTGTTTGCCATTGTCTGCGCCTGTGTGTCCGCCGTTGCCGTTTCGGCCTGTGCGTTCTGGAAATCAATGGTCAGATTTTTGTCTTTCACAAAACCTTCGTCCTGCAATCCCTTTAAAAATCCCTTATAGCAGTTGTCCAGTGAAGGAACCGTGGTGAACTGAATAACACCAATTTTTTTGCTGCCCTCTGCCGTACCGGCAGAACCGGATATACCAGAAGTACCGCTTCCTCCGCAGGCTGTACAGGCCAGTGCCATGGCACCTGCAAGAGCTGCCGCCAGAAAACGTTTCCCATACTTTTTCATCATAAATGCCTCCCTATTCTCTCTTTTGTGAAAATGACTGCGGAAAATGTACGGACAGATAAATAAAAAAGCTCCTGCCCCTGCTGTAAAAACAGGGACAAGAGCTGATAAATGACAAACTCCTGCGGTACCACCCGGATTGGCGCTGCCTCGCGGCCGCGCCCGCTTTGCCGCACACAATATGTATGTGCGCTTTCCTTGTAACGGGGAAAGGTTCCGTCGCCCCTACTGGGCCCAAGGCCGTTCGGTTTGCCCTCAAAAGTCCATTCCGCCCGCTGTGACCATACCACGCTCTCAGCTCTGCGCAGTTCTCTGTAATGGCACCTGCCGGCGTACTCGTCTTTCTCTTAGGTTTCATCTATTTCATTTTGATTAGATTTATCATAGAACAGTCCGGCATATTTGTCAAGCATCAATTTCAACACAGCAGCGCTTTTTAGTGGAAAATCCTTTGTGTTCCGCTTGAAATTTGACATTTTGCACGATATGGTATATAATATATAAAATATTTTTGTATTATTTTATAGAGGAGAGGTGTGTCTTTATGCAAAACATCATTACCATTTCTCGCCAATACGGCAGCGGTGGCCGGCAAATCGGCCAGGAACTCGCCAAACGGCTGCAGGTTCCCTATTATGACAAGCAGCTGGTGGCACTTGCCGCCAAACGAAGCGGTATCAGCGAAACATTTTTTCATTCCGCGGACGAACGGCACGCCAGCAGTCTGCTGTATTCGCTGGTCATGGGCAATTACTGTTTCGGAATGCCCAGTGTAACCACCAACCTGCCGCTTAACGACCAGCTCTTCCTTTTGCAGGAACAAATTATCAAAGAGGCTGCACAAAAAGGTCCCTGTGTCATTGTCGGCCGCTGTGCGGATTACATTCTGCGTAGTCACCCGCATGTGTTCCGCGTATTTTTGCACGCTGACCGTGATTTCCGTATTCAGCACGCAATTAATGACTATGGAATCAGCCCCCAAAAAGCGCCGGAAACCATTGATAAAATAGACAAAGAGCGCGCCGCCTACTGTAATTTTTACACAAGCCAGCGCTGGGGCAATGCCGCGAACTATGACCTATGCCTCAATACCACCCATATTGGTTTGGAAGGTGCGGTACAGCTGATTATCGACGCCAGCAATATGAATCAGGACTAACGAGGCTTTCGCTTCATGGCCCGCACCGCGGTTTTCTGCTCCGGCGTTGCCCGACGGGACTCGATTATTTTTTGTAATGCCTGATTATAAACCGCATCGCTTAAATGACTGTGCCGCAGATATTCTCCAGTTATCTCCGGACAGTGTACATAAAAAACCGACACCGCCCACGCTGCCGCCATACCAGCATAATATGCTGTGCTGCGCATGTTGTCCAACAGCTGAAGCGCCTTTCCGGCGTATTCCGGTGCGGCAAAATGGTCCAGCAGCATGACGGCACCAAAGCGGGCAAAATATTCCCGCTCACTCCGTACATAAGGTGTTACGAACCGCCACATCTGCTGCGGGTACCGGTTCGCAACTTTCAGCCCAACACAGAAGCTGTCGCATATTGACCAGTTGTCGATTTTTGGAAGGAACTGCTGAATCCACGGTATGGCCTCCTCCGGCGTTTTCGCCGCACGGCCAATGACCATTCCCTGCAGCATGATTTCTTCAAACCACCGGTCCGGGCAGGTTTGCAGGAACGCCTGCCAATCCCCTTTCGATATTTTTCCGGCCATCTGCCGCAGCTTTGGAAGGCGGACACCCAGCATCCCTTCGGCCGCAGCCTGCGGCAGCAGCCGGCTGGAAAAGTCTCGATACTTTGGCTCCGCCATACACTGCAGTTCCTCTTCTATTTCCGGTATGGTCATAAGGACTGCGCCTCTTTCTTTTCCATTTGCAGCAAGAAGGCCTTCGCGTCAAGGCCGGCACCAAAACCGGTCAGGCTGCCGTTCTGCCCAATCACACGGTGACACGGCACCACAATCAGCAACGGGTTGCGGTGACAGGCCATTCCCACCGCCCGACAAGCACGTGGTTGGCCGACCGCCTGTGCCACCTGTCCATAAGTCCGTGTTTCACCATATGGAATTTTCCGCAGAGCTTCCCACACGTCCCGCTGGAACGCCGTTCCCTCGGGGGAAAGAGGCAAAGAAAACATCTTTCGTCTGCCCGCGAAGTAGTCCGCTATCTGCCCCGCTGCCGTTTGCAGCAGGGGCGTTTCTTTTTGTGTGCAGCCATTCGGAAGTATATTCGTTAGGGATACCCCGCACAGACCCGCATCATTTGCCGTCAGCAGCAGTGGGCCAATGGGACTTTTACAAAAAGCAGACGTATACAAAATGCGCTTCCCCCTTCTTTTAAAAAGCAAAAAGCCGCAGCCCGACAGTACCGGCCACGGCAGCAAAACCGATTGCTTGTTTAATCTTTTTTGTGCTGATAGCAATGTATGGAAATAACAATGGAAATGACATTTGCGAGGATAGTCGCCGCAAAAATAATCCCAAAAACGAGATTTGTCAAAGACGGCTTCGCGAGGGACTGTTTTTCCGCCATATAGAAAAAGAAACCCAAAGCGCCAAAGATAACAAAGAAAATAATCATAAAGAGCATCCGGCCTTTTTCCACACCCATAGAAATCAGCATGGGTGTCTGGATTGCCAGCAGGACCAGTGCCATACAAATACTGGCCAATACGGTTATTCCAAAATCTTCAAACGCATTGCTGTGGGTAACGATGCTTTTAACAGCAGTGACAGTCGCTGAAAACGCCGCGGCAATGCCGACACCGCAGTATCCCATAACATACTTGCTTAAAACAACATCTCTGGGTGAATAGGGCATCATACGCACCAATGTGTCCCATTTGGAACGTTCATCATAAGCCATGGCACTAATCGGCAGCATGGCCGCATACAGAATGGCAAAAACCGTCATGGTGACATTGGGAATCAGCGAGAAAAACAAAATGAGTATCAGAAAAACTTTCATCTGTTTTGTAATAACATACCAATCTTTCAGCATTAGCGCGCTCATATCCGGTGCTCCTTTCTTCCCAGAAAAACAATAATGTCTTCGATACTGATGTGCTCTGCCTTGACACCGGCGGGCAAACGGTCCCGCAGGACCATTGCTTCCACACCGTAGTCACTGATGCGCACACCGCCCTGAACCGCACCTGCCGGAAGGTGCTCCAGCTCTTCCCGCGTACCATTTACCAAACCGTAGGTTTCCAGCAGACGGTCCTTCTCCTCGCAGAACAGCAGCTTTCCCTGATGCAAAAAAGCAATGTAATCACATAGTTTTTCCAAGTCACTGACAATGTGGGAGGACATCAGAATCGAATGATCCTTGCTGCGGGTAAAGTCATTAAAAATATCCAGAATTTCATCACGGGCAATCGGGTCCAGTCCGCCGGTCGCCTCATCCAGCACCAGCAGCTTTGGGTGATGGGACAGCGCCACGGCAATGGCGAGCTTCATCTTCATGCCGCGCGAAAAATCCTTAAACTGCTTTTTGTCTGGCAAATTGAATTTTTTTAGGTATGTGCTGTACTGCGCTTCGTCCCAATGGGCAAACGTGCGCTTCATCACCTGATTCACCTGCCGTGCGTTCAGCACTTCCGGAAAATTCGCTTCATCCATCACCACACCAATATCCTGCTTAACCGCATAAAACTGAGGTGTACGGTTGTCTACGCCCAGCACGGTTACCTCTCCGCTATCCCGCGGTATCGTATTCATCAATAGGCGAATGGTGGTACTTTTTCCGGCGCCGTTTTCACCAATCAGTCCCAGAATGCTGCCGGACGGCAGACTGAAGCTGACATTGTCCAGCGCAAAGTCCGCATAGTTTTTGGTAAGGCCATGTAGTTTCAAAGCGTCCATTGTCTGTTTACTCCTTTTTCAGTGTCTGATAAATTTCCAGCAGTTCGCTGTCGCTCAGTCCGCATTCCCGGGCAAGCGCTTGTGTCCGCAGCAGCAGCGCGTAAAGCTGCTCCAGCTTTTCCTTTGGCGGCGGCTGCGGCAGCGTTTTTTTTGCGACGAAGCAGCCTTTTCCCGCCACTGTGTATAGGAACCCCTCCCGCTCCAGCTCCTCATAGGCATGCTTGGTGGTAATTACACTAATGCGCAGGTCCTTTGCCAGCGAACGAATAGAGGGCAGCATTTCATTGGGGTGCAGGCTGCCGGAACGTATCTGTCTCTTGATTTGAATACATATCTGACTGTAAATAGGCCGATTTCCTGTGCGATCCACCCATAGTTTCAAGTGCGCCCCCCCTGTTCATATCTGTATATGCACAGTATACACAGTCCAGCATTAGCTGTCAAGCGAACTTCACAGAAAAGTACCATTTTCTTTTCTGCCCTTCTATGCTATACTGTGAAAGCAAAACAATGCAGAAGGAGTGAAAAGCATGAAATGGGGCAAAAAAAGTCAAGAGGACCCCTCTATGAATGATACACAATACATTCCCACCCATTCCCGCGGCACTAGAAGTCAACACAGCGATGGAAACGGGCAGAACTATCCGCCCTATCCGGAAGACGACCGAAACTACGATGACCGCACTTATCCGGACGACCGAAGCTACGATGACCATGCTTATCCGGACGACCGAAGCTACGACGACCGTGCTTATCCGGACGACCGAAGCTACGACGACCGCGCTTATCCGGACGACCGAAGCTACGATGACCGCGCTTATCCGCAGGACAGCGATGATGGTTACGATAACTATTATGAGGACCAGCGTCAGCCAGTCGCCGATCCCGGCAGAGGAAACCGGCCTATGTGGCTGATTGGTGTGATTGTCGCTGTGATTGTGGTTGCATTGCTGTTCGCTGTTCTGGGACATTCCTGCGGTGCGTCCGGTACAGCATCTTCCGAAACGTCCTCTGCCAGTGTATCTTCCGCTGTCAGCGATAACGCAGACAGCATCGCTGACCAGGACAACGGTGGTCAGCAGGCCGACAACAATACCGGCACTGCCAGCCGCCGCCGAGCCAGCGAAGACAAAACGAACGGCGGTCAAAATAATACCGGAAATACTCAAAATAACAACGGCGGCACCTCAGCCAGCCGCTCCTCTCGCCACAGCAGCACCACACAGGGCGGTTCTTCCTCTAAAAAACAGCCTTCGGTGGAAAGCAGCAAAGCACCAGAAAGCACTGTTTCGGAAAAACCTGAAAGTCAAACATCTGAAGCTCCCGCTTCCAGCACAGAACCGGAGCAGCCTTCCCAAACTGCTTCCGCTACAGGCGGGAATACACAGAATGCCAATCATGCAGACAACGATACCAACTGAGCAGGAAAATCCGAAACAAAGAAACGAAACCGTATGAAAAAACGCGCTGCCAAAAAGCAGCGCGTTTTCTTTATATCTTGAGGTAATCAATAATTTTACGTTTGTAGTCAAGAAAGGTATTGCTCAGCAGGAACTCCCGTGTGCGTGGGCGCGGAACCGTAATTGGCATTTCCGCGATAATATGCCCCGGCCTTCCAGACAGAATATAGACACGGTCAGAAAGCAAAATGGCCTCATCTATATCGTGCGTAATGAACAGCGTGGAAAGCTCTATCTTCTGCATGACATTCAAGTACCATGTGTGCATGGCATCCTTTGTGATGGTATCCAACGCTGAAAAGGGCTCGTCCAGCAAAGCGACGCCTTCACTGCCCAGATAGGTGCGCAGCAGGGCGGCACGCTGACGCATACCACCAGAAAGCTGTGCCGGCCACTTTTTTTGTGTGCCCTCCAGCCCAAATTCCGCAAAATACGCACCTGCCTTTTGGCGGGCTTCTTTTTTAGGCATTCCGTGCAGGATAAGTGGCAGCGCCGTATTGTCCACCACTGTATGGTACGGCAGCAGCAGATCTTTCTGCAGCATATAAGAAACATGGCCGGCGTAACCGGTGATTTCCTTTCCTTTCAGGAATACATGGCCGCAGTCGGGCAGCATCAGTCCGGAAATGATATTAAACAGTGTCGTTTTCCCGGCACCGCTAACACCCAGCAGGCTGACAATTTCCTGGTCCCGCAGCTCGATACTTACGTCTTCCAAAATTTTAGTGCCGTCATAGCTTTTGGAAATGCCTTTTGCGGTCAGTTTTGTTTCCATAAGGCCGCTCCTTACTTACCGAGGTAATCATTTGAGAAACCGGTATTTGCCGGAATTTCCTTACTGATAAGTTTGTTCTGATACAGCCACTTATAGAAAGCATTCCAGCGGGAAGGTGTAATATAGCCCCACTGGCTGGCATCTGCCTGGTACTGATTTTTCAGCCATTCCTGGCTCTTATAAATCAGCTTTTCATTGCTCTTTAGGTCCGGCACCTGCTGAATAAGAATCTTTGCGGCGGCATCCGGGTCTTTAATGGCGTATTCATAGCCTTTCTTGCAGGCGGCCATAAACTTTTTGGCGGTTTCCGGCTCTTTTTTCAGGAAAGCGTTGTTGGCAATAATGACTGGTGTGTAGCAGTCTAATACGGGGTCAATATCTTTGAAGGCAAAGAAGTTCAGCTTAACGCCTTTTACTTCACCGGCAATGCCATCCCAGCCATAATAAATCCACGCTGTGTCGGCATTGGTCTGAATCTGCACGATAGAGTTGTCACCGGAAGGAACCATTTTCACTTTGGAATAATCGCCACCGTCTTTGTTGACGATGTACTTAACCATGCCTTTTTCCACCGGTGTATCCCACGTTGCGTAGGAATGGTTTGTCATATCTTTCGGGCGGGTGATATTTTTGCTCTTGACGGACGCAATACCGGAAGTATTATGCTGAATAATCGCCGCTACGGCGGTAATCGGCAGTGGGGTTGCAGAGGTCAGTGCGGAAGCCATATCCGTGTCCTGGAAACCAACACCAAACTGTGCGTTACCGGAACCAACCAATGCTGCGGTGCCGGACTCCGGCGGCTGTTCAATTTCCACGTCTAGGCCCGCATCTTTAAAATAACCCAGAGCCTGCGCCACATAAATGCCTGTATGGTCTGTATTCGGGGTATAGTCCAAAACGAATTTGATTTTCTCCAGCTTGCCGTCGGCCGCGGAAGAGGCAGCCGTACCGGAAGCTGTACCGGATGCAGCCGAGGATGCCGCACCGCCCGCGCAGGCAGTCATCGAAACAGCCATGGCGGCTGCCAATACACCGGCAATCAGGGATTTTCCAAACTTTTTCATATTTTCAGGAACTCCTTTTAGAACTCTATTGATGGAACGAATCGGAATCTGCTTCAGGCAGACTTTTCTTTCCGGCGTTTGCGGTCCCACGGCATGCACAGCCGCTGTACCACATCTACCAGTTTCATTAAAATTAGACTGATAATGGATACGAGGAAGATAACCGCAAACATGCGGTCGTAGGCATAGCTCTTTCGTACGCGCGTCATATATACGCCAAGGCCGGAGTTGCCGCCCAGCCACTCTGCCACAACCGCACCAATCACCGAATAGGAAACGCTGATGCGCAGGCCAGAAAAGAAGTTGTTAAGGGAACTTGGAATTTTTACATGGCAGAAAATCTGCCATCGGCTGCTGCCCATGGTACGCATCAGGTTAATCACGTCTGGGTCGGCACTGTCAAATCCATTGAGCAGACCAACCGCAATGGGAAAGTAACAGGAAATGACAACCAGAACAATTTTCGGCGTCATATCATAACCGAGCCACAGCACCAGCAGCGGTGCAATAGCCACCGTCGGCACCGTTTGGGTTAAAATCAAAATTGGGTACAGGCTTTTCTTCACCAAGCGAAAACGGTCCATTAAAAAAGCTGAAAGAAATGCCAAAATTACCGCAATCAGCATGCCCCAAAATGTTTCCTGCAAAGACGTGGAGGCATTGTACATCAAAGACGAAAAGTCATCAATGAATGCCTGCACAACCTGCACCGGACTTGGCAGCATAAAGTTCGGCACAACATTAAAGGAAACAACCGACTGCCATACAATCAAAATGATAACGATGAGAAAAATTGGGGAGAGCTTATCTGTGATACTTTGTAACTTTCTGCGCAATCGTCAGGACCCCTCCCTGCGGCTTGTAGCTGATTTTTACGTAGGAAGCAACCTGCGGACAGCCCGCCTTAACGGCAATGTACTGGCACTGTTTCACAATCTCCATCAGCTGCTCATAGTCGCCTTCCATTGTGGTTTCAAACGGGCCAACATAATAATTAACGCCGGTGCTCTTAATATAAGCAATCACTTCGTCAACAATGCGGACAACCTCTTCGTCGGTACCGACCTGTGGCAGCACCTGAATGGCAACACTTGCGGGGAATTCTTCTTTCATTTTACAATCTCCTTCGTTTTTTGCAGAAATCTGCTGTAAAGAATAATAGGAAAAGTGATACCGGCCGAATAGGCAGCAAAAAGCCGCCTGTACCCGGAAAAGGTACAGGCGGCGGCTAAAAACCCGATTGTATGTTACCTCCGCCGGTATTATCCGGATCAGGCCAAAGGGTCCGGAATTTCTCCCGTCTCAGCCAAGCCCCGTAAGGCCAAGCGCCCCATTTATAAGAACGGTTTTATTGTACAGCAGGAAAGCCATTTTGTCAAATCTTGTAGAAAAGGGACACCCGTTACTCCTTGTACTTTGCCGCTGCCGCCAGCAGGTCCCGCAGGATTGGTCCGGCAGAGTTAATGCCGAAAGAATCCGTGTGTTCCACAACCACTGCCGCAGCGTAAGGTGTGCTTTCATTGGATGAAAAAGCGACCATCCAGCCGTTATTCCCGCGGCCGCTGCCCAGTTCCGCTGTACCGGTCTTTGCGCACACGCTGTCGATGCCGTCAAAGGAATCATCACCGTAGGCAATCTTCACGTTGCCGCGCATATAGTTTTTCAACCGGCTGGCTACATCCGAGCTCATCAGCTGCTTGCCAGTCTTCACACTGCCAAACTTGTTTTTATCGGTCAGGTCACCGCTGACGCCTTTAATCACGCGCAGTTCCTGCGGGGAACCACCGTTGGCGATTGCCCCTAATAGACGCACCATATAGCCGGGGCTGACCTGGTCCGTATACTGTCCAGTGCCGGACCAGCCCAGCTGGTTTTTGCTTGCTTTACTCACATCATAGCTGCCCTTTGCTGCATTCAGTGTATCCACCGTATAACCAGAATTCACACCGAGCGCATTGGCTGCAGCGGTCATTTTATCTTTGCCCATTTCCATGGCAAGCGTTGCAAACGTGACATTACAGGAATTTGCGAACGCGTGCTGGAAGTTTTGCGTACCATGCTGCTCGCGGTTTGTACAGGTAATATCGTTGCCCTCTACCTTAATGGCACCGTGGCAGGTAAACATGCGGCTGTCCAAATCCGGAATGTTTTGTATAGCAGCAGCTGCCGTTACAATCTTAAAAATAGAGCCAGGCGTCAGCTGGCCGGAAAGGACCTTATTGACATAAACACCGCTGTACTTGGAATTAGTTTGCAAATTACTGGGTGGGTCGGATGGGTCAAATGTAGGCGTACTGACCATGCACAAAATTTCACCGGTGCGCCAGTTGGTCAAAACCGCGGCACCCTTTCGTCCCGCAAGTGCATTGTATGCCAACTTGTTTAAACGGCTGTCCACAGTAAGGGAAATGGTGCCGCCCGTTTTGGAGGGGTGCACGTCCGTCAATCCAGTAACAATGTTATAACCAGTTAGTTCCGTTTTAAAGGCATTTTGTACACCGGTGGAGATGTTGCCGGCAGAGTCGCCTACCAAATGCAGCGTTGCCTTCCGCACTGTTTCACTGTCCGCATAGGTGCGCTTCCCGTTTTTGGTAGACACCAGTTTTACACCGTTGCGGTCCGCTACAGTGCCGTCCGCCACAGTAGAAGTGCCATTCAGATGCGCATTGTAAGGCTGCATGGCCCATTTGCTTCCCTGTGTGACATACTGGTACAAAAAGGTACACAGCCCCGCAGTAAACAAAAGCAGAAAAAAGAACAGAAACAAAGAACGCTTGCCGGTTGTTTTCATGCTATCTTCGCCTCCTGACTGCATAGGTCCGCTCGTCGCTGGACTTAATAAAGGCCAGCGCACCCCATGTGGCCATCATGCTGCTGCCGCCTGCACTGATAAACGGAAGTGTCACACCGGTAAGCGGAATGATATCCGTGCTGCCGAAAATATTCAGGCATGCCTGAAACAGCAGCATTCCGGCAGCAGCGCAGGCAGTAATGGAATAGAACGTGGAGCGGGAACGCGTCACGTCACTGCGCGCAAACAAAATAAACAGCGCAATCACGCCCACAATAACAACGGACATCAACAGGCCCAATTCCTCATTGAGCATTCCGAAAACGAGGTCACTGGTGTTGGCCGCAATCGTGGTATAGCCTTTCAGCGGGCTGATGCCGCCGCCGAGACCGCCGTTGCCAATACCCACGCCGAACAGACCGCCGCTGGCGGAATAGGTCAGCACACGCGTCTGCTGCAAGCCCTTGTCATACAGATACGCCGGCTCCCAAATGTGGTGCCACACGGCAAACCGTTCTTTGACATGGCTAAACATTCCCAGCACGGTAATAATGCCGACACCGGCCGCCGCAATACTCAGCACGATGGTGCGCACCGAACCGGAACGCATAAAAGCGATAATCAGAAACGTTGCAAAAAAGACAGCCGCGCCGCCGATATCTTTCTCCAGAACCAGGATACCCATGACACACACCAACAAGCCAATGAAACCAATCAGGTTTCGTTTGGTCTGCAAACGGTCCAGTGTAGCGGCACCAGAAAAGATAAATGCCAGTTTGACAAATTCACTGGGCTGCAGAGATATGCCCGCAAAGTAAATCCAGTTTTTTGAGCCGTTAACACTTCTGCCGATAACCAGCGGCGCCGCCAACAACAATACGCCAAAAATGGCAATAGGAATCCGCCAGCGGTTCACGCGGTCCAAATCCTTCATAAACCAAATTAGAAAGGAAAACAGGAAAATGCCCGCTATCATCATTAGGACCTGCATATAAGCGGCATTCATGGTCGGATGAAACAGGGTAAGCTGTGTCGGTGCTGTCTGGGTCTTTGTCAATTTTTGACGCGTACCGCACAGCAGTGCAGTACCAATCCCGCACAAGGTAAACGCCAGCGTTTCCAACTCAAAGTTGACACGACCCAGTACATACCGGGAAACCATATAATAAATCCACTCGGTCATCAGGACCATAACCATAGGCAACAGCGGCAGCAGCGAAAACTGCTTGTCCGCAAAAAATGCCTGTACAAAACACAGAAGCTGTATGACCACTCCCAGCGCCAACAGACCCGCCGGATGCGGCTTGTGCCGGGAAACGCGCCGCGGCGGTGCCACATTGGCATCCGTTACACGGCGAAAAATCAGATTTGTGCGGCCAATGCCAATTAAATCGCCCGGTATCACCTTCACTGTGCCGCGGATACGCTGTCCATTTAAATAGGTTCCGCCTTTGGAGCCGGTATCCGTCAGCAGCCAGCCGCTTTCCCGCCGCATAAGGACCGCGTGGTCACGGCTAACTGCACTGTCTGTCAGCACAATGTCGCAGCTGGGGCTGCGGCCAAGGCTGTTTTCCCAGTACAGCACAGGAATATTCTTTCGGTTTTTCTGGTTTTCCAGAAAAACCACCGGCTCCTCACGGCGGCGTCCCGCCCGCATAGATGTGTAACAGCAAATTGCCAGAAACACCATCAGTATGGCTGCTACGCCGCGCAGCGCAAAGAAGACCGGTGTCAGTGTAGAAAGCAGCGCCGAAATATTCGACACATGCGCACCTCCCTGTATCGTTCGTTTTCATTTGTTCTTTAGGTTCCTTGTGAAAAAAGAAAAGACAGCAAAAAATCAAGAAGCGGTGCCTCTTGATTTTCATGATGCTGTCTTTTCAGTATACCCTTTTTCACTTGGTTTGTAAAGAAAAAGCACGGGCTGTAAACGCTACAATTCCAGCTCCTGCATCAGTGTCGGCAGACACGGTTCAAAGCGCACACCCCACAGCGGATTTGTGCCCGCCTCATGTGTGCGCCGGACAGCGGCAGCCGTAAAGTCCACTGCCAGCTGCAGTGCACTGCGCAGATGCTTCTGGTGCAGCAGTGCCCCCAGCAAAACCGCGGCGAACAGGTCGCCTGTTCCCTGATAGCTGCCCGCGATACGCGGCCGAAACGCATAGCTGACTTCCCCCGAAGTGCGGTCATATCCCGCCGCACCTATTAGTTCCGGCGAAAACCACACGCCGGTCAACACTGCCACGCGCGGACCCAGTCCTGTCAAGCGGTGCAAAACAGATTCCACATACTGACGCGTACAGGGACCCTCCCGATACGGCTCTCCCAACAGCATCGCCGCCTCTGTACGGTTCGGCACCACCACATCCGCCTGCCGGCATAGTTTTTCGGTACCAGCCGCCATTTTCTGCGTATATGTATCATATAAGCGTCCATCGTCAGCCATTGCCGGGTCCACCAAAACCAGTGTATCCTTCTGACGAAACTGCTGCAGGAACTCCTGTACCACTGCAATTTGTTCCGCACTGCCTAAAAATCCTGTATAGATACTGTCAAACGGAATATGCAGCTCTTTCCACTGACGCAAAAAGCCGTGCATCTCCGGCGTAAGGTCACGCATCGTTACGTCCGGCAATCCACCCGTATGGGAGGACAGCACTGCTGTGGGCAAACAACAGACTTCATGCCCCATGCAGCTGAGCACCGGCAGAATAACACTGAGGGAACATTTGCCGAAACCGGACAGATCGTGAATAGCCGCTACTCTTTTTTGTTCTGAAAACATTTTCTCACCTCAAACCGTTTTTACAGAACATAGTACCACCCTGTTACAGCGAAATGAAGAAAAACCTGTCGCAGAAACTGCCTTTTTCTCACAGCCAGCAGATTTTATGCCTTGGGCGGCATTTGGCGCAGATGGTCCAAATAGCCCTGCAAAATAATGGTTGCCGCGACCGCATCCACAACGGATTTCCGTTTTTTCCCGCGGACGTTGCTCTCATTCAAATACCCATGTGCCGTAATGGTTGTGCCGCGCTCGTCCCACAAAGTGACCGGCACACCTGCCGCCGTCTGCAGCTTTTCGGCAAATTCGCGGGCACCCTGCGCGCTGGCACCCTCGGTTCCGTCCATATTGCGCGGCAGGCCAACAACCACCTGCTGCACACGGTTTTCCTGGATTCTGCTGACAATGCGCAGCAGCAGTTTATCCCAGTTATAGGAAGGCTCCACCCCCAGCGGAGAAGCCAAGAAACAGCTTTCATCACTCAGGGCAAGCCCCGTGCGGGCATGACCGAGGTCGACGCCGAGAATTCTCATGCTCGTTTCTGCCCCCAGCCCATTTTTTTCATAACAGACATATCCTGCCCCAAATGTGCCGCGTCACCCATGCGCAGGACTTTGCAGCTGCCGTCATCGGCAAAAGTTACTTCCGAAATGGAGGTGTTGTCACACAGCGGCACCATGTCAATTTTAGAAAGCGGCAAACCCAGTGCCCTGCAGAAAAAGCACCGCAGCGCACAGCCGTGTGTGGCGATACATACCGTCACTTTCTGATTTGGTACATTTCCTTTTTTTATGATTCTCTGAACGCCGTTCCAGACACGGTCCTGTACCTGTTGGATATTCTCGCCGCCGGGCGCCTGAAAGTCGGCCAGATGATTCTGCCATGCGTCCGCTTCTTTCGGAAATCGAACGGGCAGTTCGCTCCACTTCAGGCCTTCCATACCGCCCACATCAATCTCCAGCAGGCTGCTGTCCGTATACAGCGGTACATGATGGTACTGATTGATAGCTTCAGCCGTTAGGCATGCACGTTTCAGCGGGCTTGTGTACATGGTCTGAAATGGCACATTACGCAGCCGAACCGAAACCGCCTCCAACTGGCGGCGGCCGAGGTCCGTAATGTCACTGTCTCCACGGCCCTGGTAAACGCCGTCCACATTTCCGCGGGCCGCACAGTGACGCACCAGATAAAGGTCTACCAAGGGCGCACACCCCCCGTCAGTTCTGTTACATTTGCAATGGAATGATTATTCAAATACTCTTCAAGACCTTTCAGGATTTTAACCGGCGCATAGGGGTCCGTGAAGAAAGCGGTACCGACCTGAAACGCCGACGCACCCGCCAGCATCATCTCCACAGCATCCTGCCAGCAGGAAATTCCACCCAATCCAACGACTGGTATCTTTACACGGCGGGCTGTCTGCCAAACCATTCGCACTGCCACCGGAAATACCGCCGGGCCGGAAAGGCCGCCGGTGTTATTGTGCAGGACTGGACGCCGTGTACGAATATCAATGCGCATACCCGTCAGTGTGTTAATCAGTGAAACAGCATCGGCACCAGCCGCCTCTGCCGCCGCCGCATTTTCGGAAATGTCCGCTACATTGGGAGAAAGTTTCACCATCAGTGGCTTTTTGCAGTGCTTTCTTACCTGCGCCGTAATGTTTTCCACCCCTTCACAGGTAACGCCAAACTGTACGCCCCCTGCCTTTACATTCGGGCAGGAAATATTCAGTTCTATCATATCAACGATAGAGTCGCTCAGCCGCTCCGCCATGTCGCAGTAATCTTCAGGTGTTCTGCCGGCAATATTGGCAATCACCACGGTTCCCTGCTGTTTCAGCCACGGCAGGTCCTCCCGCAGGAAATGTTCCACGCCGGGATTCTGCAGGCCAACCGAGTTAAGAATGCCCGATGGTGTTTCCGCAATGCGCGGCGGTGGATTGCCCGGCCGCTCCTCCAGTGTAATGCCTTTGCAGGAAATGCCGCCCAACACAGAAAGCGGGTAAAACTGTGCATATTCCCGACCGAATCCGACGGTGCCGCTGGCGCCAATCAGTGGATTGGCAAACGGAACGCCGGCAATGTTCACTCGCATATCCGCCATTACTGCACCCCCTGTTCCCAAGCAATCCGGCTTGCTGGAAAGACCGGCCCATCCTTACAGACATGGCCGTAATACTGGCTGCCGTCCGGCCTGTACAGCGCCGTGGCACAGCCCAAACACGCGCCGACGCCGCACGCCATGCGCTGTTCCATAGAAACCCAGCACGGCACTTTTCGCTCGGCACACAGTGCCGCCACGGCCCGCAGCATGGGCAGCGGCCCGCAGGCACAGCACACATCAAAGGAAAGTGTCTGCAGTACGCCCGTTACCAGGCCGTGAAAGCCGGCGCTGCCGTCATCGGTAGCAAGGTGCACTCGGCACCCGGCCGCTGTGAAATCGTCCGCCAGAATAACCGCCTCTCGGCTGCGGAAACCCAGCACCGCTGTTTTCTCACCGGAAAAGGCTGTTGCCGCGCCCAGCAGCGGCGGCACCCCAATGCCTCCGCCGACAAAGACTGCACGCTTTTCGGCCATCTGCTGCGGGAAGCCATTCCCCAGTGGCGCCAAAATATCCAAACTGTCCCCCGGCCGTACTTCAGAAAGCTGCTGCGTTCCTTCCCCGCGTACCTGCACAACAAAGCGAAGGGTATCCGGCCCAATGCCGCAGATAGAAATAGGACGGCGCAGAACTTTTCCGGGAATACGAATTTGTGCGAACTGCCCCGCTTTTGCAAGCGGCGCCAGCTTTGGTGCCGACACTGTCAGGCTGAAAATATCCGCTGTCAGCTGCTGCCGTGCCAAAACCGGACAAATTTCAATATCGTATTTCATCGGATTCCTCCAATTTCCGAAACGATGTCGTCACGCATGCGCACCGCTTCTTTCGCCGCGGCTGCAGCATAGTCGCGTTCGTCCGCACCGGTTTTCTGCCATGCCGTTAAAATACTGCGGGAGGCGTTGACAACTGCGCCCAATCCGCGTTCATCAAAGGCAGGCGCCACATCTTTGGCACCGCCGCCTTGCGCTCCGTAGCCCGGCACTAAGAAAAAGGTATGCGGCAGTGCCCGGCGCAATTCCGCCAACTGCGCTGGATAGGTAGCACCGACTACGGCGCCAACGCGGCTGTAGCCGTATTCACCTCGGGTATCTGCCCCCCACTGCTCACACAAACCGCCAACCGTCGCGTAAAGCGTCTTTCCGTCCGCAAACGTGCGGTCCTGTAGTTCGCCGGACGAGGGGTTACTGGTTTTGACTAACACAAATGCAGAACGGTCATACCGTTTGCATACCGGCAGCAGCGGCTCAATGCCGTCCGCTCCCAAATAAGGGTTAACGGTCAGCGCGTCCCCCGCAAATGCCGGCAATGCCTGCCCGGCTACTTCGGTTGTACCCAAATGTGCCTGTGCATAGGCCTGCATGGTGGTGCCGATGTCATTGCGTTTGCCGTCCAGAATGACATACAGGCCTTTCTCCTGTGCGTAGCGGATGGTGGCCTCCAATGTGCGCATTCCCTGCCAGCCGAACTGCTCATAATAGGCACACTGCGGCTTGACCGCCGGCACAATGGATGCCAGTGCGTCAATGATGCCTTTATTAAATTGCAGAACCGCGGCCGCGGCACCTTCCAGAGTCTTGCCGTACTGGCTGTAGGCCGCATTCAGCATGGATTGCGGGATATAGGACAGCTTCGGGTCCAGCCCAGCAACTGTCGGGTTCTTTTTTGCACGGATTGCTTCAATGAGTCTGTCCATGAGTAGCTCCTTATAATTTGTATTTGAATGATATCAAAATCGTTTCATTATGGATTTTTCCCGTCCTGATACACCAATTTTCCTGCACAGTAGGTACGCTTGACACGGCCGCACAGATTTCTACCCTTGAAAACGGCATTTTTGCTTTTGCCGTGCATCTTTTCGGGGTCCACTATCCAGTGCTCTTTTGGGTCAAATAGTACAATATCCGCCGCCGAACCGGAAAGCAGCCCTCCGTATGGCAGCCGCAGCAGTTTTGCCGGCGCAGCGCTCATTTTGTACAAAAGCTGATTCAAAGTAAGATGTCCGGGCTTTACTAAATAGGTAATGCCCGCCGCCAAACTGGTTTCCATGCCGATAACGCCGTTGGGCGCCATAAAGAAGTCCCCCTTGTCATACGGCGTATGCGGTGCGTGGTCCGTTGCAATGACGTCAATGGTGCCGTCCTTTAGCCCCGCAATAACGGCGCGGCGGTCCTTTTCCGTACGGAGCGGCGGACTCATGCGCAGGTCGGCATCCTTGCCGCGCAGGGCTTCCTCTGTTAGCGCGAAATAGTGCGGCGCCGTTTCACAGGTAACTTTTACGCCGCGCTTTTTCGCGGCACGGATAAGTTCCACACTGTGCTGGCTGCTGACATGGCAGATATGCACAGGTACCCCTAATGCCTCCGCCAGCGCCAGTTCCCGTGCAATGCCGCATTCCTCTGCGGCCGCAGGAGCACCCGGCACATCCAGTTCCCGGCTGACTTTTCCCTCATTCATAATACCGTCCGCTGTCAGTTCCGGCACTTCACAGTGGGAAACGACTGGCAGCCCAAGGTCGGCCGCCTCTTTCATGGCTTCTGCCATCAGGTGAGAATTTTCCACCGGACGGCCGTCGTCCGACAGCGCCGTTACGCCGGCCTCTTTCAGCGCCTTTAAGTCAGTGCGTTCTTTCCCGTGCAAACCAACTGTCAAGGCACCTGCCACGCGCACACGGGCACTGGCATTGCGGGCTTTTCGCAAAATATAGGCCACCGTATCCGGCTCATCTACTGCCGGACTGGTATTCGGCATACACAAAAGAGTGGTGACACCACCGGCCGCCGCGGCACGGCAGCCGGTAACAATGTCCTCCTTTTCTGTATAGCCCGGGTCCCGCAGGTGAACATGCATATCCACCAGTCCCGGCGCAGCAACCAGACCGGTGCAGTCCACCGTTTCAGCATCTGTCACGTCAATATGCCCGCCGGCACCGATAATGCACCCATGCTCCAGCAGCAGGTCACCTGTCTGCGGAGATGGGCGTTCCGGGTCAGCAAGGCTCGCGTTTTTCAGCAAGATCTTCATGCCAGGTCCTCCTTCATTTTCTGTTCAGTATTATACAATATTTTGCGGGAAATGGACAGACCTTTCCCAGAAAGAAAGGAACGGGCTGCGGCAGGGTATTTCCTGCGCAGCCCGTTCCTGATTTTTGCTTGTGTTTTTTACCGAATAACGCGTACACGGATAACTTCTTCGGAAGCGTTCAGCTGTTCCGCCACTTCCGGCTTAATCTCACCGGTGACGTCCAAAATAGTATAGGCGTAATCTTTGCGGGACTTCGACTGCATATTCTCAATGTTAATGCCCATGTCCGCCAGCTTTCCGGAAAAGCGGCTGATGGTATTGGGAATATTGCGGTGCAGAATGCAGATACGCTCGCCGTCGCGTGCCATGGAAACTGCCGGCATATTGACGCTGTGGCGAATGTTGCCGTTTTCCAGGTATTCTTTCAGCTCATCTGCTGCCATACGGGCACAGTTTTCTTCGCTTTCCGGAGTGGAAGCACCCAAATGCGGCAGTGCAATAATATTCGGATTGCTAATCATTTCCGGTGCCGGGAAGTCCGTTGCATAGGCCGCTACCTTGCCATTTTCCACGGCCTGCAGCATGGCCTTGGTATCCACCAGACCGCCGCGCGCAAAGTTCAGCACGCGTACGCCCTTTTTCATTTTAGAAAGGGCGTCTTCACCAATCATGCCCTTGGTGTCCGGCGTCTGCGGAACATGAATGGTAATATAATCGCAGTCCTGCCAAATCGTGTCCAGCGTACGGGCATGGTGAACCGAGCGGGACAGTCCCCAAGCGGAATCTACCGACAGGAACGGGTCATAGCCATACACTTCCATGCCCAAGCTTTTGGCTGCGTTGGCAACCAGTACGCCGATGGCACCCAGACCGATAACACCTAGCTTTTTGCCGCTGATTTCCGGTCCGGCAAACTGACTCTTTCCCTTTTCAATCTGTTTGGGAATATCGCTGCCAGTCAATGTTTTGCACCATTCAATGCCGGGAACAATTTTGCGGGAAGTGAGAAACAAGCCGCACAGCACCAGCTCTTTTACAGCATTGGCGTTGGCACCGGGTGTGTTGAAAACGACAATACCCTGTTTACTGCATTTATCCAGTGGAATATTGTTGACGCCGGCACCGGCACGGGCAATCGCCAAAATTTTATCAGAGAACGTCATATCCAGCATAGAAGCGGAACGCACCATAATGGCGTCCGGGTCCTGTACATCCTGACCGGCTTCATATTCTTTGCCAAAGCGGGCCGTGCCCGCTGGGGAAATCTTATTCAGGTACTGAATTTTATACATGCTAAGATCTGCCTCCTGTTCAGCGGTTTTCTTTCTCAAATTTCTCCATGAAACTGACCAGCTTCTCTACGCCCTCGTAAGGCATAGCGTTGTAAATAGAAGCACGCATACCACCGACGGTGCGGTGGCCTTTCAGGTTCACCATGCCTTCATCCTCGGCTTTTTTGATAAACTTTTTGTTCAGTTCATCGCTGTCCGTGACAAACGGCACATTCATCAGGGAGCGGTCCTCCGGCACAACGGTGCCATGGAACAGCTTGCTGTTGTCCAGGAAACTATACAACAAGTCCGCCTTCTTGTGGTTTCGCTTTCCCATTTCTTCCAGACCACCAATTGTATTCTGAATCCATTCAAGTACCAGCATACAAATATAAATTGTCCAGCACGGCGGGGTGTTAAACATACTGCCGTGGTCTGTATGTGTTTTGTAGTTCATCATGGTTGGCGTCATTTCCTGTGCATGGCCAATCAAATCGTCCCGCACCACAACGATTGTCAGACCGGCCGGAGCCAGGTTTTTCTGTGCACCGGCAAATACCAAACCGAACTTGCTGATATCCAGCGGCTCGCTGCAGATGCAGGAAGAAATATCCGCTACCAGCGGCACCTTTCCAGTCTGCGGCAGGTCATGATAAACCGTGCCGTAAATGGTGTTGTTCATGCAGATATAAAAATAATCCGCGTCCGGTGTAAAGGCAGCAGGGTCCAGCTTCGGGATATATGTAAATGTTTTATCCTTGCTGCTTGCCACAACATGAGTCTGTCCATAGCGGGAAGCTTCTTTCCACGCTTTGGTGGCCCACTGGCCGGTCAGCACATAGTCCGATTTATGGGAACCATTCATCAAGTTAAACGGCACCATGGCAAACTGGCTGGAAGCGCCGCCCTGCAGGAACAGGACCTTGTAGTTATCTGGAATTTTCATAACGCTGCGCAGGAGGGACTCTGCACGGTCGATGATGCCCTGGAACAGACTAGATCGATGTGACATTTCCATGACAGACTGGCCGCTGCCCTGGTAATCCAGAATTTCTTCACCAGCACGGCGAAGAACTTCTTCTGGCAGCATGGAAGGACCTGCAGAAAAGTTGTACACACGTTTCATACGACTAAACCTCCAATTTTTATAAGCAGCGGCGGCGCCTTTCGGCACCGCACTTTCAAGATTGTTAAAATTATATCGCTTTAAAATAATAAAGTCAACAAAGAAAATGATAAAATATGCAATTTTGGCTTTCTTCCTGTGCAAAAAGCGCCGCTGAAGCATCTTTTTGTCTGTAAATTCCGCTTTTCAGTAAAATGGAGAAAAACCAGTTTGAGAAAGCAATTTTTTGAAAAAAACGAAGTCTGCCTCCCGTTTCACGCGTGTTTTGTCGGAGAACGGCCTGTAAAAAATAGGTTGTGCACAAAGAAGCGGACAAAAATTCCGCTGCATTTTTCTCAGCCGCTATCCTTCAGTATATGCGGGTATACAGTCAGCTGAACCATGTATAGAAAGGAAGCCCCGGTTTCCCGGCTCTTTCAAATGCTTTTTTATTTTGGCGCTGTCATTTCGAGCGTATTTCCTTCGCTGTCCAAAAATTTCACAACCCAATTTTCACCGATTTGGGTAATCGGAAAAGTCACTTTCTTTCCGGCACATTTGCACCTAAGCGTGTCAAGGTTCGGTATGGAAAAACTGGGCAGGCAGCTGTTTCCATAGGTATGCGCTTCTCCCCTCTTTTGATACGCAAACAAGCCCTGCCGAAAGCCTTGCAGGTCAAACACGCTGTAAATCTCCACGGTTCATTTGTTTGACACACAGATAAAGCGAATTGATTTTACAGTTCATTTTGCAGAAAGGCTCTCTGGACAGCGGGCAGCGCCGCTGTCACAGGCAGCCTGTGCTACTGCTTTTGCCACTGCCGGCACAACCCGCGGGTCAAAGGCTTTCGGCAAAATGCACTGCGCCGACAGTTCTTTTTCCGCCAAGATACCCGCCAGCGCATAGGAAGCCGCCGTCTGCATCTCATCGTTAATGTCATTTGCCCGCACATCCAGCGCACCGCGAAAAATGCCGGGGAATGCCAGCACATTGTTAATCTGGTTTGGAAAATCAGAGCGGCCGGTTCCTACCACAGCCGCACCGGCCTTCAATGCTTCTTCCGGCATAATTTCCGGTACTGGATTGGCCATAGGAAACACAATGGGGTCCTTCGCCATGCTGTGAATCATTTCCGGCTTCAAAATGCCCGGTGCAGAAACACCGATAAAAACATCCGCGCCCTGCAAAGCGTCTGCCAAACTCCCCTGTTTATGTTCCTGATTGGTCAAATGGCCCATTTCCTCGTGGGCAGGATTCAGGCCCTCCATTCCTTCGCACAAAATACCAAAGCGGTCGCATAAAATCAGGTTTTTTAGACCCAGACGCATCAGGTGCTTCGCAATAGCGATACCCGCACTGCCCGCGCCATTGATGACACAGTGTACGTCCTGTATTTTGCGGCCGGTCACCTTCAAGGCGTTCATCAGTGCGGCACCGACAATAATCGCTGTGCCGTGCTGGTCATCGTGAAAAACCGGAATATCGCACATCTCTTTCAGCCGTTTTTCCACTGTAAAGCAGCGCGGTGCGGAAATGTCCTCCAGATTGATGCCGCCGAAGGAACCGGACAGCAGATAAATCGTGCGCACCAGTTCATCTACATCTTTTGTTTTCAGGCAGATAGGGACCGCATCAATATCCGCGAATTCCTTAAAGAGCACGCATTTGCCTTCCATAACCGGCATACCGGCTTCCGGCCCAATGTCGCCCAGCCCCAGAATTGCCGTGCCGTCCGTGATAACTGCCACGGTGTTCCACCGGCGCGTCAGGGTGTAGCTTAAAGATGGGTCCTTCTGGATGGCAAGGCATGGCTGTGCAACGCCGGGGGTATAGGCCAGCGAAAGGTCATGGCTGTTTTTCACCGGCACACGGGAGTGGACCTCCAGCTTTCCCGCCCATTTGCGGTGCATCTGCATGGCTTCTTCTTTAATGTCCATTTTATCCTCCTGATAGTTTTAATTTTGACGCAAAAACAGGAATTGTCTACAAATAATGTACCACACAGCTGGCTGTGTTTGCAACCGCATCCAGCGAACAAACCTGTTTGGTTCGCAAAACCAATGAAAGCTATTTAAAAAAATTTTTTCTGCATATTCCAGCTGCCGCCGCCATAAAATAGTACCATTATCCCAGTGAAAAGCTACACAAAAAGAGAGCGGCCCCGGCGGCCGCATGGCGGCCTAACCGGAACCGTTCTCTTTTCGTTCCCTAACTTTGCAGAGCCAACGCTCTTTCGGTATTTTTACATCTACTGCATTGGTTTCACCCGGATGTTCTGTGTCCTTCGAGTACTCCAGGTGTTTTCTACTGCTTTATTGGAGACATCTCATCTTCTTATGCCCCGCAGGGCTGCCTGCTGAATCAGGCTTTATGTTGAGGCTGCCAATTCCAGTTCACTCTGAAGTGCTCGACCTTTTTGTACCGCTCGTAACAAGTATCCTTCCTTTCCAAGAAGATAAGGCTCTCATCCTGTCTTTGGGAATCAAATCCTTTCTACTGGTCTGGTCACTTTCGGTTACCTTACGGGCTTCCAAAACATCTAAACACTGTACATTGGACTACATTCCCTCCGCTTATACGGTGCTGACGCATTTTGGCTGTCGGCGGTTACTTTTCAGATGACAGGCATTTACCGGATACCTGCTCCCGATTTCATCCGTCCGTATCGCTTTGTGCAGTCCGCACCAGCTTTTTTGCCGTTGCCCTTCGCCCGCCTACTTTGCCGTTTGCCGGTTTTGCGGCTGTCCGACTTTCTGCTGCGGCGTTAAACTTTATCGGCTCGGCCGCTGCACCCTGCAGCTGGCCGGAGGCCCTTACAGGGGACTCCTTGTGTCAGTTTTCAGCAGCGCAGCCGCACACAGACTGCACTGCAAAACTGCCGATCGGTTCTTCGTCCATGGGACTCGCTCCTTTCCTCACTGGCACTACTCACAGTACCCGCTTTTTATACTTTCACAAGGAACCGGCTGACATTTCCGTTTTTCCGCCTCCCGTACTGCAGGTACCTTTTTTGGTGCCCACCTGCGGTCGGCTGTTGTGGTTCTGTCTGCCTGTTTCCTTGTTTCTGTCTATAGTATAGTGGATTATGTGTAGATTGTCAATACTTATTTTATACATTTTGAAATTTTTCTATAGAAAATGCCATTTTTCGCTCTCCTGTCAAAAAATTGCATCTTGACTTCTTTCCTAGCGCTGTGTACAATAGGACTTGTGAAAAGCACCGGCGTACGTCCTGCTTTTCCATGGTCCGTTTTTACAGCAGCATAAAGAAATCTGCCGGGTGCCATAGCCCCGGCTGTGTGGAGGCAACTTCTGTAATGAGCAACGAATTTGGCCCCGACCTGTTCACACTGGTCGATGAAGAAGGACACGAGCATGAATTCGAGGTCCTGGATGTCATTGACAACGACGACGGCACGTTTTATGCGCTGCTGCCTACCTTTGAAAATGCCCAGGACAAGGTAAACGACGAGGGAACTTACTACATCTTTCAAAGTTACGACCATGACGGTGAGCAGGAGCTGGCCGAAGTGGAAGATGATGCTCTGCTCAACAGTCTGGCTGCACAGTTTGAAGAACACTTTGCAGATTTATACCCCGATGACGGGGCAGCTTTTGAGGATGAAAAAGACTAATATTATGGGACGCTTCCTGCCCGGTACGCGGACCTGTGCATAGAATAACCCTACAATTTTAAATCGGGAGTTTTGTTCCGGCGGTGGAACGCAGACCTCCCGGCCCTCGGGCCGGAAGCTGGGAGTACGAAGCCGCCGGGCGGACACCCACCTGTCTTTCGTAGGCAGGTTATTTCTGCACTTTACGGCCGGGCGGGCCTTTGAAAATGATATGAGCCGTTGCAGCACAGTTTTCTGTGTCTGCAGCGGCTCTTTTTGATAGACGGAAAAAAGAAAAGCATATCCGGCTCGCTTATCCCGGATATGCTTTTCTTCTATCCTTTCTATCACAGAATTGAAGGTTTTATTCTACGTTCTTCGTGGCAATCATGTCAACACCCGTGCCAGCCACATTTACTTTAACCACATCACCAATTTTGACTGGTGCTGGAACAGAAATGCCAACCAAGTCATGTACACAATTGAAAATTTTACTTTTGGGGACATCTGTGCGTGTTTTGCAGGAAACCGTCACGGCACCAGTTCTGCTGCCGGACACACGTACAGAACTGGTGACAATGCGTGTCGGATTGGTCACTTCTTTGCGGGCATACGCGTCACCGCGTGGGCAGGTATTTCCAGTGACAGAGGTCACTTTGCCGCCCGCCATGGCAACAGTTATCTGGCAGCCAAGTGGGCAGCCAATACATGTAAGATGTTTTGTATCCATCTTCATTATGCCTCCTCTACTTTGATGCTGATATCAGAAAGGTCCGGATGTGCGTCAAACATACTGCGTGTAAGAACGACTTCTTCCATCTCGCCAGGTGCCATGACAGGACGTTTGCGGTGAATCACACGTTCGCCGTCAAGGTAGACATTGACAAAGTGATTCTTCATAACGCTGCCTACACGGAAGCGAACGGTTTCTTTATTACCCGCATATTTCGGGTCAATCGTGCATGGAACCGTGTAGCGGGGACCGCCCGCAACGTGGATCGGAATTTCTCTGCGTCCGCTTTCGTTTCCATCTGCAGCAACATACGCAGCCGCCGCACGGCCGGCGGCACCCGCTTCTTCGCTGACATAGTCGACAAGGTCATGTACATGCAGGACATTGCCAGCCGCAAATACGCCCGGAATGGAAGTTTCAAGGCTTTCATTGACTTTAGGCCCGTTGGTAATGCGGTTCAGTTCCACACCCATTCCCCTGGAAAGCTCATTTTCGGGAATTAGGCCACAGGAAAGAAGAAGGGTATCACAATCGTAGCGCTCTTCGGTTCCCGGAATCGGCCGTCTGTTTTCATCTACTGCTGCAATGGTCAGGCCTGTCAGTCTTTCCTTGCCCTCAACGTCAATGACTGTATGGCTTAGTTTCAACGGAATATGGAAGTCATCCAGGCACTGCACAATATTGCGTTTCAGGCCGCCGGAGAACGGCATCAGCTCCGCCACGACCAAGACCTTTGCCCCTTCCAGCGTCATACGGCGTGCCATAATCAGGCCAATATCTCCGGAGCCGAGAATAACGACACGGCGTCCCGGCATATAACCTTCGATATTAACCAGCCGCTGTGCCGTACCGGCTGTGTAAATGCCCGCCGGACGAAATCCCGGAATATTCAGGGCACCGCGCGGACGTTCACGGCAGCCCATGGTCAGAATAACCGCTTTCGCCTTTATCTGAAAGAGGCCGTCGGTACGATTCATTGCCGTAACAACCTTATCTTTGGAAATATCCATAACCATGGTATTCAGCTTGTACGGAATTTTTCTTTCTTTCACTTGGTCGATAAAGCGCTGTGCATATTCCGGTCCGGTCAATTCTTCTTTAAATGTATGAAGGCCAAAGCCGTTATGAATACACTGGTTAAGAATACCACCCAGACGGTTGTCCCTTTCCAGAATCAAAATGTTTTCCGCACCGGCATCGTGGGCAGACACGGCCGCCGCCAATCCGGCCGGACCGCCGCCAATAATGATAATATCATAATTTTCCATATTCTTTTCCCCCTATGCCCTGTCTTTTGTATTGCCGACAATTAGTTTGGAGGCGCCGCCGTTTTTCGTGATTTCATTCTGTCCAACGCCCAGTTCACGGGCAAGAATTTCAATCACACGCGGTGTACAGAAACCTGCCTGACAGCGTCCCATGCCTGCACGGGTACGGAATTTAACACCATCAATGCTTTTTGCTCCAAGCGGACGGTGAATGGCATCCAGTATCTGCCCTTCTGTAACACTTTCACAGCGGCAGACAATCTGACCGTAAGCTGGATCTTTTTGAATGAGCTCTGCCCGCTCCTGAAGGGAAAGCGTTTTCGGGTCTATAATACCTTTGCGAACTCCATTGAACTTCGGGTTCGGCTGCAGGTGCATTTTGTCCCGCAGAAGGTCCGCTACGGTCATGCCAATAGCTGGTGAGGAAGAAAGCCCCGGTGACTCAATGCCCGCACAGTCAATGAAATGTGGTGCGTCCTCTGCCTCGCCGATAATAAACTCGTGGTGGTCCTCGTGTGCACGCAGTCCGGCAAAGCTGGTAATGGTCTGACGGAGCGGAATGTTTTGAATGGCAATGTCTGCCTTGGCCGTCACTTCATCCAGTCCAGCAAGGGTTGTGTTCGTTCCTTCTTTATCTTCAATGTCAACTGCGGTTGGTCCAACGATTGTATTTCCGTGGACAGTGGGCGCAACCAAAACACCTTTTCCGTATTTTCCGGGAAGCTGAAACACAGTATGCTTTACAAAACCGTCCGTCGCATGGTCAAGAATAAAATAATCTCCGCGGCGGGGTGTAATGTGAATTTTTTTCGCGGATACCATGTTGTGAAAAACATCGGCGTAAAGTCCTGCTGCATTGACAACATAGTTTGTGTCCAGCGCACCCTGATTTGTCTGTACTGTCCAGTGGTCGCCGTTTCTGACGACCGCCGTCACTTCTGTATTAAACTTGAAGTCCACACCATTTGTATTTGCATTTTCAGCGAGCGCAATCGTAAGGGTGAACGGACACACAATACCGGCGGTCGGTGCCCACAAGGCCGCCACCGCGTCATCGCTTACATTTGGTTCCAGTTCCCGCATACGCTCTTTCCCTACGATTTCCAAACCTTTAACGCCGTTTTTAATGCCGTTCTCATACAGCTCTTTTAAATACAGCATATCGTCTTCATGCATACAAACCACAAGACTGCCATTCTGCTGAAACGGAAAATCCAGTTCTTTTGCCAGTGCGGGCATCATCTGGCTTCCCTTTACATTCATTTTCGCCATCAGGCTGCCGTGTGCAGCGTCATAGCCAGCATGAACAATGGCACTGTTGGCCTTTGAGGTCCCACAGCAGACATCATCCGCCCGCTCTACCACACACACTTTTGCCTGGTATCTGGAAAGATACCGCGCAACGGAACATCCTGTGACACCGGCTCCAATAATGATAATATCATACATGGTGCTGTCACTCCTTTTTATTGTTTTTCTGTATTTTTTGATAAAAAACGGGCAGTTCTGTTCCCTTGTCCCAAAACGCATTCGTCTGGGACGGCCAGAACTACCCGATTCTCTACTCTCTACGGGAACTTATAAAATTGATGTATCTTATGGAGCGAGCGTTACGGTAGCTGCCCACGGAATCAGTTTATAAACACCAACAGCTGCAAGTGCACCGAGGATTGGCCCAAGAATCGGAACAATCAGTCCATATTTCCAATTGCTGCTGCCCTTGCCCTTAATCGGCAGAATTGCATGTGCAATCCGGGGACCAAGGTCACGAGCCGGGTTAATCGCATATCCGGTCAGCCCGCCAAGGCTCATGCCGATGGAAACGATGATGGCGTTAACGAGGATTTTGCCAACGCCTGCATTCAGCTGCGGAACCTGTCCCAAACCAAGGATGATAAAGACAAGGACAAAGGTACCGACAAATTCTGAGAAGATATTGCGCGGAATGTCTTCAATCGCAGGGGCGGTCGAGAACACGCCGAGCTTTGTGGCCGGGCTGTCCGTCGCATCAAACTGGTCCTTGAAGAGCAGATATACAATGATGCCGCCAAGCAAAGCACCAGCAATCTGCGCAATGATATATCCCAGCACAAGGTCCCAGCGGAAAGTTCCGTTGACCGCCAGTGCAAGCGTCAGGGCCGGGTTAAAGCTGGCTCCTGATGCAGCGCCGAAACAAATACCCGGCAGCATAACGGCAAGGCCCCAGCCAAGCGTTATTTGAATAGAACCGGCTCCCTTCATTCCTGACTTATTCAGAGTAACGTTTGCAACAACGCCGTCGCCCAGAATAATCAGGATACACGTACCAACAAATTCACTTATGTATGCTAACATGGTTCCTGTTCCTCCTTACTTTTCTCTGCTCCCTTGAATTATTCATCCTTTGCCCAGCCGAACGAGTACTTCACAGCTTTGTTCCAGCCTTTAATCATGGCTGCGCGTTTGTCGTCCGTAATTTCCGGCTGGAAGGTGCGGTCGATTGCCCAGTTATTCTGGATATCCTTTGTGCTGCCCCAATACTTTACAGCAAGTCCTGCCAGATAAGCAGCACCCATTGCGGTCGTTTCAATACAGGTAGGCCGCATAACCGGTGCGTTGATAATGTCAGCCTGTGTCTGCATCAGGTAGTTGTTGGCGCAGGCGCCGCCGTCCACTTTCAGGCTGGTAAGGTCAATTCCGGAATCAGCACGCATGGCCTGCAGTACATCGTTTACCTGATAGCAAAGGCTGTCCAATGTAGCGCGGATAATATGATATTTATTGCAGCCTCTGGTCAGCCCGACGATAGTGCCGCGCGCGTATTGGTCCCAATGCGGTGCACCAAGTCCTGTAAAGGCCGGCACCACATAGCACCCGTTTGTATCTTTGACGCGTGTTGCCATATATTCGGAATCCGGTGAAGTATCAATTATTTTCAGCTGGTCTCGCAGCCACTGAATCGCCGCGCCCGCGACAAAGATGGAACCCTCCAGTGCATAGTTTACTTTTCCGTCCAGCCCCCATGCCACGGTGGTTACCAGACCGTTTTTGGAAAACACCGGTTTTTCGCCTGTGTTCATCAGCATAAAGCAGCCTGTGCCGTATGTATTTTTCGCTTCGCCCGGCTCGAAACAGGTCTGCCCGAACAAAGCTGCCTGCTGGTCACCGGCAACACCGGTAATCGGAATAGCTGCACCGAGGAACTGCGGGTCCGAATAGCCAAAGAGTCCGCTGGACGGCATCGGTGTTGGCAGCATACTTCCCGGAATATCCAGCTCCTCAAGAATATCCTTGTCCCACTGCAGGGTATTGATATTGAAAAGCATTGTGCGAGAGGCGTTGGAATAGTCGGTTGCATGAATTTTTCTGCCCGAAAGCTTCCACATTAGCCAGCTGTCGACGGTGCCAAAATACAGGTCACCTTTTTCCGCGCGCTCGCGTACACCTGGCACATTTTCCAAAATCCAGTGAAGTTTTGTTGCGGAGAAGTAGGCATCAATGACCAGTCCCGTTTTGGCACGGAAAGCTTCTGTCAATCCTTTTGCCTTCAAAGAATCCGCATACTCGCTGGTACGGCGGCACTGCCACACAATGGCATGATAGACCGGCTCACCCGTGTTCTTGTCCCAGACGATGGTTGTTTCACGCTGGTTTGCAATCCCGATTGCTGCAATGTCAGAAGCAGTTGCACCAATCTTCTGCATTGCCTCAACGGCAACGCTGAGCTGTGTCGCCCAAATCTCGTCTGCGTCATGTTCCACCCAGCCCGGTTTCGGAAAATACTGCGTGAATTCCTTCTGTGCTACACTGCATATCTCTCCCTTTTCATTAAAAAGAATGCAGCGGTTGGACGTCGTCCCAGCATCCAAAGCCATGATATACTTTCCCATTTTACAACATCCTCCTTTTATTACATCTGTCCTGATGACAGCTGTATGCTTTTTTCTGTTCCTCTTTGTGGCGGGGAACTCAGTATGTTGGGCAGCCCACAATGGCATGCTCAATTTATCTATATTTTTATAAAACATCTTGTATTTTATAGGCATTTTCATCTCGAAAGGTCCGGTGAAAGCTCCGCCCTGTTACAGCGGAGCAATAATGGCAGCTACTGTTATGCCGTGGTTGTGCAGTACGGGAAACATACAATGGGATTTTGTTCAAACATTCTGCGGCCCTGCAGGATACTGCAGAGGATATGAATTCTTTCTCGGCCGGTTTTGTAGTCAAACGTTTTACGGTCTATCAGCGAATCCATCAAATTGTTAATGGCTGCCCGTGCAAAAAACTCAAGTGCAAACCTGTCATTGTCTGAAAGTTCTTCCACCCGCTGCAGTTTGTCCGGGTACAGCGTCAGCAGTTTATCTGAAAAAACGGGAAGCCATTTCTGCATAGTCAGCGTCCGGCCGACCTCCACCAGCGTTTTTCTGTAAAACACACGATTGCTGTCGATAAGAACCATCATATGATACAGCCATATTTCACAGTCCGCGTTTTCGGGACCTGACAGCGGCGCAATCAAGTTTGTGTTTATTTCCCAATCCAGCACATCATAAATGTCCTGAAAATGATAATAAAAGCTTTGGCGCTTCATGTTGGCCCGGTCCATTATGTTCTGAACCGTAATTTTGTTGAGTGGCCTTTCCTTCATTAGGTCCCGAAGCGTTTCTACAATCCGCTCTTTTGTCATACAGCGCATAATCCGGCACTTCCTTTTCCCAATCCGGCTTACATATCCCACACTTTTTCGTTTGTCGCTGAAATGGCCATCGCGCCGGCCTGCAGGGCATTGATAACGTCCTGCTTTTTCCGAATCAAACCGCCGGTAAGCAGCGGCACGTTGGTCATGCAGCGAATATCCCGAATGATGTCCGGCATGACGCCCGGCAGAATTTCCAAAAAATCAGGACGGATATCCGACACATTTCTCGTTTCCGCAAGGGCCATAGAATCAATGACAAAAATACGAAAGACCGTGTACATGTGCAGTTCCTTTGCCCGCTGAATTAAGTTTTTGCGGGTCGAAATAATGCCGTCCGCTTTGGTATTCCTATGAATATAGTCAACCGCTATTTCTTTGGCGGAAAGGCCTCCAATCAGGTCCACATGCACCATCGCAATTTTTCTGGCAGACACGATTTTGTCAACAATTCGGGGAATATTGCAGATGTCTCCATATAAAATAAAGACAACCTTTATTTCTTCGTGCTTAAGGCATTCCTCCAGTCCCTCGTTGTTTTTGACTGCCGCTATGACCGGATTCTGTCGAACGGCATCATAGAATTTTTGTTCCATCCGTGACCTCCAGATGTATTTTATCGAAAAAAGAAGAGTATAGAAAAGCACCGCCATATTTCAGGCAGAAATTTTCCATACTCTATTTCTCAGGGTAATTCTTATTGAATTGTCTGCTGTGGATTTCTTTTGTTCCTTGTATAACGTCCACCAGCATTTCTTTTCAGTTCATATTATAGTCATTGTATAAAATAATGTCAAGATTTATTTTAAATTTTCATACAGTTTTTAATTTTTGCCTTTTGTACACCTTCTATCTCTTTTTCAGCATGCCGGTTAGTTCCTAAATCGTCACGCCGTCAATAGCCGCCCTCTCGCTTATTTTCCGCCCGGAACGCCGTGGAAAAAGGCCGCCCATATCCGTTATTTTTCACAATAAAATTTGACATATCGCATATAATGTCAAAACATTTAACAATATGTTCTTGATTTTTCACCCATTTACGATATAATGCAAAGGTAACAGCTATATGCGAAAAAACAAAAGGAGGATTTATCCATGAGCAAGAAAAAAGAACTCGGCCTGCACAACATGAATGGCGCAACTTCAGATGATGACAAAAGATGCGGCCTAAACGATATGAATTGTCTGGGAAAAGACAATGCCGACGAGTGCAGCTTGAACGACATGAACTGTCTGGGAAAAGACGATGACACGTCCTGCAGCCTCAGCAATATGAACTGTGACGAGGATACTGAAGAGGATAAAGAGTCCGCCGCAAAAAAAGCAAAAACCAAACAAACAAAATAATATGATGAGGTCCAGCGTCTGCGATTTTTTATGATAAAGTGAGGGCTTGTCCATGAAAAAGTTCATCAATGACGTGAACAATGTAGAAGAAGAAATGATTGAGGGTATGGTCAAAGCTTATCCTCAGTATCTCAAAAGAGTAGAAGGCACAAACGTGCTTGTCCGTGCAGAAAAAAAGACCAATAAAGTTGCCCTTATCTCGGGCGGCGGCAGCGGCCATGAACCGGCGCACGCAGGCTACGTTGGGCGCGGAATGCTAGACGCGGCTGTCCCTGGTCCGGTATTCACTTCCCCTACCCCCGACCAAATTTTGGCCGGCATTCATGAAGTTGCAACAGAGCAGGGCGTTCTGATGGTTGTTAAAAACTACACCGGCGACGTCATGAATTTTGAGATGGCGGAAGAAATGGCCCAAAGTGAGGGCATTTCTGTAAAGCATGTGGTCACCAATGATGACGTGGCCGTTAAGAACTCCTCGTTTACCGTGGGGCGCCGCGGCGTGGCGGGTACGGTATTCGTACACAAAATTGCCGGTGCAAAGGCGGAGGCAGGCGGCTCCCTCGATGAAGTGCAGACGATTGCCCAAAAGGTTATCGACAACGTCCGCACCATGGGTGTTGCCATCAATCCGTGCACAGTGCCTGCTTCCGGCAAGCCGGGCTTTACTCTCGATGAAAACGAAATGGAAGTTGGTATTGGAATTCATGGGGAACCCGGCACACACCGTGAAGGAATCAAACCTGCGAACGAGATTGTGGACATCGTGCTGGATAAAATTCTGGCTGATATCGACTACTCTGGCACAGACGTGGCTGTCATGGTCAATGGTTCCGGTGGAACGCCACTTATGGAACTGTTCGTTCTCAACAATCATGTGCAGGACGTCCTGCAAAAGAAGGGCATTCATGTATACCGGGCTTTTGTCGGGAACTATATGACCTCTATTGAAATGCAGGGATTCTCGCTTTCTCTCTTGCGTCTGGATGATGAAATGAAGAAACTGCTGGACGCTCCGGCAGACACCCCTTCGTTTAAAGTGCTTGGGTAGAGGCTTACGTAAATACGGAAAGGAACTGGCAATGACAGATTCAAAAACAGTCTTAAAAGTTATCAGTGCTGTCAGCACAAAAATAAAAGAAAAAGAAGATTACCTGACAGAACTGGACAAGCCCATCGGTGACAGTGACCACGGCATTAATATGGCACGCGGGTTCACAGCCGTCGACGCCAAGCTGCCCTTGCTGGAGGACAAAGATATTGGAACAATCTTGAAAACAGTGGGCATGACACTGGTTTCAACTGTCGGCGGGGCCTCTGGTCCCCTTTACGGCACCGCATTCATGCGCGCCGGTATGGCTGTTGGCAGCAAAACGGAAATCAGTACGGATGATTTTTTAAATCTCATGGACGCTGCAGCAGCCGGTGTCAAACAGCGCGGCCATGCAGAACCGGAAGATGCCACGATGCTGGACGCCATAATTCCCGCACTGGATGCCATGAAAAAAGCTGCCGAAGCGGGAAAAACGCCTAAAGAAATGCTCACGCTCGGCACAGCAGCAGCCAAAAAAGGCGCTGCACACACTGCCGGCCTAGTTGCAAAAAAGGGACGCGCCAGCTACCTGGGGGAGCGCGGCATTGGTCACATAGACCCCGGTGCAGCCTCCTTTGCCCTGATGGTGGAAGCAGCAACAGAAACGATTGTGTAAGGAGGACTCCCGATTGATAGGAATTGTAATTGTATCCCACAGCAGCAATCTGGCAAAAAGTGTAATAGAGCTTGCTTCTATGATGGCACCGGACGCCAAAATGGCGCCGGCCGGCGGTTTGGAAAACGGTGCACTGGGCACCAGTTTTGAAAAAATTCAGCATGCAATCGAATCAGTTTACTCGGACGATGGCGTTCTTGTCCTGGTGGATATGGGAAGCGCCGTTATGACAACACAAATGGTGCTTGAAATGATGCCGGACAAAAAGGTTGAAATGGCTGACTGTCCGCTGGTAGAAGGCGCCGTGCTCGCCGCAATGGACGCTGTCGGCAATATGCCCATGGAAGAAATTCAAAAAGACCTTACCTCAGTCAGAACCGCAAAAAAGTTCTAATTTTTGCGTTCTTCTTAAAAACAACACACCTAACAAACGCCCCTCACAGGCGCCAAACGGTCGGCCCCAGCAAGCGACTTTCTTTGGCCCTGCGAGGGGCGTTGCTGTGCGGCAAAGTTTCATATGTGAGCAGCAGTTTCCTACAGCATTCTGCATAGACCTTTCTGTCTGCTTTTGTAGACAATCTTCCCGTTTTGTGCTATGATGATGTATGCTTCATGTATGATTTTTATATGGAAATGTATCCCGTTAAAGGAGGCCGTCCTCCCTATGGACAGTTCTTATCAGATTATTACCGACGCAACCTGCGACCTGCCTGTCGACTTGGTCAAGAAGCTGGGGTTGGCCGTTATTCCCATGCCTTTTATGATGGACGGCAAAGAATATTACCAGTATTCGGATAACCATGATTTTCCCTCGCATGACTTCTACGATGCCCTGCGCGCCGGAAAATGGGTGACTACTTCACAGATTACCGCAGCCGATTATGTGGACGCGTTTCGCCCCTATCTGGAAGCGGGAAAGGATATTTTATACATTGCTTTTTCCAGCGGTCTGTCCGGCACGTGGCAGCGCGCCTATGAGGCAATGGAGGCGCTACGCAAAGAGTACCCCCAGCGCTGTATAGAAGGTGTGGACAGCCTAACCGCCACACTGGGAGAAGGTTTGCTGGTATATCTTGCCTGCTGCAAACAGCAGCAGGAGAACTTGAGCCTGCATGAACTGAAAGCATGGACAGAGGTGTACCGTTTCTGTGTTTCCGGATGGTTCATGGTAGATGATTTGAACCATTTGAAACGCGGCGGGCGCGTAAATGCCGCTGCGGCACTGGTCGGCTCTATGCTCGGCATTAAACCGATTCTGCAAATCAACCAGGAAGGCAAACTGATTGTTCGGGAAAAAGCCCGCGGCCGCCGCAATGCCATTTTGAACCTGCTGAACAAAATGGAAACTCGCTTTACAAAAGACACTTCTCTGCAAACCGTTTTCATCGTTCATGCGGACTGTGCGGCAGATGCAAAGGCAGTTGAAAAAGAAGTACATGCCCGCTTTAAGCCGTCTCATATTTTTGTCAATTCACTGGGACCTGTCATCGGCGCACATACCGGCCCTGATGCCATGGCGATTTTTTACATGGCAAAAGACCGCGAATAAAACAAAAAAGTCCCGCAGGCATGTGTATGAATTGACCCCAAAAAGTTAGACAATATTTTAAATCAAGCAACCGAAAGGGCTTGTTGCCTATGTAAAGCGGGCGGCAAACCCTTAAGTTTTGCTTTGATACGGCGGTTGTTGTAGTAATCCAGATAGTTTACGAGTTCGTCCTTGAACTGGTCGATTGAGTCGAATTCCTGCAAATACAGCAGTTCACTTTTAAGCAAGCCAAAGAAATTTTCCATTACAGCGTTATCAAGGCAGTTCCCTTTGCGGCTCATGCTTTGTTGAATTCCTTTCTCGGCAAGCACTTTTCGATACCGCTTGTGTTGGTACTGCCAGCCTTGATCGGAGTGGAGAATAAGTTGTGTACCATCGGGAATTTTCTCAAATGCTTTGTCCAGCATTTCCGTTACCATCGACAAAACCGGCCTGTCCGAAATGGTGTAGCTGACAATATCCCTGCTGCACAAATCCAGAATCGGTGACAAATACACTTTCTGCCCGAACAGGCTAAATTCGGTCACATCGGTTACCCATTTCTGATTTGGTGTCGTTGCTTCAAAGTCCCGTTTCAGCAGATTTGGAGCAATTTTACCCACCTCACCCTTGTAAGAACGATATTTCTTTATTCTCACTCGGCATACGAGTCCAAGCTGCTTCATTAACCTCTGGACGGTTTTGTGATTGATGCAGTATCCTCTACTGTGCAGAACATCTGTGATACGGCGATAACCATAGCGCCCCTTGTTTTCATGGTAGATTTCAGTGATCTGTTCTTTGATTTCGCTGTATTTATCCGGTTGCATTCTACGCTTGGCATAGTAGTAATAGGTTGATCGCGGCAAACCGGATACTTCAATTAGTAGTGAAATCTTGTGTTTATGCCTTAGTTCCCAGATCACTTGCGCCTTTTGTCGCGGCGTTCCTCTTCCAAAACCAAGGCATTCAATTTTTTTAAGTAATCTACCTCTGCACGCAACCGTTGGTTTTCTGCAATCAAATCTTCTTCTACCTTTTTGTTCAGCTTTGGGTTGCGTTCTTTCTGAGTGCCGCTTGCAGCACTGGCTCGACCACGGCGTTCCACATATAGCCCTTCTGGTCCTTCTTCCAGATAAATTCGTTCCCATTGAGCAACGCTTTTATGGTCAGACACGTGAAACTGCCGCGCTGCTTCACTGTAACTGAGTTTCTCTGTTTGCATAGCTTCTACAACCTGCTGTTTGAATTCTCCTGTGTATCGTTTCTTTGCTTTACCTTTTGGCATAAAAACACCCCATTTGTTTTCAGTATATCATACTGTCTAACAAATGGGGTGCAGTTCATGTAAGATGTCTGCGGGACTTTTTTATACTGTTTTTTTAACCGGCATTGTCTGTATCTCCGCTGTCATCCGTGGAGCCAGAATTACTTTCCGGCGAGACCGCGGCGTCTTTGGAAAACATTTTCGTCAGCGTCTTGCTGTCGGCTATTCCGGTTGTATCCAGATTGTTGTACAGCTGAAAATCCTGTACGCTCTGTACGGTACCGTCACCATAAAGGCCAGTCGGGTTGACAAACAAATAGCCAAGTTCCTTCAGCCGGTTCTGCATGGCCTTGACATTGTCGCCTTGGTCACCTGACTGCAGTGTCGTTCCAGCGGGAATTGTACTGTTGGGAATGACCGAATCACTGGAAGCGGAGGAAGCGGCACCGTCCGCGGCTGAGTTTGTTTTCAGCAGAGACGGATAAGCAATACCAGCCATATATGTAACCGCTGTAATCATGTTCTCACCCTCTGTTTTCATCAGCAGCGGGTCCATCTCATAGACTTTTCCACTTTGTACTGCCTGCAGATCCTTGTAGCCTTCTGTTTTGCTCAGCGTGCTTTTCAGGCCTTTCGGGCAGAAAATCAAACTGGGATTCACGGTTTTCAGCGCGGTAATATCCATCTTGCTGTTTTTGCTTCCGCCGGCCACGTTGGTAATTCCGGCAGCCGTTAGCAGTGAACCGGCCATTGTATCTCCTGTTGCCGCACCGCCGGCCGCATCATACAAATAAACACCGGTCGTCACGGTCTTAGATTTTGGCACCAGCCGTGTAACCGAATCAATGGTCATCAAGGCACTCTGCGCTGCCTTTTTGCCGCACTGGGCACCGGTTTCAGCGCCCTTCATCGCAGTACCGACAGTTGTGTATAATGTCTGCAGTTTAGCTCGGCTCTGTACCGCCGGAATCGCGATGACCTGTACACCGGCATTATCCAGCGCACTCTGCTGTGCCTCTGTCGGCTTGGCATCCGTCAGGACCAAAGAAACGCCTTTGCTTTTGATTGTCTGTACATCATTCACTGTGACATTGGTCAGTGTAGCGAGGGCCTGCTGGGTGCAGTCCTTGCTTTTCGCCTTCAGTTTTACATCATAGCCTAGGGATAAAACGACATCCGCAAGGTTCGGCGAAACGACCGCTACCCCTGTCGGTTCACTCTTCAGCGTAACCCCATTTACAGTGGCGGGCCAATCTTTTACGCTGGACTCCTGTGAAGTGACCGTGGCCGGTGAAAGGCTGCAGCCCGCAAAAGCCGTCAGCGTCAGGGCCGCACAAAGCAGCGCGCCTGTTATTCGTTTAAACATCTTGCATTACTCTCCTTCCAAAAAGAAAGCACGGCATACGGAAAAATCACAAATCCTGCAGAGACTCTCCCAGATTCACTTTTGCCTCTGCGGCGCGCAGATACTGCTGTGCCACACGGGGGGAACGTCCGCCATGGACCGTGGCCCAGCGTTCGGCACCCGCCTCCAGCTGCTCCATGCAGCTATCCAGCCCGCGCTGATGGGCAAGCTTGTCCACAATTTCCAGAAAACGTGCTTTGTCCGGATTGGTAAAATTGATGGTCAGACCGAAACGGTCTGCAAGGGACAGCGACTCCTGCACTGTATCGTTGCGGTGAACGTCATCGCCTTCCCTTTCTGAAAAGCTCTCTCTCAGCAGATGGCGGCGGTTAGAAGTCGCATAAATCAGGGAATTGGACGGATTGGCCGCCAGACCGCCCTGCAAAACAGATTTCAGCGCCGCATAGGTGCCGTCCTGCCGGGAAAAAGAAAGGTCATCGATGAAAATGATGAAATGCATGGGTACTGTGGCAATCTGGTCCACCAAATACGGAAAATCCATCAGGTATTCTTTGGGCATTTCAATGACACGCAGGCCGTCTTTATAAAATGTATTTAGCAGTGCCTTCACTGTGGAGGATTTTCCGGTGCCGCGGTCGCCATATAGCAGGCAGTTGTTTGCCGGCAGGTTTTTCAAAAAGGCCACTGTGTTTTCAATGGCCATGCCCCGCTGTACCTCATACCCTTTCAGGTCTTCCATACGCTGCGGGTCCGGATGCGCGACCGGCAGAATTTTTTTGTCCCGCCAGATAAACGCGCGGTAACGGGCGTAAATACCGCACCCATTCCGGCGATAATATTCCGCCATACGCGGAAGATATTCGCTCGGTGTACCGGAAAGCAGTTTCACCGGTTCGCCGCATTTCCAGCGCGGCAGCGGCGGCAGGTCTGCAAAGCCGCAGCTGCCAAGCAGGTCATCCGGCGTCATCTGGGACAGGCGCAGGATAATCTGCAGGTCACGCTGTACCGCAGCTATCATAGAGGGGGCGAAGCTGGTCTTGCCTGCAGCCGCATCCAAAGAAAAGCCGTTTTCATCATATAGTGCGGTACTGGTCAGATGTTCGGCAAAATGTTCGCTGCTTTCCCGTTCGCACAGGGCTGCAAAGAAGTCGCCCCATGCACGCAGAAAAGTTTCCCGGTCATCTGCCCACAGCAGACGATAAAGAGCTGATGGTACGGTACGATTTAGGATACTGCGGTATATGGAAAGGGAAGCCATTGCCTCTGCAGCACGTTTCATTAAATTCATTCTTTGTCTCCCACAACATTCTCATTTTTATCATTGTACCTAAATCATTTCCCGTCGTCAAGCACTCGACGTGTTTTTCCACTTGACATTCTGTTCCTTTTTCTATAAAATGTACAGGTATAGAAAATAAGGAGACGTATCGAAGTGGTCATAACGGGACTGACTCGAAATCAGTTGGACCTCCGGGTCCCGTGGGTTCGAATCCCACCGTCTCCGCCAAATCAAAAATCGCTGTCTGCTCTTTGAGTAGACAGCGATTTTTCTATGTATAATAGAATATTTTCCATTGCATCAGCAGATTGCACTTTGCTTTTATAGGCTAAGTGCACATAAATGCCCGCCGTGGTAGAAAAAATGTTGTGTTCCAGCCATTCCTGAATGGCTTTCATCGGAACGCCCGCGTCCAGCAAAAGGCTCTCGCAACTGCGCCATTCTGTATGTCGTAAGAAGCGGATGCTCCCCGCTGATTTTCCAAAAAAGCAAATTATTTGTATTTCCTTGCTAACTCATTACTGTTTCCGGCTAACAATACCAACTAATTCGTCAAATTGAATTAGTTGGTATTTGGCTAATGAGGATACCCGGGCATCGCCCAGGCCGGCAGCATCAAAACCACCACGAACTGCCGCGTCAATTCCTGCTTCCGCGTCTTCCACCACAAGGCAGGTACTTGGAACAAGTCCCAACCGTTGCGCCGCAAGCAGAAAAACCTCCGGATCCGGTTTTGAGTGTTGAATTTCATTGCCGTCCACAACAGCGTCAAAGTAATAACCGAGGCCAATTCGTTCCAATATGTACTTGGCGTTTTTACTGGATGAACCGATTGCAAGTTTACAGCCAATTTTCCGTAGGACATCCAGCGTGTTCTTTACATCCGCAGAAAGGTCAACAGGTGACATCTGCATCAGTAACTGACGGTAATATTCATTCTTTTCCTTTGCAAATTCGTATTTCTCAGCATCGGTATAAACGTTTTTACTGTTTTCCAGTATAATATCCAGACTTTCCATGCGGCTTATTCCGCGCAGACGGTTATTGATCTGTTTGTCAAAATAAATGCCCAGATGATCCGCAAGCTTTTTCCAAGCTAAATAGTGATAAGCGTCCGTATGGCAAATGACACCGTCCAAATCAAAAATAATACCCTGATACTGTTTCAAGCTTACCCCACCATTTCTGAGATTGCCGATTACAGGTCTGTACCACATTAGCAATCTAATAAATTTTATATTCGAATCGGATGCAGCCCGCAATGCATATGCCAAGAGCTGTTAATCAATCATCCGAACGGTAAATGGGCAAATGCTGCGCCCGGATTTCTTCCAGCCTGATGCGTTCCATGTAAGCGTGAAATCATTGCCAAGGTCGTCATGAAAGCGAAGGGTACCCGTTTCACCCGCAAGGAGAAAATTTAGATTGTGATAAGAATCCACTCCATTCCCAACGCTGCTTCCTAACTTCTGTGAATCATCCAGATTTAACGCGATGCCATGTCCTGCGCGTAAATATACTGGCAACGAGTGCGTGGGACAAATAGCATTGACTGTTTGTCCCCCTAATTTTTTTTCATTCGTAAACAAGTTATACCATACACCGTTCGGCAGATATACAGAGCGGCATTGTGCGTTTTCTTCCAATAGAGGTGCCACTAAAAGACTTTCTCCAAGAAGAAATTCATCTTCGATTCCCGATGCTGCCTGTTCGTCGGGAAAAACATAGGCCAGCGGACGAATCATCGGGCGGTTCTGCTGTACACAGTCAAGTGCCGTGCTGAATAGGTATGGCAGCAGATTCATCCGCAAGTTATGCCAAAACCGCATTTCATCTATAAAATCCGGTGATTTGTATACAACTGCCAAGTTCCATGGACTGCGCTCATTATTTCCAGATGCCGACGGCATCAGTTCCCGGAACTGTCCGCCGTCCGGTTCGGAATGCCACTGCATCACCGGGCAGAAACAGGCGAGCTGTGTAGCACGGCGGTAAAGATCAAGTGTGGGCATCGGTCCCGAAAAGCCTGCAATGTCAAAACCCCAAAATGGGACTCCCGTCATGGCCGCAGATAGCCCTGCGCGCAAAACACTTTTCAGTTCATTGTTTTCGCTTTGCTGGTCGCCTGCCCAAAGTATGGGCGTGGTATGCTGCCCCGTATATCCGGCACGACTAAATAGCACATGATTTTCTCCAAGGAATTCTGTATATGCAGTTGTATAGCTTTGGGAATACCGGTTTTTCATTTGTGCACCGGTGGACCCATCTTTGAAATGCAGATCTGTGCGGTATATAAATTCGCCGCCATCTGTTTTAAATCCATCCACGCCGATATCAAGCAGATACTGGCGCTTTGAAAACCAGACGCGCCTTGTCTCAGAATTTGTAAAGTCGGGAATCATGGAACCCGAGAACCAGTGGCCTTTGGGAATCTCATAAGGCAGTCCCCTGTCTGTCTGTACACATAACCGATCTTCCACTGCAAAGGCACGGTCGTTCTCGTTTTGCGCATTGATCGGTTCATCCAATCCCTGTTTTTTATAGACCGGAATTTGCCATAGGACAAGATGAAACCCGCTGTTATGAAGATTCTCAATCATGCTGCGGGGATTGGACCATGGACTGTCAGAAAAATCAAAATCAAAATAATCGAGCGCTTCGCTTCCATGGACAGGAGTATATTTTGCGCCATTAAAAATATAAAAAGTGGCTTCATCGCTCCAAGCTTCCAGCACCAGCGTGGTGGCGGGAAAATGATAACGGTTTAGTTTTGAAATCTGTTCTTCCACTTTTTCCTGCGTATCCCAGTGATTGGCGGAAATCCAAGGCCCAAAAGCCCATTTCGGCGGTAATTTGGCCGGACCGAAAAGAGACATATACTCTGAAATTATAGTTTCCGGCGTACCATCGAAAAGTACGACAACAGCATCAATAGGCATGGAAATAACAATTTTCTCACCAAAATCGAATATTGTTTTACAATTTGTTTCGACATACAGGCCAAACCCTGTGTTCGTCAAGAAAAACGGAGCAGAACAGTATGTTTTATCTTCTTGGTGGCAGAACTGCTCTTCTACACAGTTAGCCACATAGTGTCCTTTTTGATTGAAAGAGTTGTATTTTTCCCCCATTCCGTAGGCGGCATCATAGGGAAGAGAAACGATTAGAATGCCCACGTCGTTTTCTGTACCCCACTGGAGCTGAGCTCTGTGGCCACAAAATGAAAAATCCAGAAAGGTCTTTTCTTTAGAAAATGTGATTCTTTTCATTACAGGTTTTCCAGGTCAGCCTTTTACACCGCCGACCGTCAATCCTTCCTTAAAGTATTTTTGCGCGCAGATATACACAATCAGAATCGGAATAATTGAAACAAGGCTTCCTGCCATCATCAGATTATACTGATTACTGTACTGACCCTGCATGGAATTTAAAATAAGAGGAAGTGTATAATTTGCACGGTCGGTGAGAAGGACCAGAGGCAGTAAATAATCATTCCATAAATCCATAAACGACAGAATTGTAAGTGTGGCCAGGGTACCGGAACACAAAGGAAGAATTACTTGGAAAAATACGCGCCACATACTGGCACCGTCAATCGTTGCCGCTTCGATATAAGCATCGTTGATAGTCAACATCTTTTGACGCAACATGAAAATCGCAAATGCGTTAAATAGCTGTAAAAATATAAACGCATTGAGATTATTCAACAGATTCAGTTTATTCATTACAATAAACAACGGAATAAACGTAGTTTGCGCAGGAATCATCAAGGCGGTAATATACAGGCCAAAAATCACTCCTCTTCCATGAAATTTGATTTTTGTCAGAGCAAAAGCCGCCATAGCTGCGCACAGCACACGAAATACAGTGCCAAATATCGCGATATAAAAGCTGTTCTTAATTGAAGCCCCGAAATTCGGAATAGTAAATAATTTACGGTATGCATCAAGTGTGGGGTTTTGAGGGATCCATTCCACTGGTAAAAGCATCAGATCCCCTCTGCTTTTTAAAGAAGTCACGATCATCCAGAAAAATGGAATGCATACCACAACAGCAACCAATAACGCACATACATAGTACAATAATTTAAAGGCTATCCGTTTTTTTCTTATTAAATCAGTCATCATAGTTCACCCACTTACTCTGCAATTTCATTTGTACGAAAGTCAAGGCCATAATGATAATAAACAAAATCCAACTTAGGGCGGATGCAGTACCCATCTCGTAATATGTAAAACCATGTTTATAAATGCGTTCTACCATAACCATTGTAGAACCACCTGGTCCTCCGTCCGGTGTCATGATCATCACCTGGGGGAAAATCTGAAAAGAATTAATCAAGCTAATGATAAGCACAAAGAAAATTGTCGGCGTTAAAAGCGGCAGTGTAATTTTGAAGAAACGCTGAACATTATTGGCGCCATCAATAGCCGCCGCTTCATAGTACTCACGATTGATTCCCTGTAAACCGGACAGCAACATTAAACCAAAATAGCCCATATCTTTCCACACGGAAGCCAATACAATTGCTGGCATCGCCCATTGTGGGCTTTGTAACCATTGAGGCCCTTGTATGCCAATCGCCGATAATATGGAATTTAAAATTCCGTATTGAGGGTTCAATACCCATTTCCAGATTAAAGAGCCTGCTACCCACGAAGTAATCACGGGGATATAATAAACCACACGGAAAATGCCTACCCCATGCGCCTTACTGTTCAAAATACCGGCGACACAGAGCGATACGATAAGCATGAGCGGAATATAAAGTACCACAAACTTTAGAGTGTTTGACAACACCTGATAAAACTCAGCGTTACTGAAAATTTCCTGATAATTTTGCAAACCAACGAAATGTTGTTTCATGAAACCCTGAAAATCACTTGCTAAGGTCAACTGGCTTAGACCGTCCCAGTTTGTCATACTGATAAACAAAGTGGCGATTATCGGTAAAATGCTGAAAATCAAAAATCCTACGAGGCTGGGAAGCAGGAACGGCAGTGCCACGCGAAATCCTGATGTATGCGAATGTTTCATATCAATTCCTCCCAATTCTTTTGTATTATGTAGTACTTTCCTCATTGCACTGAACTTCCCGAAGCAAATTGTGATCCTGCCTAAGATCAGCTTCATACTGCTTACCACGATAAAAGAAGCGGAAATGCATGCTTTCCCAGTTTGGCGGCAAGTGCGGCTTCAATTCGGGAACCCCGTTTCGAAAAGATAAACCGCCAAATCCAATGACCGCTGCCTGCCAGGTTTCTCCAAGACAGGCAAGATGCAATCCCTCTGTTCCTGTATTCCCCATTACATTACGAAGGTCCAGAAAAGCGGCTTTCCCGAAGTAAGACTGTGCTGCGTCCATAAGACCGTTCTGCGCCGCAAACAGCGCATGCGAGGCAAAGCTCAGGGTAGAGTCATGTAGGCACAGCGGTTCAAAGTCTTTCCATGCAGCCAGTTTTTCCTTAGATGTGAACATGTTTGGCAGGCGGCTCATCAACAGCAACACATCCGCCTGCTTGATGACCCGATATCGTTGTAGGCGATCAAAGCAAACACATTTGTAACTGGCTGCATCCCCCTGTTTTAAATTGGAAAGCTGAATTGGCTCCAGCAGATGGAAGGTGTCGTCCTGCCGCCAATGTCCTGAAACTGGGTCTTTGGGTAACTTGATGGAATGTTCCAGCTTGTTCCAACATTCCACTTCTTCTGCCGTGATTCCAAGGCGAAGATAGACAGGCCTGTCATGTTGGTACAGATAGTCCGCTGCATCCTTAGCAAGTTTCAAATTTTCTTTTACCAGCACATTGGTATACAGATTGTTGCTGGTGATGCCGCAGTACTCGTCTGGCCCTTTGCAGAACAGTAAGTTGACTTTTCCGGTTCCGGGTTCCGGCGTATAGCGGCTCTGCCAGAATCGCGCCGTCTCAATATAAACCTCTGCCGCTTCATGTATGTAAAATTCCTCATCGCCTGTCGTCTGCACATATTGGTTGAGCGCATGCACGACATCCGCTGTCACATGAAGTTCCGAAGCGCCAATATCCCAACTTTCGCATTGTTCGCTTCCATCATAAGCAGCCATCCAAGGATAACGTGCCCCGAGGCAGTTCATCTCTTGAGCGTGCTTTTTTGCCTGCGGCAACGCATCCGTGCGGTACTGCATTAGATTTCGAGCCGCTTCCGGAGCCGTATAAAGGTAGAACGGCATCATAAACATATCAGTGTCCCAAAAATAGCATCCTTTGTACCGGGTATGGGTCAGGCCGCGGGCACCGATATTTACCGAAGAGTCTTTTGCTGAATTGTTGGCAATCAACTCAAAGATCACATAACGCAGGGCGGCATCAGCCTGCCTGTCGCCCTCGACTTCAATGTTTGCTGATTGCCAACGCTGCGACCACGCCGATTCACTCTCCCACAAAAGCGTATCAAAATTCCAATCTGAGCCCACTTTATGTATGCGAGGGTCTTTGTCACGACTGGTAGATAGAAATACACACTGCTCTATCACAAAAGGTACTTTTGCGGATACCGAGCCGGCAAAAACGAATCCTGTGCCTTTGTCATTTTCAAAAGTACTGCGGCACTGTAGATTTTCCATATGATACGTCATGTTTTCGCTGATTTTAATTTTGGTACCTTTGGTAAGCAAATGCAGCGAAAAGCCATTATCAGAAAATTCTTTTTGTCTTACTTCAGTTAACTGTACGGTTTGCGTGTTTTCCTGCGTCTGATCATCTGGAATTGGAAGGTTGCAGCAATTGGTATGAACTCCGCTGAAAAGTTCCAAATCCATTTTTTCACAGGGCGTCAATGTGACCCTTTGTACCAGCAATCCTGTATTGGATAGCGAAAAAAAACGTTCTTCGCGGACCTGAAGAGATTTTCCGGCACAATGGAGAACGTATTCCGCCGTAAACAGTCCATTGTGTAAATCGAGTGTGCGATAGACATGCACATCATCCTCGCATATTGTGTGGCCATCTATGTTTACCCATGCGTAAAGCGGAGTGGGCAAATTCACAAAATCAGTAATTCCTGATTTCAATTCACCAAATATTCCGGCAATAAACAACCCTGTTTTCTCAGGCCGCGCATGAGGCTCAAAGGTAAGATGGCCGCGCGCACCCATTCGGCCGTTTCCAGTAAAAAAAACGCTTTCCAGAAAATCATCGGTCCAGCCTTTGCTTTCCGCTGATATACTCCATTTGTCAAGTTTCACATCATTCCTCATAGACCTGATCCAATCCTTCCTTACTTTCCTTCATCGCATGGCATAAAAATCCCGCGCATGTTGCAAACGCTGCGCCAGTAGTGCATTCCCCGGTATTCTCATCCACACTCTCGCAAGCAATCAAATCGTCCATTTTGACATCGTGCAAAAATTTCGCACAGTGTGCTGCACGCCCACACAGAAGACTGTTCGCGACGCTGAGAATCCACGGGTGTGGTGCGTGAGGACATCCGATTTCCGCAAACCGGCTTTCAGAAAAGCTATACTGATATCGGGGAGAGCGTATCATGTTGACGGTATTCTGATATACTTCATCGTCTACCGTACAGAATCCGATATACGGAAGGAGCTGTAAACTGCCGGGCGGTTCATCATAGATGTCATAATTACCGTTTAAATCTACCGACCACGCATAAAAGCGTTTTCCGTTTTCCTCTTTGACACAGTACATCTCAATTGCCGATTTGATTTTCTGGGCAGTTTGTTCCAGTTCTCTATAATCGGGATACAAGTGTGCCAACGCGCGCATTCCTTTCCATACCAAAACATTGTCATATGTGAGATATGGATAGACATGTTCGTCATCCGTAGGCTGCAGAAACGTATTGTACAAAGCTACTGCTGCATGCCGGTGCTTTTTCAGACAATCCAGAATTCTACTGACTCCATCTCTTACATCAGGTTTTTTCAATATGCTCCTGTCACCTGTCGAGTCCACATACCGTTCGAGCGCAAGCACCGGCGCCATCAGCTCATCGAGTTCAAAACCTGGCTCCAGCACAGTGCCGTCTATGTATCGTGAATGAATCCCAAAATTTCTTTGCTGGCGGCCAAAAACATATAACAGCATGTCATATGCCAGGTTATGGTCGGCATCCAAAACTGCGGGAAAACTCCATAATAGGCTGTCGCGATCCCAATAGGCCGCACTTACGTAATAGCGTGGGCTACGGCTAGTAACAAGCACCAATTCTTCCGTATCTAACGTAATGCCTGTAGAAAAGAAAATGCAAAAAAACAAGTTTGTATTGTATAGTCTGGTAAGTTTTTCGTCTTTAAACTTCAATGCGCGTTCATCAAGCCACTTTAGAGTCCGGCTTAATTCGTAATCATAGCCCTGCCGCAACATTTCTTTCGCGCTGGTTACAGCGGCCACTTCCTCAAAACCAATTCCCCAATACACTGTCAACGAACAATTTTGCCCCGTCGCCAATGATTCCGATCGAGCCAAACGGTAATCGACCATATCTTTAGTTGTTTCAAAGGTTGATTTGCACTCTTGATCTGCCATAGGCGCAAAGGCAAACATTGGTGTACCACAGCGCATATCAAATACAATGCCATGATTCCACTTGCTTTGATAACAATGTTTTTCTCCGCTAAGCATTTTGTCCTCATTAACGCAGTGCCAGCTTGACGCCCAGCGCCCGCATAAACCATAAGTAAAATTTACTGGTTTTGATGAGCGATTGGTAATTTCAAGCTTCACTAAAAACCCGCGTTCTTCTACGGGCGTGAGAATAATTCCGCGCAAAGTCAGCTCCTCTGTCTGGAAAGAAAAACAGGGAATCCAATTTCCCAACCGGTTCCACACAAGGGATTTAAATGGAATTTGCGTATCGCCTATCTGTAAAAAAGGATGGATAAGCGGCTCATTTTCATCCCCTCGAATATCAATCAATCCTTTGTATCCCATGTGTAAAAAGGTCAAATCCTGTATTCCAGCTGTTGTTTCCTGAATCTGTGGCAGGGAAACCACTTGATTCCCAACTGGCATATTCCTTGCATGTATCAAATATAATCCTCCTTTAATTGTTTAATCGTTTCAATAGATTTCAAGTAAAATATATCTCAAAAATCATAATATGTCAATAGTTTTTATTGTATATGAATATTTTTGTACTAAATTACTTGACTTTATCTATAGCAGCCGCTATTATAGAGCTGTTGAATGTTTAACCGATTAAATGAGGCGAATGAATATGAAAAACAAAGTTACAATTAAAGAAGTGGCCCAAAAAGCAGGGGTCTCTCCTGCCACGGTATCCTATGTACTTAACAAGAAAAAATCTATTTCCGAGAACACCAAACAACGTGTTTGGAATACAGTCTCGGAACTTGACTACGTGCCCGATTTATCCGCTCGCAGCTTGATTGCCGGTAATTCGAAACTGATTGGTGTAGTAGTGCCACAGACGGAAAAAGGCAACCGTCTGATGTTTGAAAATAATTTTTACAGTGAAATTGTAAGCAGTATCGAGTACCGTGCGCGATTGCGGGGCTACCATGTTTTGATTTCAGCGTCAGATACCAATGAAAATTATTTGACACTTGCCAAAGAACGCAACCTCGATGGTATCATCGTTATTGGAATATATCCCAACAGTTTTTATCAGGAAATGAAAGAGTCCCAAATTCCAATTGTGTTGGTGGATAGTTACTGCAATGACCATTACTACCATAGTATCCGCATTGACGATGCCTATGGCAGTTACCTCGCCACAAAATATATGATTGACCATGGCCACCGCAATATTGCATTCTTTTGCGGTGAGATAAAAGAAAACGGTGTTATGAAACAGCGCTTGCAGGGTTATCGTGAGGCAATGGAAGAGCAAGGGCTTACCTTTAACACAAAAAATGTATTTGAAGGAAAAATTGATTATGAAGATGGTATTAAACTTGCGGAAGCATTATGTAAATCGGATATAAAAGCCACAGCTGTGGTAACGACAGCTGACATTCTCGCAATCAGTGCCATGAAAGCCTTTTATAAACATGGGATTCATGTACCCGACGATATTTCTATTATAGGTTTCGATGATCTGCAAATTACAAAGTATTTGACGCCCGGATTAACCACCGTGCATCAAGATATATCCCGTAAGGGTGAGCGGGCCATGGATTTACTGTTCAACAGTATTCAAAATCCAAAACTTACAAAGCAAGAGGAAATCATGCCCGTGAACATCATAGAACGTGGCTCCGTAAAGGATTTGAACGATTCTGCGGAAAAGGAGGTGATATAAAAAAGGTCGCACGCTGGCAAAGCATGTGCAACCTTTGTAAAAGGGTAAACAATGACTGCTGCCCTTTTCATTTATATTGTTGTAATTGTTGTAAATGAAAAGCGCCCAAAAATTAGCATAAATCAGATTGGGAGGAATTACCTTGAAAAAACGACTATCCATTGTTAGCCTTGTTTTGGCCTCGATGCTTACTATCAGTGCCTGCTCTACCGCACCCGCCTCAAGTACGGCATCTAACAGCGCAGATTCCGCATCCACCAAACCAGTCGTCATTACCTTTGACCAATTTTCTGGATCTGGTGACAATGAAAAGTATCTGCAAAAAATGATTGACGCCTACAAAAAGAAACATCCGAATGTTACCATTCGGATGCAGTCTTATGGTTATAACGATTATTTCACTCAACTGACAACCAAGGTCGCAGGTGGCCAAGCTGCGGATGTGTTTGAGCTAAACTATGAAAATTTTGTTTCCTACGCTAAAAAAGGCGCTCTTATGCCGCTGAACGATATCATTAAGTCACAGGGTATTGACACCTCCATATATAATCAGACAGCTCTGAAATCTTTCAATACCGATGGAAAGCAATATGGCGTCCCGGACAGCTTTTCCACCGCGTTGCTGATTTATAATAAGGATTTGTTTGACAAAGCAAAAATCGCCTATCCAACCGATGATTGGAAATGGGAAGATGCCATGAATGCCGCCAAAAAAATACGCGCACTTGGAAAAGATATTTATGGTTATTATCATCCACTTTCCTACAACGAATTTTACAAAGTTTCCAAGCAAAATGGCGGGAGTCTGATCAGCGCTGACGGAAAATCTTTCACAATGGATACCCCGACTAATGTGGAAGCTTTGCAGTATATGGTAGATATGCAGAACAAAAGTAACGTAATGCCTACTCCTACACAACTTGAGCGCGTATCTAACGCTGATTGGGATCTGTTCAAATCCGGACGTCTCGGTATGATTGTTACCGGTTGTTGGGCTTTCCCGGATTTCGCACATGACTGCAAATTTAAATGGGATGTTACCGTAGAACCAGGCCATAAACAAAAAGCCACACACTTTTTCTCTAACGGTTATGTTATCAATAAAAACAGCAAAGTGGCTGATGAGGCAGCAAAATTTATTGCCTTTATTTCATCAAACAAAGAGGCTACTCAGATACGTCTGGATGCAGGTTGGGAATTGCCACCCGTCAATGATAAATCCATCATTGCACAATACACAGCCAAAACACCTCCGGCAAATCGTCAGGCTGTTTTTAAAAGCCTTGATTATTCTGTAGCTCCTCCAGTTATTTCGCAGTATGCTGAACTTCAGGATATTGTCGGAAAACATTTAAATGCCGCCGCAGCGGGTACCGTAACACCAGCACAGGCACTGAAAGATATGCAGGCCGAGTGCCAGAATATGATTCATTTGTCTAAATAAGCTTCCGTCCACTTTTCAGAATAAAATGATAGCGCATTCCACCACTTGAATCTGCTGTTATATTTCTTTAATCAGAAAAAGTTAAAGCGAATCCTTCAGCACATTCTCGAAAATTTTCATAGCGTATTCTTCCGGTGTCAAATTATCCAGAGAATTGTAAGGCCGAAGGTCGTTATATTCATTTCGCCAGTCTTCAATCGAGGAACACATAATCGGCGCACCGCTGCAGATTATCTTGACTTTTTTTGCATTTATGTTACTCTTGATATTGGAGGCAGTTTTTATGAAAATTCATGAATCGGCAGAAGATTATCTGGAATCTATCCTAATGCTGAAAGAGAAGCAGGGCATGGTGCGGTCGATTGACGTTGTCAATAAAACCGGCTACTCCAAGCCTAGCATCAGTGTGGCTATGAAACACCTAAGGGAAAATGGATACATTACAATGGACCGGGAAGGGTTCATCAGCCTGACCGACGCAGGGCTGGCCATTGCGCAGCGTATTTATACCCGACATAAGGTGCTGACCAGACTTCTGGTTTACCTAGGTGTTGACGACGAGACCGCGGCCGCAGATGCCTGCCGGATAGAGCATGACCTAAGCGACACCACCTTTCAAAAAATTCAGGAGCATACCGAAAAATACCTGAAAGACGAAAAAAGTAAACAATAATCCAATGGCTTCTGCAGAAAAACCTGCAGAAGCCTTTTTTCGGTTAACTTTGTTTGTAACACACGGCTGTGAATGCTATAATGCAGACAATACCGCCTGTCTTTATCTGCGGCAGCATCATTACTATAAATTGGAGGGAATTTCTATGTGGGCATACGACTCTGTTTTTTACCAAATCTATCCGCTGGGTTTCTGCGGCGCTCCTCTGAAAAACGACGGCATTACAAAGCCTCGTATCCGGAAAGTTCTCAACTGGATTCCTCATATCCAAAAGCTCGGGTGCAATGCGGTTTATTTTGGCCCGGTCTTTGACAGTGATGCACACGGCTACGATACACGCGACTACCGCAAGATTGACTGCCGGCTCGGCACAAATGAGGACTTTGCTGCAGTCTGCACGGCACTGCACAAGGCCGGCATCCGCGTGGTTCTTGATGGTGTCTTCAATCATGTGGGCCGTGGTTTCTGGGCCTTTCAGGATGTCCTGCAAAATCGGGAATGCTCCGCTTATAGGGACTGGTTCTATATTCAGTTTGGCGGAAACAACGGCTATAATGATGGACTATGGTACGAGGGCTGGGAAGGCCACTATGAATTGGTAAAGCTGAACCTGCAGAATCCGGCGGTCGTGCAGTATCTGCTTTCGTGTGCGCGGGAATGGATAGACGCGTTCGACATTGATGGCCTGCGTCTGGATGTAGCCTATCTGCTGGACCGTGACTTTTTAAAGCAGCTGCACAGCTTTACTTTCGGCTGTAAACCGGACTTTTTCCTGTTGGGAGAAGTTTTGGGCGGCAACTACCGCCAGACAATGAACGAGCAAATGTGCCACAGCGTGACAAATTATGAATGCTACAAGGGTCTGTACTCCAGTTTCAACAGTCTCAATCTGTTTGAAATTGTTCACTCTCTGTTACGGCAGTTTGGTCCGGAAGACTGGGCACTTTACCGCGGCACCCACCCGCTTTCCTTTGTTGATAACCACGATGTAACACGGATTGCATCTATTCTAACCAATCCAAAACATTTGCCGCTTATTTATGCTGTCCTGTTCGGTATGCCGGGTATTCCGTGCATTTATTATGGCAGTGAGTGGGGTGCCAAGGGACGCAAAGAGGACGGTGACCCCGCCCTGCGTGTCTGCTTTGACTCCCCGCAGGAAAACGAGCTGACCAATTGGATTGCCGCCTGCGCCCACGCACATCGTGAAAGTGACGCTCTCCGCTATGGCAGCTTCCGCAGTTTGGTGCTGCAGAACCAATACTGCATTTTTGAACGCAAAACAGAAACGGACCGCGTACTGGTCGCCGTCAATGCCGGCGACACGCCTGTACATGTTGACTTTGATGCTGGTGCAGGCCGTGCGCGTGATTTGATTACCGGAAGCGTGCATGACTTTGGGGGCGGCACAGACCTTCCGCCCTACTTTGCTGCACTGTGGCAGATTTTCTAATATAAAAGAGGGACAGCTGGTACGGACAGCTGTCCCTCTTTTATATTTGCCGGGCCAAGTGAAAATCAGCGACTGTGCATACATGCGATTGACATATCCTGCAGGGGCTATCTGCAAAATACTGCACGCAATGTAAAAAGAAAGGAAGAAAAAGACGGGTAATCTTTTATATTTTTGACTGCACAATCCATTTGAAACCAGTAGATGACCTTATCATATTTCCCGGCGTCAACACCGTACAGCCCCTAATTTGTCTATAGGAGTTCTATACAGCTTTTTGTAAACAAACAACTGAGATGGAATAACAAATACTAGTGTAATGGATAATGATACCGCTTTCAAGGGTAAATCGATAAGTGATGAAAAAGCAGCAATTAACGATAAGGTTTTTCCATAAATTTGCACTTTTAGTATGCATCTTTTGTACACCTTTTGCCAACGGATAAGAGATATGATATGTACCAAACTGCGTTATCAGGACTTTTTTCTTTTTCCACATAGATACACACAATTTCCCGCACAAACAGCGGCCACTGGCAGCCGTCTAATCTGCAGCCAAGACGTTTCAGTGTTTCCTATGGACAAATGATGAAAAATGATAAATCGGCATACGCACGAATTCCTCTTCTTAAAGGTTAGTCCGGTAAAGTAACTTTTCTATTATTTAAGCACGTTCATACGTGTTCATCCAGCTGAATTTTCATCTGCACGCCAAAATTGCGAACCGACCAACAAAATGATATAATTATCAAGATTGTGTGATTGACAGCCTTTTCCAACATCGTCACCATACATTAAGTAAATATCTATTATTTTGGCTAAATGGAGGGATTACTTTGGATATTCAGGACAAGTACCGGCAGTGGGCAGAAAAAGCCGCTGAGGACCCGGACATTCCGGCAGAACTGGCCGCCGTGAAAACAAAGCCCGACGAAATAGAGGACCGCTTTTACCGTGACCTCGCCTTTGGCACCGGCGGTTTGCGCGGCGTGATTGGCGCTGGCACCAACCGAATGAACATCTATACTGTGCGCCGTGCCACTCGCGGCATTGCCAAATGGCTGCAGACACAGGAAAAACCAAGTGCCGCCATTTCCTATGACAGCCGTATTAAGTCCCGCCGCTTTGCCGAAGAGGCCGCACGCACCTTTGCCGCCTGCGGTGTGAAAGTTTACCTGTACCCGCAGCTAATGCCGACGCCGGCGCTGTCCTTCGCGGTACGCCGGCTGTACTGTTCCGCTGGTATCATGATTACCGCGAGCCACAATCCCGCCAAATACAACGGCTATAAAGTATACGGCCCGGACGGCTGCCAGATTACCACCCGTGCGGCCGAAGAAATCACCGCCTGCATTCAGTCCATCGGTTACTTTGATGCACTGCCGAACGGCAGCAGCACAACTGTACAGGAAGTCCCTCAGAGTGTTTTTGAGGACTTTTATCAGGCAGTGCTGGCACAGCGGCTGGAAAGCCGTGTACCGGCGCCGCTGAAACTCATCTACTCTCCGCTGAACGGCACTGGTCTGGTTCCGGTTACCACTGTATTGAAGCGTGCCGGCTATCAGGACATTACCGTCGTACCCGCACAGGAAAAACCGGACGGCAACTTCCCCACCTGTCCGTACCCGAATCCGGAAATTCCCGAGGCAATGGCGGAGGGCATCAAACTGTGCTGCACACAAAAAGCTGACCTGCTACTGGCAACGGACCCCGACTGCGACCGAATGGGCATTGCGGTGCGTCATGGAGATACCTGCCAGCTTTTATCCGGCAATGAAGTGGGTGTCCTCCTGCTGGATTATGTGTGCCGCCGCCGTTTGGCACTCAACCAAATGCCAAAAAATCCGGTTGCTGTCAAAACCATCGTCACCACGGAAATGGCCACGAAAGTTGCGGAGCATTACGGCGTAGAGCTGCGTGATGTTCTGACCGGATTCAAATATATCGGCGAACAGATTGGTTTTCTTGAAAAAGCCGGTGAAGCGGACCGCTACATCTTTGGCTTTGAGGAAAGCTACGGCTATCTTTCCGGTACCCACGTGCGGGACAAAGATGCGGTAAATGCCTGCCTGCTGCTGTGCGATATGGCCGCGGACTACAAGGCAAAAGGAATGTCCCTGCTGGATGCCATGAACGCACTGTATCAAACCTACGGCTGCTATAAGAACAGTTTGGACTCCTTCGCGTTTGAGGGAGAAACCGGCTTCCATATCATGCAGGACTTTATGACTTATCTGCGGAAAAATCCGCCAAAAGAACTGTGCGGCCATGCGGTCGCACTGGTTAAAGATTACCTGCAGGCGCCTGGAAAACCGGCGCAGTTCCCGAACCTGCCCAGCAGCGATGTACTGCAGTATGTGCTGGACGATGGCACCTGCCTGACAGTGCGCCCCTCCGGCACGGAACCCAAGCTGAAACTGTACTGTGCCGCTGTGGCACCGACCATGCAGGCCGCAGACGCTTCCTGTAAATCCTACCGCAAAGCCATGTCCCAGATAATTGAAAACTTTGGAAAAGAGAAGGCATAAGAAGTGTCTATTATAAAACTGAACCCTGCCTGTAAATCTTACCTGTGGGGCGGCCAAAAGCTGAAAGCTGACTACCATAAGCATTTTGATGGAGACATTTTGGCTGAAACGTGGGAACTTTCCTGCCATCCGGACGGCCCCAGCACCGTTGCAGATGGGCCGTATGCGGGAAAAACGCTGCCGGAATATTTGCAGGCTGTGCCTGCCGCTGCCGGTATCAACTGTGCCCGCTTCCGTGACTTTCCAGTTCTGATTAAGCTGATTGATGCCAAGCGGGACCTGTCGATTCAGGTTCACCCCGACAACGCCTACGCGCTGAAAAACGAGGGACAGTTTGGCAAAACTGAGATGTGGTATGTTGTGGACTGCGATCCCGGCGCATTTTTGTACTACGGTTTCCAGAAGGAAATCACCAAAGAGGAATTCCGCACCCGTATCCAAAACGGTACACTGACCGAAGTATTGAACGCCGCGTCGGTAAAGCCAGGCAGCGTGTTCTTCATTGAGTCCGGCACCATTCACGCCATTGGCAAGGGCATTGTCATTGCTGAAATCCAGCAGAATTCCAACATAACTTACCGCGTGTTCGACTACAACCGTCTGGGCACCGACGGCAAGCCGCGTCAGCTGCACGTTCAAAAGGCACTGGATGTCACCCGGCTGACGCCACCACGTACAGACTATGACTTTGGCGGTCATCTCGGCTGCTGTGACTCCTTTGTAACGGACCTGCTGAAACTAAACGGTTCCACCCTAACAGCCCGCACGGACGGCAGTACGTTCCACTCCCTGCTGGTAACAAAAGGAGAAGGCAGTGTGACCTGCGGAAACGAAACTGTCACCTTCCAGCAGGGTGACAGCCTGTTCCTGCCCGCAGACAGCGGCGTGTACAGCGTAACCGGCCACTGTGAAATCATCCGCACCACCGTACCTCCGGCCACAGAATAACAAACAGGGAGGCTGCAAAATGTCCAATCACTCTACATCACCGGCTGCCAGCCGCCGGCTGGGTATCGATATCGGCGGCACCAGTATTAAAGCTGGCACCGTAAATCAGGAAAATGAAATCATCGGCCGCGCCGCCGTGCCAACCGATGCCGGCCGTCCCTGGCAGACTGTTGCGCAGGACATTGTCAAAGCAGCACAGCTGGCCCTGCAGGACGCGGGGCACACCGAAAAAGAATGTCTTTCCTTGGGTGTCGGCTGTCCGGGAACGATAGATGCCCAAAGCGGTACAGTCGTCTACTCCAACAATCTGCACTGGAAAGATGTTCCCCTCGCGCAAGCCTTGCAGAAAGCTTTTTCCCTTCCAGTACACATCAGCAACGATGCCAACTGTGCCACGCTGGGGGAAGTGCGTGCCGGCGCGGCAAAGAACTGTAAAAATGTTGTTCTCTTAACCCTTGGCACCGGTGTCGGCAGCGGCATTGTTTTGGACGGCAGGCTGTTTGAAGGCAGCGGCCCCGGCGGTGCCGAATTCGGCCACACCCTGCTGGTCATGGACGGAGAGCGCTGCACCTGCGGACGGCGCGGCTGCCTGGAAAGCTACGCTTCTGCGACCGCACTGATTCGGCAGGCGAAAAAAGCGGCGGAAACCCAGCCGAATTCCCTGCTGGCAAAGCTGTGCGAAGGTGACCTTTCCCGCATGGACGGGCGCATTCCGTTCACTGCCGCCCGCAGCGGGGATGCTGCTGGACAGCGTGTGGTAAAACAGTATATTGCCTATTTGGCTGCGGGCATTACAAATGCCGTCAACATTTTCCGGCCGGAAATGGTTCTGCTGTCGGGCGGCATCAGCAAAGAAGGCGCCTATCTGACGGACCCGCTGGAAAAGCTGGTTCGGCAGAACGCCTTTGGCGGGGCAGCGTCTTTCCTGCCGCAGATTCGCACCGCCGCACTTGGAAATGACGCCGGCATCATCGGCGCGGCAAATCTTTAAGAGAAGGAATGGAACGTATGAAAACAGATGCTGACTTTTGGAATGCGGTGAACACGCTGCTGGCAGAATCAGAAATTGTAGTTGACCGGCCAAAAGGCAGTGTTCACCCGCATTGGCCCGACTTTGTTTATCCCGCCGACTATGGCTATTTAAAGGGCACTGCTTCCATGGATGGCAGCGGCATCGATGTCTGGATCGGCAGCGAACTGCACCGCCAGGCAGACGCTATCTTGTGTACCATTGACCTTCTGAAGCGCGACTCGGAAATAAAAATTTTGATTGGCTGCACAGAAGCAGAAAAATCACTGATTGTCAACGCACAAAATCAGTCTTCCAACATGAAAGCCATTCTTGTGCGCCGAACGGTATAAAACCAATAACAAACAGCGGCCCTACTCTCCGGTTTGGAAAGCAGGGCCGCTGTTTGTTAAGGTTTGCACCGTTTTCGGTAATCATCAGCGGCGTATGATAACGTTTATACAAAAATTTGGGTGTCCAGTATAGAACCCGCGGTGTGACGGGCCAGTCACTGGAGGTGTGCGGATTATTTTTTACACGGCGGAGCGGTGCAGTTCGGCTTCCAGCCGGTCGGTCAGCATCTGCAGGGCCACCTGATTTTCTCCGCCGTCTGGAATAATAATGTCTGCCTTTTTCTTGCTGGGCTCTACAAACTGCTCATGCATAGGCTTGACTGTATTTATATACTGACTGATAACGGAATCAAGGCTGCGGCCGCGCTCTTTCACGTCACGCTCCAATCGGCGAATCAGCCGAATGTCCGCGTCGGTGTCCACATACACTTTCATGTCCATCAGGTCCAGCAGTGCCTGGTTTTCAAACAGCAAAATGCCCTCCAGGATAATCAGCGGCTTTGGCTCCACGTGCACGGTTTGCGGCAGCCGGGTATGCGTAACAAACGAGTAAACCGGCCGGTCAATAGGACAGTACGCACGCAACTTCTGCACATCACGAATCATCAGGTCCGTTTCAAATGCATTTGGGTGGTCATAGTTCAGTTTTTTGCGCTCTTCCAACGGCATCTCATCGTGCGGAAGATAATAATAGTCATACGAGAGAATCAGTGCCTCTTCCGGGAATGCCTCCAACAGATGATTGGCCAATGTTGTCTTTCCAGAGCCTGTCCCTCCCGCTACGCCGAGCACATACGGGGTTTGTTTCATGTTTTTCCTCCTACCTATTTCTGCAATATAAAAAAGTATAGCATATTTTAAAGACAAACAAAAGCCGGCACAGGGAACTTCCCCGCACCGGTGGTAGCAAAAAGCAGCCGTGCTTTTTGCTGTTTTTATAAAAAATTTATTTGGCAGCAGCTTTTGTGGATTTATCTGCCTTGGCAACAGCGTCCTGAAGCGTGTGCCAGCCCAGCACCGCGCACTTTACGCGTGCTGGCATATGAGAAATATCCTTAAAGGCCTGTGCATCTTCCAGCTGGTCCAGCTGGTCTTCATCTTTCACGGTTCCTTTAATCATACCGAGGAATACTTCGGATAAATGCTGTGCCTCTTCCAGCGTTTTCCCTTTGATAAGGTCAATCATAATGGACGCGGAAGCCTGTGAAATAGCACAGCCGTCACCCAAAAACGCTGCATCCTCAATGACGCCGTCCTTCACCCGCAGCTGCAGGGTTATGTCGTCCCCGCAGGAAGGGTTCACACCCTCTACAACCTGGGTAGGGCCCTGCACCTGATACTTATGCTCGGTGGAGCGGCTGTTCTCTGTTATAATCTGTGTATAAATTTGTTCAAGACCCATAGCCTAACCATTTCCTCACTTTTTGTAAACTTGCTGCCAGTGCGTCCACATCCTCACGGGTGTTGTATACGGCGAAGCTTGCCCGGCAGCAGGAATTCAGCCCCAAATGATGCAGCAGCGGCTGTGCGCAGTGATGTCCCGCGCGCACACAAACCGCGTCCGCGTCCAGAATTGTCGCAACATCATGTGGATGGACATCCTCCACATTAAAGGAGATAGCTCCGCAGTGCTGCCCCTGTGCTGTGCCGTACAATGTAACGTGCGGCAGCTGGGACAGTACCTGCCATGCATACTGATACACGTCGTTTTCCCTACGTGCAATGGTGTCATAGCCAACACCCTGCATCCAGTGAATGGCCGCCGCCAAACCGACCGCGCCGCCGGCATTTTGGGTACCGGCTTCAAACTTCTGCGGCAGTTCGGCCCATGTGGCGTCCTGTTCCCGCACAGACTCAATCATGTCGCCGCCGGTTAAGAACGGCGGCATATCGTCCAGCAGTTCTTTCCGTCCCCACAGTACGCCGATTCCAAGCGGGGCATACAGCTTATGACCGGAAAAAGCCAGAAAATCAACACCCAGCTTTGTGACGTCCAGCTGCAGATGCGGCGCACTCTGTGCAGCGTCCAGTACACAGACAGCATTCACTGCGTGTGCCCGGTCAACCACTTTCTGTACCGGTGAAACCAGCCCCAGCACGTTGGAAACGTGTGTAATGGCCACTAATTTTACACCTTTGGTGATTTTTTTTTCGATTTCTTCATCTGAAATAACGCCCCGCTGGTCAGTATACAGGAAAGTCAGCTCAGCACCGGTCGCGCGGCAGACCTGCTGCCACGGAATTAAGTTGCTGTGGTGTTCCAGGATGGAGACAACTACGCGGTCCCCTGCTTTCAGGTTATGCAGACCCCAGCTGTATGCGACCAGGTTCAGCGCTTCTGTCGCGTTGCGGGTGAAAATGACTTCTTCCCGCTTGGCATGCAGAAATTCCGCTACGGTGTCACGAGCGGATTCGTATGCCGCAGTGGCCCGTTCCCCCAGTGCATAAACGCCGCGGTGGGGATTGGCGTTGTCTTCCTTGTAAAAGCGACTGACCGCATCCAGCACGGCCTGCGGACGCTGGGAAGTTGCGCCGCTATCCAAATAGACCATCCGTTTGCCGTCCTGCTGTTTCTGCAGAAGTGGGAACTGTGCAATGATTTCGTCAGTCAAGTTGCATTCTCCTTCCCAAGTATTCCCTTACCGCTTCCTGTAGAGCCGCGTCCGGCACCTTGCTGATAACTGGCGCAAACTGTGCTTCTATAATCAGCTGTTTGGCTTGTGCCTCTGTCAGGCCGCGGGATTTGAGGTAAAAAAGCCGTGCCGCATTGATGCGGCCAATGGTTGCGGCGTGCTGGCCATCCACATCTTCCTCACTGCACAGAATCAGCGGCACTGTGCGGTTGCGTGCCTGTGGGCTGAAGAGCAGTGTTTCTTCGGCCTCGTGGCCGACAGAACCGGAAGCACCGTGGATAAAGTCAATGGTGCCGCGGTAAATTTTGTCACTCTGCCCCAGCAGAGCACCTGCCGCATGCATTTCACTGGTCGTTTTGCGGCCGGTGTGACGGGCAATGTAGTTGAAATCAAGCTTGCGCTTTTCATCGCCGAAATAGACGGTGTTCGCATTAAAGTTGCTGCGGTAGCCCTGCAGCAGTGCCAGGCAGCCGGAGAAAGCGCGCGCACCGCCCAGCTCAGCCTGTATCACTTCTACATGGGCGTTGTCCCCCAGCCGTATACCTACATCATTAAAGTGGCGGCTGGTGTCGCTTAAAAGCTGCACCTGCACCAGGCGCACTTCGGCACCCTCATCGGCCAAAATCTTCGTCAGGCCACCGTGAAAACAGGCTGTGTTATCGCCCGCTGTATAGGACTCCAGCACGGTTACTCGGCTGCCCTTGCGGGCATGAATCAAGTTAACATCAACCACCGGCTTTTCAGCAGACAGTACATACTGAAAAGTCTCGGCATCTTTTTCTTCTGCATTTTCCGGTACATCCACGGTGTGATAATCCGTGCAGTACTGCGCGGCAAAGTCTGCTGCTTCTTTTCCCATACCGGTTTCTATTTCTGCAAACGCCGGCGGCATTTCAGCCGGAGCGGCTTTTTCCGGACGCTGTGCCAGAAAGGCAGAGCGGTTGACCTTCAGCCAGTTCCATGTCAGCGCCGGAAGTGTATTGATATGATTAAGCTGCTGTTCCATTGTGTTCCTCCAAAGTTCCGCTGTACCGCAGTTCAGCCAGAAAATTCACGTGCGTTTTCAGCCGATGCTGCCATCCATTTCCAGCTTGATAAGGTTGTTCATTTCCACCGCGTACTCCACCGGCAGTTCCTTTGCAATTGGTTCCGCAAAGCCGCTGACAATCATGGAGCGTGCGTCTTCCTCGCTGATGCCGCGGCTCATCAGGTAAAACACCGCGTCGTCGCTGATGCGGCCGATTTTTGCCTCATGCCCCACATCGGAGTCATCATTTTGTATATCCATAGCCGGAATGGTATCGGAGCGGGAACGGCTGTCCAGCATAAGGGACTCGCAGGAAACGGAGGATTTACTGCTCACTGCGTTTTTCTGAATGGTAACGGCGCTGCGGTAAGTGCACTCGCCACCGTCCTTGGAAATGGACTTGGTCGTAATATGAGAACTGGTGTGCGGTGCGGCATGAACGACCTTTGCGCCGGTATCCAGCTGCTGGCCCTTGCCGGCAAAGGTGATGCCCGTAAACTCCATGCGAGAATTTTCACCCTTTAAGACGGTCATGGGGTACAGGTAGGAAGTGTGGGAGCCAAAGGAACCGGAAACCCACTCCATGGTGCCGCCCTTTTCGACCAGCGCACGCTTGGTGTTGAGGTTGTACATATTTTTAGACCAGTTTTCAATCGTGGAGTAACGCAGGCGTGCGCCCTCGGCGACATACAGTTCCACACAGCCGGCGTGCAGGTTTGCCACGTTGTACTTCGGTGCGGAGCAGCCTTCGATAAAGTGCAGATAAGCGCCCTTATCCACAATAATCAGTGTATGCTCAAACTGGCCCGCGCCTGGTGCGTTCAGCCGGAAGTAGGACTGCAGCGGAATTTCAACTGAAACCTTCGGCGGTACATAAACAAAGGAACCGCCGGACCAAACGGCACCGTGCAGGGCTGCAAACTTGTGGTCGGTTGGCGGAACAAGCTTCATAAAGTGCTCCCGCACCATATCCGCATACTCGCCCTTCAGGGCACTTTCCATATCGGTGTAAACAACGCCCTGCGCGGCAACTTCTTTGCGGACATTGTGGTAAACCACTTCGGAATCGTACTGTGCACCGACACCAGCCAGCGACTTGCGTTCTGCTTCCGGAATACCCAGACGCTCAAACGTATTTTTAATGTCTTTCGGCACTTCGCTCCATTTGCCGCGCATAGGGGTATCGGGGCGCACATAAGTGACAATGTTTTTCATGTCCAATCCGTCAATAGGCGGTCCCCAGTCCGGCACGGACATCTGATTATAAATTCCCAGTGATTTTAGGCGGAAGTCCCGCATCCAGTCGGGGTCGCCCTTTTCACGGCTGATTTGTTCCACAATCTCGGGTGTCAGGCCGGCATCCGCCTCATAGGACGGATGGACTGCATCTTTAAAATCGTACAGGCTGCGGTCTACCTCCTGCACCTGTGTCTTTTTGACCGGACTGCTCATTCGGCGACACCTTCTTCCATATGGCGAAAGCCCTCATTCTCAATCTCGTCCACCAGTTCCGAACCACCGGTGCGGACAATGCGTCCGTCAACCAGCACATGGGCATAGTCAACGGTCAGGTTCTCCAAAATCTTGGCATTATGCGTAATGATAAGCAACGCGTTGTCTTTATTCTTATAGCGGCGGATACCCTCCGAAACAATGCGGACGGCGTCCACATCCAGGCCGGAATCCGTTTCGTCCAAAATGGCCAGCTTCGGCTGCAGCATCAGCATCTGCAAAATTTCAGCTTTCTTCTTTTCGCCGCCGGAAAAGCCCACATTTAGGTCGCGGCGTGCATAGGAAGCGTCCATGTTCAGCGCCTCCATGGTCTTTTTCAGTTCTTTCTGAAAAGCAAATACTTTCAGCGGTTTTCCGGTAACGGCCGACTTGCTGACACGCAAAAAATCTTCCAGAGTAACGCCGGGAACTTCTTCCGGACTCTGAAAAGAAAGGAAAATACCGCGGCGGGCACGCGCATCGGTCGGCTCATGTGTAATGTCCGCCCCATTAAAGGTAATCGAACCGGAATCCACATGATATTCCGGGTTGCCAAGAATCACATTGCCCAAAGTCGACTTGCCGGCACCGTTTGGCCCCATAATAACGTGTGTTTCGCCGGGAGCAACAGAAAGATTGAGCCCGTTCAATATATTTTTTCCATCCACACTTGCGTGCAGGTCGTATACTTCCAGTAATTTCTGTGCCATGTTCCTGAACACCCCTCATGTTTTGCAAAAATGCAAGATAATCATCATATCTAATAACTTAATATGTACTAAATTAGTGTATAATATATTGTACCCGTTTTCCTTAAAAAATCAAGACTTTTTCTCCTATTTGTCAAAATCTTTTGTTGCAGAACAGGAGGAACGGTTTCGGCTGCCGTTCCGGCATTTTTTCTCTTCGCCGCGCTACTCCCCTAAACCCCTCCAAAGGCTTTTGCAGAAAAGCAAGAAATGGACTGTACGAAAGACAATGTTTGTGCTAAAATGTGGTGATTAGCATATTTATAGTGGAGTCTGGAGGTACGTTATGTCATGCTGGCAAATTTAAAAATGTGGTTACATAAGGAACCACCGGGACGTATCATTGTCGTCAGTTTTGCAATTATTATCCTGACCGGTTCTTTGCTACTGTGCCTGCCGGCCTGCACCCGCCCGGGAAAAAGCACTTCTTACCTGGACGCCCTGTTTACCGCTGGTTCGGCAACCTGTGTAACTGGCCTGACGCTGTTTGATACTTACCGTCACTGGACCACCCTCGGGCAGGTCTTTATCTTGATGCTGATTCAAGTCGGCGGTTTAGGGCTGGTGACATTCACCACCGGTTTTACCCTGCTGATGCGTAAAAAGCTTGGCCTGCGCAACATGGAGCTGGCGGTAGAGAACACCAACGGCGACAGCGGAGACATCGGCAGCCTGGTCCGTATGATTTTGAAGTTCACCTTCTCCTGTGAAGGCATTGGCGCCCTTATCCTAATGATTCGTTTTCTGCCGCAGATGGGCGCACACGGTATTTGGGTTTCTGTATTTCTTGCGGTTTCCGCCTACTGCAACGCAGGCTTCGATATTTTGGGCAGTGTTATGGAAAATGGCAATCTGATTCCCTATGCGGCAGACCCGCTTGTCTGTCTGACAATCGACATGCTGATTATAGTCGGTGGTCTTGGCTTTGTGGTGATTGCGGATATTTGCCACTCTAAACTGCAGCCCACCCTGCACGGTCAGCACCGTCACAGCCTTGGCTTTCATTCCCGCATTGTCCTATCTATGGCAATCCTCCTTATTATACTGGGGACTATTGTCTTTATGGTACTGGAGTATAAAAACACGCTCGCCAGCCTGCCGAACTTTGGCGCCAAACTGAACGCAGCACTTTTGCAGTCTGTTTCACCGCGTACCGCCGGCTTTGCGTCTGTTGACCTATCGAAAGAATACGACTTTACTAAAATCTTCACCGTGCTGCTTATGTTTATCGGTGCGGCGCCGGGCTCTACCGGCGGCGGCATTAAGACAACCACCATGCTGGTGCTGCTGTGCTGTGTGCACTCGGTTCTCCGCGGGCAGCCGGAGGCCATTTTCCACCATCGCCGTATCGACAAATTCACCGTTTACCGTGCATTAGCCATCTGCGGTGTCGGCATGCTGGTCGTCCTTATTGTAACCGGCATTATTACTTCTACTACACCAAATGTCAACGGTGTAGATGCCCTGTATGAAGCCACCAGTGCGTTTGGCACCGTTGGCCTGACAGCCGGCGTAACGCCGCGGCTCTCGCCGATTTCCCGCATTGCCATTATATTGACCATGTATATCGGCCGCGTAGGACCGGTATCACTGGGCCTGGCTGTATCCATTAAACACGGACATATTCACACAGACAGTGTCCTTCCGGAAGGAAAAATCATCGTCGGCTAAACCGATAGTCATCCGATTCAAAAGGCTGCCCCTGCTTGATTGCTGAGGCAGCTTTTTGCGTTTTCCGGTTCAAAAGGAAACAGGATAAAAGATTGATTTACTGCTGTGGGCATAGTATAATAAAATTATTCTTTGAACTTTTTAAATAACGACCAAAAATGTTCTGACGCCGAAATAATTTTGAGGTGAAAGACGAGTCAAAGCAGGGACGGAACTGCTCTGCTTTTTAACCGGTATGGTCTGGCTGCGTCTTTTTACAAGGCGCAGTCTTTTTTTCTTGGATAATAACAAGGAGGACTTATGGAAACCAGAGTTGCTGTTATCGCCGTTATAATTGAAAACGAGGAAAGCATCAGCCGTTTTAACAGCCTGCTGCACGGGTGCAGTCCATACATCATTGGGCGAATGGGCCTGCCTTACCACGAAAAGCATGTGAATATCATCAGCGTAGTGATTGACGCACCGCAGGATATCATCAGCGCTCTTTCCGGAAAAATCGGAAGGCTGCCGGGCGTAAGTGCCAAAACGCTTTACTCCAATGTGATCACAAAATCGGAACCAAGTCATAAAGAGGGGACTGCGGCAAAATGATAAAACTGGCAGTGTATGGAAAGGGCGGCATTGGGAAATCCACAACGGTTTCCAACCTATCAGCCGCTATGGCAGAAAAAGGGCTGTGCGTCATGCAGATTGGCTGTGACCCCAAAGCGGATTCCACCGCCAGCCTGCACGGCGGCACGAAAATCCCCACTGTTTTAAGCCTGATTCGGAAGTACGGCAATGACTTTCCGCTGCATGCAATGGTCTGTGAAGGCTACGACGGCGTTATCTGTGTGGAAGCGGGCGGCCCCCTGCCCGGGCAGGGCTGTGCCGGCCGCGGCATTATCGCTGCACTGGAAAAGCTGAATCAAAAAGGTGCCTACGAAACCTACAAACCGGACGTCGTCCTGTATGACGTGCTGGGTGACGTGGTCTGCGGCGGCTTTACCATGCCTATGCGCAGCGGCTATGCGGATAAAGTACTGATCCTCACTTCCGGTGAAAATATGTCCCTGCACGCAGCGGCAAACATTGGCATGGCCGTGGAGCACTTTCACGGCAGAAACTACGCCGAGCTGGGTGGGCTGATTTTAAACCGTCGAAACGTCAGGGACGAGGACCAAAAAGTCCGAGAGCTTGCCGAAGACCTGCACACTGGCCTTTTGGGAAGCCTCGACTGGAGCGAAACCGTGCAGGCGGCAGAACCGCTGAACAAAACCGTGCTGGAAGCTTTTCCAAACAGCGAAATGGCACAGCAGTACCGTGTACTGACAGAAACCATTCTGCACACCTGCGGGGGAACATTATGCTGAAACCTTTGTCCCCCGCCCCCGCCGACTGTACCGAAATGCAGATTGGCAGTGCGCAGTTTCCCACCCCGTTTGCATCCGGTCTGGAATACAATCCGCCGGCACGCGGCCCATGGAATATTGTACACACCGGTATGCTGCTGCCGCAGGCCCATCAAATCTTTGTATGTGCGCAGGGCTGCCTGCGCGGCGTTATTCTGACCGCGGCGGAAATGAACGCCATGGACCGCATGTCATGGGTATCCTTGTGTGAAGAGGACATTATCGGCGGCAATATGGAGCAGCTGATGATTGACGGCGTTGCGAACATTCTGCAAAAGCTGCACCCGCTTCCGCCGGCGGTTCTCTTATTTATCAGCTGCATTCAGCAGTTTGTAGGGTGTGATTTTCCGCTGGTTCTCCGCACACTGCGCAGCCGCTTTCCCGATGTGGATTTTGCTGACTGCTACATGAATCCAACCATGCGCAAAAGCGGGCTGACACCCGATCAGCTGATGCGCCGCCAGCTGTACAGCCTGCTGCGGCCCGCTGCACGGGACCTCAAAAACGTCAACCTTATCGGCAATGACCGGCCAACGGACGCGTCCAGTGAACTGCTGCAGATTCTTCGGCAGTCCGGATTCCGGGTACGGGATATCACCCAATGTAAAACCTATGACGAATATCAGCAAATGGCAGAGAGCGCATGGAATATTACCTACCTGCCCACCGCTGCGGCGGCAGGTGATGCCCTGCAGCAGCGCCTTGGACAAAAGCACCTTTACCTGCCGCTGTGCTACCGGCGGGAAGACCTGCTGCAAAACTACAAAGTCCTTGCCGACACACTTGGCCTTTCTCTGCCCGATTTCTCCAATATCATGCAAAAGACCGAAGACGCACTGGATAAAGTCCGCCGTGAAATCGGCAATATGCCGGTAACCATTGATTACACAGCCGTTCCACGCCCGTTAAGCCTTGTCCGTATGCTTTTGGAACATGGCTTTTGTGTATCGGCGGTTTATGCGGACAGTTTCTCCGACGAAGAAGGAACCGATTTTCACTGGCTGCAGCAGCACGCTCCTACCCTGCGCATTTGTGCGACCATACACCCCTCGCTGCGGTTTTACCAGCCGAGAACAAATGCCGAGATTCTGGCCATTGGACAGAAAGCCGCCTATTTCAGCGGGACCGCACATTTTGTAAATATCGTTTCCGGCGGCGGAATGTATGGCTTTGATGGCATTGCCCGTCTGGCGGAACAAATGCTGGACGCTTACCACCACAAAAAAGATACGCGTACCGTAATACAGAAAAAAGGATTGGGGTGTGCATGCTGTCTATGAAACACACTGCGGGAATGATTCCTATTTATGCGGCTGATAACGCCGGTATCTGCTCTGCCCTGTACGAACTGGGCGGCATGACCGTCATTCACGACGCCTCCGGCTGCAACTCTACCTACACAACACATGACGAACCCCGGTGGTACGATATGCCGAGCATGATTTATATTTCCGGGCTGACCGAAATGGACGCTATCTTAGGCGACGACGAAAAACTGATAACCGATATTGCGGAAACCTCCGCAAAGTTGCACCCCGCGTTCATCGCCTTGTGCAGTTCACCGATTCCTGCGATGACCGGCACCGACTTTCCCGCCATTGCTTCTCTTCTGCAAAAGCGGACCGGTATTCCCTGTTTCAGCTTTCGAGCGGACGGCATGCACTCTTATCTGGTCGGCGCTTCCGACGCGTTTCGTGTTTTGGCGGAAACCGTCTGCCTGGCAGACGTGGAAAAGTCCGCGGACCTGTCCGTAAATCTCCTTGGTGCAACACCGCTTGACTTTTCCGTAAATGGCAGTGTGCCCTCCATGAAACAATGGCTGCGCCAAAACGGCTTCCGGCTGGTGTCCTGCTTTGCCATGGGCAGTACATTAGAAGAAATCGCGCAGGCCGGCAGTGCCAGCGTCAATCTGGTGGTGTCTTTCAGTGGGCTTGCTGCCGCCAAAGTTCTGCGCCGGCGTTTCGGAACACCCTATGTCGTCGGCGTTCCGTTTGGCGAAGCGTATGCCGCGGCGCTTGCGGCGGAACTGAAAGCCGCTGCGCAAAGCGGCCGCTGCTGTACTGCCTGCACACACCGCAGCGGCCATGCGGCGGGACTGGCAGTCGTGGGAGAAAGCGTTTCGGCAGGTTCTTTGGCCTGTGCCATAGAGCTGGAAACCGGCAGACCGGCGCACGTTCTGTGTACACTGGAAACCGATCCGGAGCTGCTGAAACAGGGTGACCAAACCGCACCGGAGGAGGATGACCTGATTCGTCTGTTTCCGCAGGCCGCGGGCATCATTGCTGACCCGCTGTTTTCCCCCATCTGTCCAACCGATGTTTCATTTTATCCGCTGCCGCACACAGCCTTTTCCGGCAGGTGCTTCCAGCGGCGTACACCAAACCTGATAAACCATAAGCTAAAGAGGATATTATGATAAAACTGGCAGTATACGGCAAAGGCGGTATCGGCAAATCCACGATGACCAGCAACCTCGCCTCCGCCTTTGCCTCCCTTGGGAAACGGGTGATTCAAATAGGCTGTGACCCAAAGGCGGACTCTACAATTAACCTATTAGGCGGCAAACCCGTACAGCCCGTTATGGACTACCTGCGGGAATACGACCGCGAACCAACACAAATTGAAGAAATCGCCAAAGAGGGCTTTAATCACATACTCTGTATTGAAACCGGCGGTCCTACGCCGGGGCTTGGCTGTGCCGGCCGCGGTATTATTACTACGTTTCAGCTGCTGAAGGATTTAAAGCTGTTTGAAACATATCGGCCGGACGTTGTCCTGTACGATGTACTCGGCGACGTAGTGTGCGGCGGTTTTGCGGCCCCGATTCGTGAGGGGTACGCGGAGGAAGTGCTGATTGTAACCTCCGGCGAAAAAATGGCACTGTACGCAGCTGAGAATATACGCAAAGCGGTACAAAATTTTGCCGACCGCAGCTATGCCAAAGTCCGCGGCATTCTGCTGAATCGCAGAAATGTAGAAAACGAGGAAGAAAAGGTCCATGCCTTCGCCCAGAATGCCGGTCTGCCCATACTGGCCGATATTCCGCGCAGCAAAGAGATTCTGCACTTTGAGGATATGGGAAAGACCGTCGTGGAAGGCGGGCCAAAACTACCGGTCAGCCAAAAATTCTTTGCGCTGGCACAGCGGCTGTTGGAGGATGAAACAAATGGCTGAAGCATTTTACCGTACCGCGGCACAGCTGGTGTCCGGCGGCTACGGCGCTCTTCCGCAGGAATTTCAATCCGTAAAGCATTTGATTTACAGCTCCCCCGCCACGCTGGCGTTTAACTCACCGGGTGCGCAGGGGTTCGGTGTCAAGCGCGCGGGGCTGGCTATTCCCGGTTCGGTTATGCTGCTGGTTTCGCCCGGCTGCTGCGGACGGAACACCATCGCACTTGGTCCAGCGGGAAGCGGCGGTGACCGCATGTTTTACCTGCTGCTGGACGAAGCCGATATTGTTACCGGTCGGCATCTTTCTAAAATACCGGCGGCCGTGCAGGAAGTATGTGCGTCCTGCCGCACAAAGCCGTCCGCGGTCATGCTGTGCATCACCTGTGTAGACGCTCTGCTCGGCACTGATATGGAGCGTGTCTGCCGCAGGGCGGAGGAAGCCGCACATGTACCGGTCGTGCCGTGTTACATGTACGCACTGACCCGGGATGGCCGGCACCCGCCCATGACTGCTGTGCGCAAATCCGTGTATTCCCTATTAAAACCTCTGCCCAAAAAAGCGGACGCCATGAACATTTTGGGCTTTTTCGCACCGCTTCGTGATGACTGTGAACTGTACCGCCTGTTCCGGAAAGCCGGTGTTCATCATATCCGTGAAATTTCCCGCTGTCCGAGTTTTGATGCGTATCTGTCTATGGCACAGGCTAACTTTAACCTTGTGCTGAATTCGGAAGCGCGGCCAGCCGCCCAATGGATGGAGCAGTCCCTGCAGATTCCCTCCATTGAGTTAACCCGTATGTACCAGCTGGACAAAATTGAAACACAGTATCATCTGCTAGCACAGGCCCTGGAAATTCCGTGGGAAGACGGGCCGGACAAGGACGCCTCACAGGCGGAAATCCACCGCTTCCGGCAAAACTACGGCCCTGCGGTATTCACCGTTGGGGAGATTGCAAACGCGGACCCGTTTGAGCTTTCGCTGGCACTTCTGCGGTATGGATTTTCGGTATCAGAAATTTACGGAACCATCAACAAAGTGAATTTTCGTTTCATTCAAAAAATTGCAGAACGCAGTCCCAATACCAAAGTGTACTCCAATCTTTCACCAACCATGCTGTTTTATCGACCCACACCGGCTGAAGCGGATATTGCCATCGGCAAAGATGCCGCCTACTACCACCCGGAGTGTCCGCACGTCCTATGGTGCAGTGAGGTGCAGCCCTTTGGATATGCCGGGGTACGCGGCCTGTTCCAGGCGCTTTCCCATGCTGTGGAAGGGAGGACCAAATGAAAGGACTATTAAAAGTGCTGTCACCGTTTGCGCCGGACCAGTCTGGTGCCGTGGCGGCGCTCTATGAGCTTGGCGGCCTTATCGTCATCTGTGACGCGGGCGGCTGCACGGGAAACATCTGCGGATTCGATGAACCGCGCTGGTTCCAGAAAAAAAGCGCTGTTTTCAGCGCCGGTCTGCGGGATATGGACGCTATCCTTGGCCGGGACGACAAACTGATTGCCAAACTAAGCGCCGTCGCCGCGGACATGCAGGCCCATTTCGCCGCTGTCATCGGCACTCCTGTTCCTGCTGTTATCGGTACGGATTTTCGGGCACTGAAACGCATGGGAGAAAGACAGACCGGCCTGCCGGTTTTGACAGTCGAAACAACCGGCACGGGGCTGTATGACACCGGTGAGGAAGCAGCCCTGCTGCAGCTGTTCCAAACCTTTGCCGTCAGCGCCTTCCCCGTGGAAAAGGGCATGCTCGGTGTTCTGGGCGCTACGCCGCTGGACCTCAGCAGTCTGTCTGCCGCGGAGCAGCTGATGGATGCCTGCCGGCAAAAAGACTGGCAGAAGGTACACTGCTACGGAATGGGCAGCGGTTTTGACGCGGTATGCCATGCTTCCGCCGTGGAGCGAAACTTGGTTGTTTCCCCTGCCGGACGAAAAGCCGCCCAATACCTTCAAAAAACATTTGGTACACCTTACACAGTATGCTGTCCGCTGCCATGCACACACCCGGAAAACCTTTCCTCCCTGCACGGCAAGCGTGTGCTGATTATCCACCAGCAGGTACTGGCAAACACTTTGCGGGACAATATCCGGAAGGCGACAGACGCGGATGTAACGGCTGCCTCCTGGTTCATGATGGACGATTCTCTGCGGGAAAAGCAGGACCTCTTTTTCACCGATGAACAGCAGTTCCAGGAAACCGTGATGCAGGGCGGCTATGACGTCATTTTCGGCGACCGTGTTCTGCGGCGCGCATTGCCCGCGTACACAGGGAGCTGGATAGACCTGCCGCATTTTGCCGTATCGGGAAGGCTGATAACATGAAACAAAAAGCAGAGATTCTTTCCCAGCGGATTCGTGTATTCGGTGTGGTACAAGGCGTTGGGTTCCGCCCCTTTGTCAGCCGTACCGCGCGGCGGGTGGGCATTACCGGCAGCGTCACCAACAAAGGTTCTTTCGTGGAAATACAGGCCCATGGCACCAAAGAAGCATTGCAGGCGTTTCTGCGCTGTCTGCGGCAGGACGCACCGGAACGGTCCGACATTTTGAAAATAGAAGTGACCGCTTCCTCCGCACTGCCGGAAAGCAGCTTTGAGATTATCAGCAGTGCTAAAGAATCCAGCGACATTTTTGTACCGCCGGATATTGCCGTGTGCAAAACGTGCAGCAAGGAACTGTTTGACAAACACAACCGCCGCTATTTACACCCGTTTATTAACTGCACCGCCTGCGGTCCCCGGCTGACCATTCTGGACATCATGCCGTACGACCGGGAACGCACCAGCATGGGAAAATTCCCGATGTGTAAAAAATGTGAGCAAGAATACACCCACCCGCAAACCAGACGATATGATGCCCAGCCGGTATGCTGCAATGACTGCGGTCCGCAGGTGTACCTAATGGGCAGGCCTGAACGCGGCGCAGACGCCATTATACAGACTCGCCGTGCCATTATGGACGGAAAAATTGCGGCGGTAAAGGGAATCGGCGGTTTTCACCTGTGCTGTGACGCTAAAAATGAAACGGCTGTCCGCCGTCTGCGGCAGCTGAAGCACCGCCCCGCAAAGCCGTTTGCCGTTATGTTCCGTGACCTTTCCGCGGCAAAGGAGAACTGCTGTATTTCGCCAAAGCAGGCTGACATTTTGGACGGCTGTCAAAAACCGATTCTCCTGCTGGACCGAAAACCGGAAAGCACGCTTACCAAGCAGACGGCACCGGGCAATCCCCGGATAGGCTCCATGCTCCCCTATGCACCGCTGCAGCTGCTGCTGTTTACTTATCCGGACGGCGTTGCCATGACGGACAGCCTGATTATGACCAGCGGAAATGTTTCGGGAGCGCCCATCTGCAAATGTGACGCGGACGCCGCCGCCGAACTGTCCGGCTTTTGTGATGTCATACTGTCCCATAACCGCGATATTCTCACGCGGGCGGACGATTCCGTTATGGATTTTCTGGAGGACAAGCCCTACATGATACGGCGTTCCCGCGGATACGCTCCCCTGCCGTTTCTGCTCTCTGCTCCGCTTCATGGGCAGGTGCTCGGCATTGGCGGCGAACTGAAAAACACGTTCTGCATTGGGAAAAACAGCCTCTTTTATCCCTCAGCATATGTCGGTGATATGGCGGACATCCGCACGGTGGAAGCCCTAAAAGAGTCTATTTCCCGTATGGAAACACTGCTGGAGGCTTCCCCGCAGGTGGTCGCGTGCGACCTGCACCCCAAGTACAATACCGTTCGTATGGCAGAAGAAATGGGTTTGCCGGTCATGCGGGTACAGCACCATTTTGCCCATATTGTTTCCTGCCTGGCGGAAAATGACTGCTCGGATGAAGTCATCGGCGTTTCCTTTGACGGCACCGGTTACGGGACAGACGGAACCATCTGGGGCGGCGAGTTTCTGCGCGCCTCTTACGGTGGATTTACACGGCTGGGATGTATCCAGCCTTTTCTGCAGGTTGGCGGCGATGCTTCCGCGCGGGAAGGCTGGCGCATTGCCGTTTCCATGCTGCACCATCTTTTCCCGGAAGATACCCCCCGCCGCATACAGGCACTCGGCCTTTGCAGTGCACAGCAGGCGCAGGTCGTTATGCGCATGGCTGACCAAAACCTCAACAGCGTGCCGTCCACCAGTACGGGCCGTCTGTTTGACGCGGTTAGCGCCATTTTGGGTATTCGCACATCTTCCACTTTTGAGGGAGAAGCCTCCTGCGCACTGGAATTTTCCGCGGAAGCGTACCAAAAACAGCATCTGCGGCTGTCTGCTGACAGCTTTTCTTATTCTGAACCGCTGCTGCGCAGCACGCAAAAAGGATTTGTGTTGTGTACCGACCGGCTGGTAGGCTGGCTGACACAACAGCGGCTTGCCGGGGAAGATACTGGAAAACTTGCGTATGCTTTTCATATTCTGCTGGCAGATATGGTCTGCCAAGGGTGCCGAAAAATCCGGCAGGATACGGAACTTTCCATATGTGCCCTAAGCGGTGGTGTGTTCCAAAACCGCCTATTGACCGGTCTTTGTGCCACCCGCCTGCGCGATGCTGGGTTTCGGGTTTTGCTGCACAGTATGGTTCCGCCAAATGACGGCGGCCTTGCGTTGGGCCAGGCGACTGCCGCCATGTATCTGTTAAATAAAGAACGAAATGATAAATAGGAGGATATTTTCTATGTGTGTTGGTTTATCTGCAAGAGTCATAGACGTAAATGACGGAACTGCACTGATTGACGCTTCCGGCGCCAAACGCAGAATCTCCGCGGAACTGATTGATGACCTGGAGCCGGGTGACTATGTCATGGTGCATGCCGGCATTGCCATTGCAAAAATCACAGACAGCGACCAGGACGAAACAAACAAAATCATGGAGAAGCTGTAATGGAAAACTCTGTTTCAGAAGCAAAGGACATCATCACCTCCTACCATGGACCGAATCTGCGCATTATGGAGGTGTGCGGCACCCATACCCATGAAATTTTTCGGCTGGGTATCCGCAAGCTGCTGCCGGAAAGCATTCGTCTGATTTCCGGCCCGGGCTGTCCGGTATGCGTTACACCGGTCGGCTATATTGATGAAGCAATTCTGCTAGCGCTCAAGCATCACGCCGTCATTTGCACATTCGGCGACCTTATCCGCGTGCCAGGCAGTGAGATGAGCCTTGCTGGTGCCCGGCAGCAGGGCGCGGAAATTAAAATGGTCTATTCCCCGCTCGACTCGGAAGAATATTCCAAGGAACACCCGGAAAAGAACGTGGTTTTCCTTGCGGTCGGTTTTGAAACCACTACACCGGCGGCGTGTCTAGCCGTGAAAAAGGCCCGGAAAGATGGCCTTCAAAATTATTCCCTGCTGGTAGCAAACAAAACCATGCCAAACGCCTACCTGGCCCTAAAGGACAGCGCTGACGCTTTCCTGTACCCCGGCCATGTCAATGCCATTGCGGGAACCGCTGTGTGTGAAGAACTGGTAAAGGAGGGCATTTCCGGCGTTGTCACGGGCTTTACAGCTGGGGAACTGCTGACAGCTCTGGCCGTAATCTTAAAGCTTTCCGCCGCTGGAAAGCCGTTTTTCCGTAACTGCTACCCGCGTGTTGTTCGGCCAGATGGAAACCCCGCTGCACAGGCCGTTATGCGGGAAGTAATGGAACCATGCGACACGGAATGGCGTGGGCTGGGCATTATCAGGGGTTCCGGCCTGCGGCTGCGGGAACCCTACCACAGCTTTGACGCACGGCTGCGCTATGCACTGCCGAAAATTACGGGACACAGCAGCCTGCTGTGCCGCTGCGGCGAAGTGTTACAGGGAAAGTGTCGCCCCAATGACTGCAAAGTGTTCGGCACGGGCTGCACACCGCAGCACCCCATTGGCGCTTGCATGGTTTCCAATGAAGGCGCCTGCTCGGCATACTATCAATACGGAGGAACAGAAAATGGATAATACAGTTACACTGGCACACGGTGCCGGCGGAAAGCAGACTTCTCAGCTGATAGACAGCGTTTTCAAAGCACATTTTGCAAATCCGGACTTTACCGCAGATGACGCCGCTGTTCTGCAGGTGGACAGCGGCCGCCTCGCCTTTACAACCGATGGCTTTATTGTTTCCCCCTACGAATTTCCGGGTGGAAACATTGGCAAGCTGAGCATCTGCGGCACAGTTAACGACTTGTCCTGCATGGGCGCAAAGCCGCTGTATCTTGCCTGCTCCTTTGTGATTGAGGAGGGATTCCCACTGGATAAGCTGGAGGAAATCGCCGCCGCTATGGAAAAGACCGCAAAGGAAGCGGGCGTCCGCATTGTAGCTGGTGACACAAAAGTTGCCGGAAAAGGACAGGTGGATCATATCTTTATCACCACCACAGGCATTGGTCGCCTGATGGACTGCGCGCATACTTCCGGAAAATATGCAAAGCCTGGCGATGCTGTTATTGTCACTGGTGACATTGGCCGCCATGGCTGTGCCATTCTGCTGGCACGCAACGAGTTTGGCATTGATGCGGACGTCACCAGCGACTGCGCACCGCTGTGGGGCACCGTAAAAAAGATGTTCGACACCACCGACCAAATCCATGTTGTCCGCGACGCAACCCGCGGCGGCGTAGGCACCGTGCTGTATGAAATTGCCGACCAAAGCCATGTTGGCATTCAGCTGGATGCCCAAAAGATTCCGGTCGCCGGGGAGGTTTCCGGTGTATGCGGTATGTTGGGGCTGGAGCCGCTCTACCTTGCCTGTGAGGGCCGCTTAGTGGTCTTTGTGCCGAAAGAGCAGGCACAGGCGGTGGTGGATACCCTGCATCAGTGCCCGTATTCCAAAAATGCTGCTGTTATCGGCGAAGTAACCGCCGATATGCCCGGCAAAGTGGTAATGAAAACAGAAATTGGTTTGCAGACACTGCTGCCTCAGCCAGGCGGCGAGCTGCTGCCCCGCATCTGCTGAACAGAACATCCTTACATAAAGAACAGCACTCGACATATTCCGGCGAACCTTCCGCCGAAAAATCGGGTGCTGTTTTTCGTGAAATGCTTTTTATAAAAAGGTCAGTCAGTCGCAGTTTTCACGGCTGCAGACAGCATTGCTGCTGTTGACAAAAACAACCTTTGGTGTAAAGTTCTCCGCTTCCTGCTCACTCATCTGGCAGTAGCACATAATAATGACCTTGTCACCGCGGTTCATTAGTTTAGCGCCCGCACCGTTAATGCAGATGATGCCGCTTCCTTGCTTTCCGGCAATGACATAAGTCACCAGCCGGTTTCCGTTGTCGATATCGGCAATCTGTACCTGCTCATATTCTCGGATACCGGCAGCGTCCATCAGGCTTTTGTCAATGGTAATACTGCCGACATAGTTGATATCCGCCTGCGTGACGGTCGCGCGGTGAATTTTTGCTTTCAGCATATGCAGCTCCATGTTATACGTTCTCCTTTCCACCCAAAATGGTATTATCAATCAGCCGTGTGCTTCCAAAACGGACAGCGACCGCTGCCAGTGCCCGTTTCCCCGGCTCTATTTTTTCTATTTTATCCAATGTGTCGGTGTCCACCACTTCCACATACTCAATGTCAGACAGTGGCTGCGCGGAAATCTCCTGCCGAATAACTTTCTTCAGCTTTTCTGCCGAAGTGTGGTCCGCCGTACTGCCGGCGAAAAAGTCACGTGCTTTCTGCAGGCCGCGGCTTAAAGAAAGCGCCTGCTGGTGCTGCTCTGGTGTCAAGTAAATGTTACGCGAGCTTTTTGCCAAGCCATCCGCTTCCCGAACAATGGGGCAGGGAACAATTTTGACCGGGATGTGTAAATCACGCACCATTTTTTTAACAACAACAACCTGCTGTGCGTCCTTCTGTCCGAAATAGGCGCGGTCCGGCTGTACGATATGGAACAGTGTGCAGACAATGGTGGTAACTCCCTTAAAGTGAATTGGGCGGGAAGCACCGCAGAGTTTATGGGTGGTTTCTCCCTTGACTTCCACCTCCGTAGAAGCACCCGGCACATAAATTTCACTCGCATCCGGGTGAAAGACAATATCGGCACCCGCCTCTTCGGCAGCTTTGCAGTCACGGTCAATGTCCCGCGGATATTTGTCATAATCTTCATTGGAGCCAAACTGTGTTGGATTGACAAAGTCACTGACGACGACCAAGTCATTCTGTTCTTTTGCTTTACGGATAAGAGACTGATGTCCCTCATGCAGATATCCCATGGTTGGGACAAGACCGAGTGTCTTGTCTTTTCGGCCGAGTGCTTTCAGTTCCTGCCGCAGCTGTGCAATCGTTGTTACCAGTTTCATTTTTCTCACTCCCTGTTTCCCACCGCATTCTGCAGCTTTTCCAAAACGGCATCGTCCATGGTAAAGGTATTCTTCCTTTCCGGAAAACGCTGCTCCTGTACATCACTGACATACTGGGCAATCGCGCCAGACATACTCTCTTTCATGTGGGCATACTGCTTCACAAATTTCGGTACAAAATCGTCAAACATGCCCAGCATATCATTGACAACCAAAATCTGTCCGTCACAGCAGCGGCCCGCACCGATGCCAATCGTCGGCACATGGACTTTTTCTGTAATCAGCTTTGCCAGCCCCTCCGGCACGGACTCCAGTACAATGGCAAAAACGCCGGCCTCTTCCAGTGCTTGTGCATCGGCAATCATATTCCTTGCCGCGGCTTCCTCTTTGCCCTGTACTTTAAAGCCGCCGAAAAGGTTGACAGACTGCGGCGTTAGACCGATATGGCCCATCACCGGGATTTGTGCGTGAATAATTGCACGGACGACCGGCACCATGTCGCGGCCGCCTTCCAGCTTTACCACGTCGGCACCGCCCTCCTGCACCAGCCGTCCCGCATTGCGTACAGCCTCTTCTGTACTGATTTGATACGAAAGGAACGGCATATCGCCTACCACCATTGCCCGCTTTACCCCGCGGGACACGCACCGGCAGTGGTAGACCATCTGGTCCACTGTAACCGGAAGTGTGGAGTCGTTGCCCTGCATGACCATGCCAAGTGAGTCCCCTACGAGAATTGCATCCACACCGCCGGCATCCACGATTTTTGCCATGGAATAGTCGTACGCGGTCAGCATACTGATTCTTTCCTTGTTCTCTTTCGCTTTCTGAAATGATTTTACGGTGAATCTACTATTCATTGCTGCCACCTCCTTTTAAAATTCGGCGAAAAGTTTCCGCCTGTTCGTGGCTCAGTCTTTCTCCTTCTTCCGCAAATGCAACCGTTTTCTCCGCCAGCGCCCGGTACCATGCCGCGTCCTGCGGCATGGCGTGCTGTATCGCGCGGCAGTGTGCCGCGACTGTGTCATAATCTGCGCGTACAATAGGACCGGTCAGCGCCTGCAGGGTCCCTTTTTCACGAATGTTTTTCAGGGTACCGTCAATCAGCGGCAGCACCGCCTCAAAAAGGGTATCCTGGTCCATGCCGGCCGCCTGCATAAAGCGCATTCCACTGTTCAGCAAAGTAACCAGATAGTTGGAAATCACACAGGCACCCGTGTGGTAAAGGGGTTTGTCACGCGTTGAGATTTTGCTGCAGCTTCCGCCCGTCTGCCCTAAAATCTGCCGGACCGCCTGCAGTGCCTTTGGCGTGCCCTCTGCGCTGAAATGCGTTTTCTCCAGCATTTCCGCACTGATTTCCGGATTTCCAAAGCTCTGCAGCGGGTGCAGGCTGCCGACAGGACAGCCTGCGGCGGAAAGGCATGCAAGGCAGGTGGAAGCGTGCGCACCGCTGACGTGCAGCCAAACTTTGTCCTGCCAGTCCGAATGTGTGGACAGCAGTGCCGCCGCCTCTTCGTCCACCGCCGGCAGTGCATGGTCCGGTGTCGTCAAAAATAAGACGCTGCTTTCTTTGGCGACATCCTCCATGCGGTAGAACCATTTACCGCCGGTTAAGGCAGCTGCCTCCTGTGCGGATGCCGCTGTCCGACTGCTGTACCCGGACAGTGTCAGCCCATGATGAACAAAGTATAGGCCCAGTGCCTGTCCAACTTTTCCCGCACCGATAAATCCGATTTTCAGTTTTCTCATCTCCCATTCGCCGTTTATTCCCCAAAGACGCAAAAAAGTCTTCTCCACCTGCCGTCTGCGCACAAAAAGGCGCAGACATCCTGTTACAGATGAAAAAGACATTCATTCAAATTCATGCAGTCTTTGTCACAGAGGATCAAAGCAGATTATAAAAAGGTTTCCGGACTTTCCACCGTTTTGCAGAGAAAACATTTCTTTTCGTGCAGTTCTTTTATAAAAGATACCGCCTGCATTCTGTACAGCTCCAAAGGATACCGCCAGAAAAAAGAAAAGAAAGCCAAGAGCCATGGAACAGTATAGTACACATTTGTAAAAATAGCAATCACTTTTTAGTCATTTTTACATATGGTCTTGAAAAAGAATACTAGCTGCAAAAAGGTTTCGTGTTTCGGCAGAATATGGTACACTAAAAGGAAAGAGGAGGCAGATCCTTTATAGGGACCGTTTCCGAAAAACAGGAGGAACTAAAAATGATTATGCTGGCCGCATGCTTCGGCGGAGTTGCCGCCGTCTTGCTAACCTTTTTTCTTGTCTGTTATCACCAGCAGCCAGGCTGAGAAACGGTTTCTTATTCGACCTTTTCTTAGACAGCACAGTGGTTGGGCTGTTACTTTGGATGCAGACCTCCCCGCAAAAAGCGGTGGCCGCCGTTGGCATTGTGCTTGCTCTCGGTCTGGCTCTATTGCTTCTGTTTGGCATTTCCATTGTATGTATTTATCTATTTACCAGTGCCATTCAAATGCTGCGCAAAGAACGGCACACCCTGCCCAATATGCTTTCCCTGCTTTTGATAATCGGTATTTTTGCGCAGATTATCGCCGGTGGTCTATTCGGGTGGAAAATCTATCAGCAGACGATCCCTTCTATTTTGTTTTCGTTTGTCTTTATCGGTGAATTTTACTTACTGCTTACCATGATTAGCTTTCTGACCGTATTGGTCCTGCTGCACGCCCACGCACCCCGATACAGAAAAGTGCGCTGTTTAATTGTTTTGGGGTGTGGTCTTCTGCATGGCAGCGATGTTTCCCCTATGCTTGCTGGCAGAATTGACCGGGCCATCCGCTATTATCGGCGGGCAGAAAGAAAGGGATGCCAACCATTCGTGCTGCTTTCCGGCGGACAGGGAGCCGATGAAGCATTGCCGGAGGGCGAAGCCATGTACCGCTATGCACAGGCACACGGCATTCCGGAGGACCGTCTGCTGAAAGAAACGCAGTCCAAAAATACGGAGGAAAACCTGCGGTTTTCCCGGGAAGTACTGGAACAACGTACAGGCACCAGTGCCTCCAAGCTGCCCTGTCTGGTTATCAGCAACAATTATCACATTTATCGGGCGGTCTATTATGCCAAAAAAGCCGGTCTGAAAAAAGCACGCGGCCTTGGCTGCAAGACTGCACCGTACTATTTCCCAAATGCGGTTCTGCGTGAATATCTGGCGGTCATGGTCATCAACCGCCGATTTAACATTGCCATTCTTATTTTCTCAGCTGCACTGCAGGCCCTTTTAATTATTCTTTCTGTTGTACACTAATATTATTGTCCAGCCGACGGTGTATCGGCCTTCTACTGCTCTGCCAGCGCGTTATCGTAGGCTGCCTTGGTGCGGCCGTCAAAGCAGACCATGGTTACCTTTTGTACACAGGCGGCTGTCTGCAAAAAAGCGGCGATTTCCCGCACCGCGATTTTTGCGGCACATTCCAGCGGAAAGTGGTAAACACCGGTGCTGATGGACGGAAACGCCACCGTGCGGCATTTCTTTTCTTCCGCAAGCTGCAGACAGCAGCGGTAGCAGGAGGCCAGCAGCTCCTCTTCCTCCGCTGTGCCGCCCTGCCAAATGGGACCGGGTGTGTGAATCACATACTTTGCGGGCAGGCGGTAACCCTTTGTCAGCTTTGCCTGTCCGGTCCGGCAGCCGTGCAGTGCCCGGCATTCCGTCAGCAGCTGCGGCCCGGCAGCCCGATGAATGGCACCGTCCACACCGCCGCCGCCCAGCAGTGTGGTATTCGCCGCGTTAACAATCGCATCCACTGCATAAGTAGTAATATCGCCCTGTTCAATCTGCAGGTTCATAAAAATTCCTCCCGTTTATTTTTATAGTATGTGAATAAAATCATCCTACCGCTTTACCGAATAAAATACAAGGCAGTGAAAAAGACCGCCTGCACCAAATAGTGCAGACGGTCTTAAAAATGGAGTGTTGTCCTATTAAAGGGATGCCTGACGTTCTTTGTAATGATGTGTTTCTTCCAGCATCATATCTTTCACTTTCATCAGGCGGACCTGTGAACTGCGCTCGTTTTCGTCCAGTTTCATCGTAATATATTTGATGTCTGTTTCCATCCGTGGAATCAGCACGTGCTCCAGTGCATTTACGCGCCGGCGTGTTTTCTCAATTTCTGAAGCCAGCAGCTGACAGGATTTTTCACTCTGGGCCAGTTTCAGCATATCCGGCAGCAAATCCGCCAGCTTCTTAACGGCATCATCCAGGTCACTGGAAGTAAAGGCGTAGCCGTAGGAATAAATGTCATTGCTGTCTGAGGTGCGGGTATGTGCCGTGTAAACCGGAATTTCAACACTCATCACGTTCCTGGTTGCAATGGACAGGGAAACTTCCTGTTTTGGTGCCATAAAAGCAACACGCACCGCTTCATCGGACATAGAGGAGCGCGCCAGCACAAGGTTCCGGTTTGCCTCCCGTATCCCCTGTTCCACTGTTTTCCGCAGTGCCATATTTTCACGCACCAAATCCAGGAACTGCCGCATCAGTTCATCCCGTTTATCTTTCAGGAGCTTATGGCCGCGCAGCGCGGTGACAAGCTTCTTTTTCAGGCGCGTCAATTCCATTCGTGTAGGGTTAACATTGGTTGCCGGCAAAGCGGTACCCCCTTTTTACAGCGGCTGTACCAGTTGTTTTTATAAAAGATACAGCTTATGCTTTTTCCTGCAGCTTGTTATCGGCAGGTTTTTCTTCATAATATTCGTCCAGATATTTGTCCTTAATCCGTTTCAGTTCGGAACGCGGCAGAATCCGCAACAGCTTCCAGCCGAGGTTCAGCGTTTCTTCAATACTGCGGTTGGTGCGGTATCCCTGCGAAATGTACTCTTCTTCAAATTCGTCCGCGAATTTGGCATACAGCTTATCCACATCGGTCAGGGCCGCTTCACCCAGAATGGTCATCAGCTCTTTAGCGTCTTTGCCGCGGGCATATGCCGCAAACAGCTGGTTCATCAGGTCCGCGTGGTCTTCCCGCGTTTTCCCTTTGCCAATACCCTTATCCTTCAGGCGGGACAAAGACGGCAGCACATCAATCGGCGGCTGAACCCCCTTGCGGTACAGGTCACGGCTTAAAATAATCTGGCCCTCTGTAATGTATCCGGTCAGGTCAGGAATCGGGTGTGTTTTATCATCTTCCGGCATGGTCAAAATCGGTATCAGCGTAATGGAGCCTTTCTTGCCTTTTTGGCGGCCGGCACGTTCATACAAAGAAGCCAGGTCCGTATACATATAACCCGGATAGCCACGGCGGCCGGGAACTTCTTTTCGTGCCGCGGAAATCTCACGCAGGGCATCCGCGTAGTTGGTGATGTCCGTCATAATGACCAGCACGTGCATATCTTTTTGGAATGCCAGATATTCCGCGGCGGTCAGTGCCATCCGCGGTGTGGCGATTCGTTCGACTGCGGGGTCGTTTGCCAGATTGATGAACAGGACTGTACGGTCAATAGCGCCGGTTTCCTGAAAACTTTGAATAAAGAAATTTGCTTCCTCAAACGTAATGCCCATAGCAGCGAAGACAACGGCAAACGGTTCGCTGGTGCCAACGACCTTTGCCTGACGTGCAATCTGCGCGGCAAGCTGGGCGTGCGGCAGACCAGAAGCGGAAAAAATCGGCAGTTTCTGGCCACGGACCAGTGTGTTCAGGCCATCAATCGCGGAAACACCGGTTTGAATAAATTCCTGCGGATAGCTGCGGGCTGCGGGGTTCATCGGCAAACCGTTGATGTCACGGCGTTCTTCCGGAAGAATTTCTGGACCGTCGTCTATGGGGCGCCCCAATCCGTCAAACACACGGGAAAGGATGTCTTCCGACACACCCAGCTCCATGCTGCGGCCCAAAAAGCGCACCTTGCTGCTTTCCAGGTTAATGCCGGTGGAAGCTTCAAACAGCTGCACCAAAGCGTTGCCGTCATCGATTTCCAGCACCTTGCAGCGGCGTTTTTCACCGTCCGCCAGCTCGATTTCGCCAAGCTCATTGTACGAAACACCTTCCACGCCGCGGACCAGCATCAGAGGACCGGCAACTTCTTGAATCGTTCTGTATTCTTTGGGCATTTAAAAGTCCTCCTTTGCCGCCGTGATATCCCCAATTTCTATATGCAGTTCCCGCATGACCTGCCGGCTGGACGCGTCTGCCCCGTCCTCCGGTGTATACTTAAAGCGGCCGATTTTTTCACGAACCGGCATGCTGACCAGCTTATCGACGGAAGCGCCCTGCTCCAATGCCTGCTTAGAAAGCTTATAGTAGGACAGAACCATCTGCATCATCAAATATTGTTTGTGCAGGGAAGCATACGTATCCACTTCGTGGAAAGCATTCTGCTGCAGATAATCTTCACGAATCGAGCGGGCGGCCTCCATTTTCAGGCGGTCAGGCGCGGAAAGGGCATCCATGCCAACCAGCTGCACCATTTCATTCAGTTCCGATTCATCGTGCAGCAGGCGCATGATGTCCCCGCGCATCTGCATCCAGTCCTCTCCGGCGTTCTGATTAAACCAGTCCCCCAAAGAATCAAGATACAGCGAGTAGCTAGTCAGCCAGTTGATAGCCGGAAAATGCCGCTTATAGGCAAGGTTTGCGTCCAAGCTCCAGAAAACTTTGACGATACGCAGGGTAGCCTGTGTAACCGGTTCGGAAATATCGCCGCCAGCCGGCGACACAGCGCCGATAACGGACAGCGTGCCCTCACGGTCGCCGCTGCCCAGTGTAATCACACGGCCTGCACGTTCGTAAAACTGTGCCAGACGGGAGGACAGATACGCCGGGTATCCTTCTTCGCCCGGCATCTCTTCCAAACGTCCGCTCATCTCACGCAGTGCCTCTGCCCAGCGGGAGGTGGAATCTGCCATCAGTGCAACAGAATAACCCATATCCCGAAAATATTCCGCTATGGTAATACCGGTATAAATGGAAGCCTCACGTGCGGCAACCGGCATATCAGAGGTATTCGCAATCAATACTGTGCGTTCCATCAGGGAATATCCGGTCTTTGGGTCCTTTAGTTCCGGAAACTCGTTCAGAACATCTGTCATTTCGTTGCCGCGTTCTCCGCAGCCGATATAGACAACGATGTCGGCATCTGCCCACTTGGCCAGCTGATGCTGCACCACTGTTTTACCGGAACCAAAAGGTCCCGGAACTGCCGCCACACCGCCCTTTGCAATGGGGAATAGCGTGTCAATAATGCGCTGTCCGGTCACCAACGGGCGGTTCGGCGACAGCTTTTTCTGATAAGGACGGCCGCGGCGGACCGGCCATTTCTGCATCAGTGTAATTGGTTTATCACTGCCATCCGCCTGTGTCAGTACGGCCACGGTATCCGTCACACGGTAGTCGCCCTCTGTTATCTCCTTTAGTGTACCGGAAACACCCGGCGGAAGCATGATTTTCTGCATGACAATACGCGTTTCCTGTACATGGCCAATGATATCGCCGGAAGACACCCGGTCCCCCGCCTTTTTGTCCGGGACAAAGTGCCACACATGGTCACGCTTTAAGGAGGGCACATCTACCCCTCTGTGCAGAAGGTTGCTGCCCGTTACCTTCATAATATCATCCAGCGGGCGCTGAATGCCGTCATAAATGCTGCCAATCAGCCCGGGACCAAGTTCCACGCTCATCGGTGCACCTGTCGATACAACCGGTGTCCCCGGTGCCAGACCGGAAGTTTCCTCATATACCTGAATGGACGCTTCGTCCCCGCGAATCTCTATAATTTCGCCGATTAGCTTTTGGTCACTGACATGCACCACATCAAACATGTTTGCGTCGCGCATACCCCTAGCGACGACCAAAGGCCCGGCAACTTTTTTAATCGTACCTTCACTCATTGAACAGCTGTCCTTTCTTTCCGCAGGATGCAGTCTTTCGCCTTCTGAAAAGAACACCGCGGATTGTTGGCTTTTGTATGTTCTGTGTGCTACTTCTCCTGAAACAGGATATCCGAACCGACTGCCTGTTCCACCGATTTTTTCACGGCGGCAAGGCCCTCGCCTGTATTGCCGAAAATTCCGGGAATCAGAATAATGGCTGGTTTCGGCATGCTTTTATAGTACGCAATCTCGCGTGTCATCTGCGCTGCCAGTGCTTCTGTCACATAAATAACCGCATAGTTCTCACCGGCCAGCTTCCGCAGCGTTTTTGCCGCCTGCTCACTTTCCTGCACGGTAAAGCGAAAAGTGTCCAGCCCCAACGCGCCAAATCCGTAAATGCTGTCCCAGTCACCCATGACCGCCACTTTATACATACGTTTCTCTCACCCTTTCCCGAATAGATGCTTCCGAAAGGTCGTTGCGCTTTCCGGAAAGGATGATGCGCACCGTCTTAATCTCGCTTTCCCGCGCAAGAATATAGGCTGCCAGCGGACCTATGCCAAAGGGATTGTGCAGCTGCGGATGAATGCGGTGAATCAGCAGGTTGTCACACCAGCGCTCAAAAGCCGCCGCGGAAACTTTCAGCTCCGGGACCGCTTCCGCGTAGGGCGTCTTTTCCAGATAGCTGCAGATGGCACTGAACCCTGTTAGGGCAGCATCCGTCAAAGCAACGATATCCAACGTGTCACAGGATGCCAGCGACCGTTCCAAAAAGGCGCGGTCTTTTCCGGTTTTCTGTGCACGGACAGCGGTCTTTATATCCGCCGTAACCACTACCAGTTCTCCATACAGAGCCAGCAGCTCCTCTTTGGAATCTTTGCCTGCCTGCTCGATTGCCTCCAAGGCAGCTTTATCAATGATGCAGTCACACAGCTGGCCGTCACGTGTATGAAGCAATGTGTTCATTGCTTTTTCCGCCACAACGCGCATCCTCTCCGGCAGCAGGGAAAAGTTCCGTCCCTCCACCGCTTTTTGTATCCGCGTATACGGGACGGTTCCCTGCTGCATATAAATGCCCGGATGCTTTCCCGCTGTACAGGCCTCTTTAACGGCTGCCTTCAAATTATGATAATCATTTTGGTACAGGAATACATCAAATACGGACATATCCCCCACCAGCTCAGCAATCAGGTCCCACGTTTTCTGGTGCTCCTGTGTCAGCACTTCTTCCGCGCTGCCGCTGCCCCAGCCGCGCTCCTGCAGCAGGCGCAGACACTGTGCCTCGTCCGGCGCGGCCAGCAGCTGTTCCAGAAAGGAGGCATTCAGCAGCTGCATCTCTTTGGTGCGAATGCGCGCAACTGCATAGATATAGCTGTTTTCAGACATCGCCGGTTCCTCCTTTTCTTCTAGTGTTCTCCGCTGTCATGAAAACAGAACGCTCCGTACTTTATCCTGCAGTTCCTCGTGCCTTGCTGCAAGGACTGCCTCAAAGGAGCCATTCTCTTCAATTCCATTGTAAGAAAGCAGGAACCCGTTTTTCATTTTGACTGGCTGCTGTGAAACCGTCAGACTAGCGCCCTGCGGCAGTGCTGCATTCAGTGTTTCTTCAAATTTTTCCGGCAGGCGGTCCAAATCTTTCTGGCTGAAGCAAATCTCGCCCTTGCCCGTGTGTGCAGCTTTGGCAGCCATTTTTACAATGACAGTAAAATACTGTTCTGATGGCAGTGTATCGGCGGTTTGCAGTGCTTTTTCCAACACTGCAGAAATCAGCTGCTGTTTACAGGCAAGTAAAGCCTGCCGCCGCCGCAGCTGTGCGGCGGATTTTGACCTAGCCCGGCTGTCCACCGTTTTCTCTTCGGTTTCCCTCCAGTATTTCCGCCGAATCTGTTCTGCCTTGGCATCGGCTTCCCTCATAATCGCGTCCGCCTGTTTCTGCGCTTCGTCCAGCATTTTGGAAATTCCCCTGCTGGACTGCTGTTGAATATCTTCTAAAATTTTCTCTAAACCAGTCATGACTCATACCCATTCTGCAAAAGTTATATTGCGTTTTATAAGGTGTACGGGATGATATTCTGCTGTGTTTTTACATTTTCAGACCAGAAATTCCGAAAATAGCAAGAATGGAAATCAACAGTGCCAGAATTGCGTATGTTTCGACCATTGCCGGGAAAATCATGGCCTTGCCAAACTGGTCTGGTTTCTTTGCCACCATTTCAATCGATGCAACGGCTGTCCTTGCCTGATGAATTGCTGAAATCGGCCCGACAATAATCATCGGCAGGCAGGCTGCAAAGTACAGCAGACCTTTCACCAGAGAAATATTGGCACTGCCGCCCATAATGCCAATCTGTGTCATGGTCAGGAACGCAATCAGCAGGCCGTAGATGCCCTGTGTGCCCGGCAGCAGCTGCAAAATCAAAACTTTACTGAATTTGGACGGGTCCTCTGTGCAGACTCCTGCGGCCGCTTGGCCAGCCATTCCTACACCTTTCGCACTGCCAATGCCGGACAGCAGTGCAGCCAAAACCGCACCCAGCAGTGCAAAGAAAACTCCCATGTTATTCATTCTGAATCGTCCTCCTCAATTTTGTAATATTTCGTATGAACGGCAAACGGCTCAAAGGGACGGCCGCCGCCATCATAAAATTTACCGAAGAACTCCACAAATTCCAAGCGGTTGGTGTGTACATACGCACCCAGTGCATTGATTGCCAGATTCATCGTATGGCCAATAATAAAGACGACAATAAAAACAATGACGCCGCCCACGCTGTTTCCGAGCATGCTGCCCATCTTATTAAAGACGGTCGCAATCACGCTGGTGGCAAGGCCTAGAGCCAGCAAACGGGAATAGGAAAGAATATCACTCAGGTATCCAGTAATGCCATACACGCCGTACAGACCTTTGAGTATCCGCTTGCCCCAGTTGCGTGACTCTCTGCCACCGGTCAGGATAATACCGAACATACCTGCCAGTGCAATCATTCCAACGATTTTTCCTGCCTGCGCCGAAAGCGTAAAGGTCAGGCCCATCATGGAAGTGAACTGCGGCAGGGACAACAGAAATGCAATCGCACCTCCAACCATCATATACCAGAAGATGACATCGCAAATGCCGTCCCAGATTTCCCCGTTTTTAACATACATATAAAATTTGGCACCCAAACCGACAAACAAATGCAGAATGCCGACCGCAAAACAGAATACCAGCATTTTCATCGGTCGGTTCAGTGGCTCGAACCACAAAGCCGGCAAACGAATATCCGGCCGGTTGAAGAACGTAGTGGCAATCACATTGACTGCATCCCCGAAAAAAGAACCGAATAAAAATCCAAAGACGGTGGTGGAAATGCCACAGAAAAAGAACATCTTCAACGTTTTGCGCAGTCCCTCTGACATATCCTTCAGCTTTTTTAAAGCAATCCCGCTGCCAATCAACATAATCAGTCCATACGCTGCGTCGGAAAGCATCATACCAAACAGAATATAATAGGAACATGCCACCAGCATGGAGGGGTCCATCTCGCCTTTTCCCGGCAGCGAATAGCTTTCCACAACCGGTTCCACTGCTTCGGCAAAACCGTTATTCTGCAGTAAAATAGGGATATCATCTTTCTCACCGGGTTCGGTGTATTCCACAATGACATCGAACTGTGACTCCAGCCAGTTCTCCAGTCTCTGTGCATTCTTCGCCGGGATATATCCCTGCAGGACAAAGGTCCGTTTAGACTGTGACAGCCTGCCAATCACTTCGTATTTATCCGCACGCATATGGTAATAATCCACAGCAAACTCAATTTCTTTGCGGTTTACCGCATTTTCTTTCAGCTGCTTTTCCAGTTCCACAGAAGTGCTTTGCAGCTGCTGGCTTTTCTGCTGCAGTTCTTTCATTGCCTCTGCTGGATTGACAGAAGTAGCCGGAGGCTTGGAGAAATTCCTTCTGCGCAGTGCGTCCTGCACTGCCGCGGCATCGCTGTTTGAGCAGACAACAAAAATACAGGTCTGCACTTGACTGGTGCTGATAATTTGCACATCCACCTTTTCGGCCTGCGGCGCATCTTCCGCCAGCTGGCGATAAATATTTTCTAATGTCACTGCACTGGGAAGCGTGCCTGCAAAAACAGTTGTTGCTTTTGTCCCATCGTAATCCAGCGGCAGGTCATAGGAAAGCCACGATTCCAGCGCCACCATCTGTGTCTTCAGTTTTGGCAGCGCCGCCGCATTTTCTGCACGCTCCTTTTCCAGTGATAAAATCTTTCGGCATACCTGCATGGTCTGGTCCCGCTTCTGTACATGTTCTTCGTACACCTTTACAGGCATTTTTCGTCTGCCGTTCATCAATGTTTTCAGGTCTTTTTTCTGCGGCGCGTATTTGTCAAGCACTGCCAGCGCCCTTGCGGCCATATCTGCGTTCTTTCGGAAAGCTGTCTGCGCTTCTGACCGGTCCTGTTTTGTAAAGATGTCATCTTCCAGCGCGCTGTCCTCGATTTGTACAACGCCCTGCCGCTGCAGCTGTTCCAAAATTGGCTTTCGGTCCTGATTCAGTGCGCAGATGAGCACCCGCTTCATCGGCAGCACAGCCATAAGTGCATCACTCCTCTTCTTGGGGCAGTTTCTCTCAGTCGGCCAGCATACTTAGGACCGTCTGAACCGCCTGCTTCTCTTTATCCTTTGCTGCCAGCCGCAGAGCGGCGGTTTGTTTTTCTGTTTCCTTCATCTGTTCCTGCAGCATGCCTGCCTCCTGCGTCTTCAGGATTTGCAGTGTCTGTGCCTCCTTGGCTTTTTCCGACTGCTCTGTGCTTTTCAGCAGGTCTGCCGCATTTTTCTTTGCCTGCAGGACAATCTGTTCTGCCTTTGTTTTTGCATCCTTTTCCGCCTGCTCCGCCTGCATCTCAACGTTTCGTATGGCATCGATTGTTTCTTTCGCCAAAAATAATCACGCCCCATCCCTGTAAAACTTTTATGAAAAATGTTGGTAAGTTCTTCATATCAGACCATTTATAATTATAGCACAATATTTTAATATTTAAAGCGCCGGTTTTAAAGAAAACGACGGACTTTAGTTGTTTATCAGAACTATTGTCGTAAAATGAAAAGCGATTCCCATTTTTCGTATATTGTTCCAAAACGGTTCTTTCCATTTTGTTAATTCTGTACTATCATTAAGAAGAAAGTTAAAAATTCTAAAACTTATCAGCAATCAACGAACCACCTTGAAAGGAAGGCTCTTATGTGCAGTGTTTCCGCAGCAATTCTTTATCAACACCAAAAGCTTCTAATCAGCCAGCGAAAGGCCGGCGACTCCTGCCCACTGCTCTGGGAATTTCCCGGTGGAAAGCAGGAATCAAACGAAACGGCTGAAAGGTGCGTAGTTCGGGAATGCCGCGAAGAACTCGGCATTGTTGTCAAGCCTCTCTCTGTCTGCTACCGGACTGTTTACGCATATCCTGACCGCACCGTTCGCCTTATTTTCTTCTTTGTAAAAAAGGTATGCGGCAAGGAACAGACGTATGTCCATAATAAGTTGCTGTGGGTACCGCCGGATAAGCTGAAGCAATATTCGTTTTGTCCTGCAAATCATGAACTGATTTACAAGTTGTCCCACACATCATTGGACATATTCGAGAAAATTTTTGGTGACTGATTGATTACACATTTACAAATAGGTTTAAAATCCTGTATAATAAGAACTGAGAAAAGTGAAAAAGAGGGGTATAATGATACTTTCTGACAGAAGCATACGGCGGCTGTTGAAGGACAACGCCTTAAAGATATCACCGCTGGAAAAGGAACAGGTGCAGCCCGCGAGTGTGGATATTCGGCTTGGCAATACTTTTACGGTTGTAGAAGACGTAAGTGAGCCAATCGTGCAGATGACCAAAGCCGTTTCGTACAAAACAATCCAAGCGGACCGATATATTCTTCTCCCTGGTCAGTTTGTGCTGGCTACCACATTAGAATACATTTGCCTGCCAAATAATTTGACCGCTTTTGTAGAAGGGCGCAGTTCTATTGGGCGACTGGGACTTTTCATTCAGAATGCCGGTTGGGTAGACCCCGGATTTAAAGGAGAAATCACGCTGGAGCTGTTCAATGCCAACAAATGCGCGATTGAGCTGCAAAGCGGCCGCCGCATCGGCCAGCTGGTACTGGAGCAACTGGATAATGAGGCCGAGCACCCTTATCACGGAAAATATCAAGGACAGCGCGGAGCAACCGGTTCCAAAATTTATCTGGATAATGAAGTTCCCTCAAAATAAAAAAGGCAGGTCCTATTTTTTAGGGCCTACCCTTTTTATTTTACAGGAACATACAAAAAGGCTGCCGACGGCATCACTGCTGCCGACGGCCTTCCTTTATGCAACTTTCAGGGAATGAATCTTAATTAACACCCATCCATTTTGCAATAACCATACGCTGCACTTCAGAAGTGCCCTCGTAGATTTCAGTAATCTTAGCATCACGCATTGCACGCTCGAACGGATAGTCACGAGTGTAACCATAGCCGCCGACCAGCTGCAGGCATTCACGAGTAACGTCGCCCGCAACCTTAGAAGCTGCCAGCTTCGCCATAGCAGCCAACTCACTGTAAGGCTCGCCGTCCTGCTTAGCCTGTGCTGCACGATAAACCAGCAGGCGAGCTGCATCAGTAGCAGTCTGCAGACCAGCCATCTGGAACTGTGTGTTCTGGAACTGGCTGATACGTCTGCCAAACTGCATACGAGCGCTGATGTAAGGAATTGTCTGGTCGATATCGCCCTGTGCAATACCAACAGCCTGAGCGCCGATGCCTACACGGCCGCCGTCCAGAGTCGTCATAGCGACCTTGAAGCCCTTGCCGATTCCGCCCAGCAGGTTCTCCTTCGGGACCTTTGCGTCGTTGAAAATCAACTCGCTGGTAGAAGAACCGCGGATGCCCATCTTCTTCTCATGTGCGCCAACGGTGAAACCAGGAGTGTCACGGTCGACGATGAAGGCAGAAATGCCATGGGTACCTTTGCTCTTATCAGTCATTGCAAATACCACAAAGACATTTGCATAGCCAGAGTTGGTAATGAATACCTTGTTGCCGTTCAGCAGCCAGTAGTCACCTTTGTCTTCTGCAACGGTCTTCTGCATAGCAGAATCTGTACCAGCATTCGCTTCAGTTAGAGCAAATGCGCCCAGCTTTTTGCCGGTGCACAGATCAGACAGATATTTCTTCTTCTGCTCTTCGGTGCCATAGGTGAAGATAGGCCATGTGCACAGAGAAGTATGTGCAGAAAGGACAGTACCGGTTGTTGCGCAGAACTTGGAGATTTCCTCAATTGCAGCGATGTAGCACAGATAACTCATACCTGCACCGCCGTACTCTTCCGGATAAGGCAGGCCAGTCATGCCCATCTCAGCCAGTTCATGCCAGGTTTCTTCCGGGAACTTCTCCTGCTCATCAATTTCGCCGGCACGAGGGCCAACTTTCTTGACGCAGAAATCGTGTACCATCTGTAAGATGTCTTTTTCTTCATCGGTGAACTTAAAATTCATTATACAGTACCCCTTTTCTAAATGGAATCAGCCTTTCAGCTTCTTAACCTCTTCAGTGAAGACTGGGACAATATCAAACAGGTTGCCAACAACACCGTAATCAGCTATATCAAAAATCGGTGCGTCTGCATCCTTGTTGATTGCTACAATCACATCAGAACCGGTGATACCAGCCGCATGCTGAATCGCACCGGAAATACCGCAGGCAATATACAGCTTCGGGCCAACTGTTTTGCCAGTCTGGCCAACCTGATGGGAGTGAGAGATCCAGCCCTCATCAACAGCTGCACGGGAAGCGCCAACAACGCCGCCCAGAGCATCTGCCAAATCCTTCAGTATCTTAAAGCCATCTGCACCGCCAACACCGCGGCCGCCGGATACGATGATGTCCGCACCCTCGAGGTCAACAAAGTCAGCTGCAGATTCCTTCATAACTTTCAGGACTTCTGTACGAATCTGGTCAGGAGTGACATGGAAATCTTCTGTGATAACTTCTGCCTTGTTTTCGGTTTCAGCAGGCTTTTTGAACACGCCAGGACGCACCGTGCCCATCTGAGGACGGTTGTCCGGGCACATGATGCAAGCCATCAGGTTGCCGCCGAATGTTGGACGAGTCCAGATCATGTTGCCAGTCTCGTCATCAATGTCGAGGCCGGTGCAGTCTGCAGTCAGACCAGTCTTCAAGTTGCAGGACAGGCGCGGCGCAAAGTCGCGGCCTTCCGGTGTAGCACCAATCAAAATGGTGGTCGGTGCATACTTCTCAATGACATGCAGCATAGCAAGCTTGTACGCATCGGTGGAGAAAACTTTGTACTCTTCGCCGTCTACCACAATAATCTGGTCTGCACCATGTTTGCCTGCTTCTTCAACAGCTGCTTTTGTATTATAGCCGACGACAACTGCCACCAGCTTGCCGCCCTGTTTATTTGCCAGTTCGCGGCCAGGATTTAACAGCTCGATACCAACGTTCTTGGCAGAACCGTCTTCCTTTGTTTCAATAAAAACCCAAAGGTCTTTGCTCTTAGCTTCCATGTATGGCCCTCCTTAAATGACGTGTGCATCGTTAAGCGTCTGGAACAGTTTGTGGGCGGAGTCCTCAGGAGTTGCCTCCTTGATGACGACACCAGCCTCTTTGCGCGGCGGAACAAAGGACTTTTTAACTTTAGTCGGAGAGCCCTTCAAACCAGCACGGGTAAGGTCAATTGTTGTCAGATCTGCCGCAGACAGCTGCTCAATTTTTGCTCTGCGAGCGGCCATTTTACGCTTAATGGTGGGGAAACGAGGGTCAAAGCTCGGTTTGGTAAATGTTACCACGCAGGGCAACTTAACACCGATAATTTCGGTGCCGTCCTCAGCTTCACGCAGTACATGAAGGCTGTCATCTTCCAGGGAAACCTCCAGGCCATAGGTAACCTGCGGATAGCCCAGATGTTCAGCCAGCTCCGGGCCAACCTGTGCAGTATCGCCATCAATAGCCTGCTTGCCGCAGAAGACAGCGTCAAATTTGCCTTCCAGTTCTTCAATCTTCTTAACTGCAGAACTGAGGATATAGCTGGTGGCCAGTGTATCGGAACCGCCAAAAGCGCGGTCGCTTACTAAATAAGCCTTATCGGCCGCAATAGCCAAACAGTCACGCAGAGCAGCTTCTGCCTGACTCGGTCCCATAGACATAACCACGATCTTAGTGTCGGGGTTCTTGTCTTTGATGCGGGCGGCAGCTTCCAGTGCATACCCGTCGAATGGATTTACGATGCTGGGTACGCCGTCACGAATCAAAGTATTGGTCTTAGGATCAATTTTGATTTCAGTGGTGTCCGGTACCTGCTTAACACATACCAAAATATTCATAACAACACTCCTAACTATTTGCTTACAAAAGCCAACGTGAAAAGCGGATTACAGTCTGTAGCAGACCTTACCCGGGTTCAGAATCAGCTTAGGATCGAATACTTTCTTAATACCCTGCTGGAGACGGATGTTGACCGGGCCAAGTGCCTCTGCCAGGTATTTTGTCTTGCCAAGGCCAATGCCGTGCTCGCCGGAAATCTGGCCACCCAGTTCCATAGCCTTCTTATAGATAGCGCTCATGAACTCATCAACCTGCTTGTTGAATTCCTTAGGATCCATATCATTGGAGCAAGCATAGATGTGCAGGTTGCCGTCGCCAGCATGGCCGAAGTACTTAACGGAGAAGTCGAACTTCTTCTTAACATCTGCAACAAAGCCAACATATTCAGCAATTGCATTGACAGGCACAACCACATCGCATTCGTCCAGCAGCTTTGTCTGCTCTTCAATGCCGTCGAGGAAGGAAGAACGAGCAGCCCAGATATCTTTCAGCTTCGGTGCTGTATCAGCAACGAAAACATCCAGTGCGCCATCCTCCAGCAGCATTTCTGCAGCCTTCTCAACGATTGGATCCAGCTCATCCTGTGTGTCGCCATCGAAGGTTACCAGCAGATAAGCGCCTACATCGGTGCCCTCAATCTTACGCGGGAACACCTGCTTGCCCAGATACTCTTCAGAAGAAACAAGGATTTCTTTCTCGAAGAATTCCAGTGCCTGCGGATGGAAGTGGCGCTTAAAGAACTTCGGAACAGTAGAAATGCAGGCTGCCAGATCCTCAAACGGAGCCATCAGGCTGATGGTTGCCTGCGGAGCCGGAATCAGCTTCAGTGTCATTTCTGTGATAATGCCCAGAGTGCCTTCGGAACCGCACATCAGGTTGGTCATGCTGTAACCGGAGCTTGTTTTGGAAACAGTTGCGCCGAAGTGGACAATTTCACCAGTCGGCAGAACAACAGTCATAGCACGGACATAATCACGGGTAGCGCCATACTTAACAGCACGCATACCACCAGCGTTGGTGGAAACGTTGCCACCCAAAGTAGCCAGTTTCTCGCCCGGATCCGGCGGATACATGCAGCCATGCTTTAGGGCATCATCAGCCAGTGTCTGCAGCAGAACGCCAGGCTGTACGGTAACAGCAAAGTTGTCCAGGTCATAGGAAAGGATCTTGTTCATTTTGGTCGTGCAGATGACAACGCCGCCGCAAATCGGGACGCAGGCGCCAGCCAGACCAGTACCTGCACCACGTGTAGTTACCGGAATGTTGTTCTCATAGCAGACCTTCATGATAGCCGAAACTTCTTCTGTGCTGGTTGCATCAATAGATACGTCAGGCATACGGCTGCCGTAAATCGGCATCTCGTCCTTTGCGTAGTCTGGGTTGACATCCGCACCGGTAACAACATGACCATGTGCAGCTTTTTCCAGTTCAGCAATAATCTCGGGTGTGACGGAATTGTAGTTAGCCATAACAGCTCCTCCTTAAGGATAATTCTTAAAACAATAATTATCAAGTATAATTGTTGCTCTTTCGTGTTAATTCTTAAAAAATTTATAAAAGTAAGTCTTATTTGCTAAAATAAAAGTCAATATTCGTTATTTCTGTTACAGAACCATAACAGAAATACCATCCGGAATAACTACCAGATGCGCATCCTGGCCCTTAATCTCACGGGCACGTGCCAGTGCTGTGTCAATGTCCGGTGCCCACTCCATCTTCATGTCCTCAATGACCTGACGCTGTGCCGGGTCAGTAATGTAAATGACATGATAATGGCAAAGGATGCGGCAGAGAATCTGATATTCCCACTGATCCGGTTTTGTCTTGTTCTGTGGAGTAGCAAGAATTTCTTTGGCCAGTGCTTCAGGAGAAGAACAATTCTTCAGCGCATTGTAGAAGCCCTCACCGCCGTGACCGTCGTTGCACTTTGCAACCATAAGCAGCACCGCGTTGTCGGCGGCTGCTGCTTCAGCAGCAGTCAGTCCCTTAACGCTCTGGTAAATGTTCTGGTCCAGCGGATAGCCGCCGTTGCTGGAAATGACGATGTCGCCTTTCTGCTTCGGGCTGACTTTGCAGTACTTGCTGAGCAGGTTGCAGCCAGCCTGATGTGCCTGAACGGAATCACCGGCAAATGCTGCAACGACCTTTTTGTCTTCATCAATGATAACATTGACGATATACTTCAGGTTGGCAAGTCTTGCTGCTTCCAACATATCCTCATGTAGGGGATTGCCTTCCAGCACACCTGTACGAGCATACGGAGAAGCGATGAACTTGGAGCAGTGGTTGCCCAAAACCGTAACCTGGTCACTGACACCGGGAAGCACACTCTTGCGGCCGCCGGAGAAGCCAGCGAAGAAATGCGTTTCAATGAAGCCCTCGGACACCAGCAGGTCCGCATTTGCAGCGACTTTGTCAACCACACAGGGAGCTCCGGACGGCAGCACACCAATCTTTATATTGGCATCGGGGTTGCGGCTGTCATGAATAACAATCTTCTCATGGTCCACAATATCCTGGCCAAGTTTTGCCACCATTTCATCCTTTGTTGTAGGGCGGTGGAAACCGGTTGCCACCAACAAAGTGATGTCAATATCCGGATTTCCCTCCCGCAGTTCTTTCAGCATAAAGGGAATGATATGCTTGCTGGGCACTGGACGGGTATGGTCACTGATAATGATTGTGCAGGTCTTTTTTCCCTTAGCCAGTTCGCACAGGCGTGGGGAGCCAATCGGATGAGCCATTGCTTCCTGTACCAGGTTGTCCTCCGAACCGGTAGCCTTCATCTCACCAATGTGAGAAGTAAGGACTTCGGCCTTTGACAGATCCGTATGAAGCGTCATGCCAGATTTTCCAAAGGGAATCTTAATTGTATTCATCTCTTTTTTTCCCTCCATTTCGGTAAGAAGCGTCATGCTTCTTCCTGCTTGTTCCGGATTCTTCCGGATTTTTTGAATGGTGCGTTAATTAATGATGTAACAATGGTTCCAGTCGTTCAGCAAGCGGTGAATCTTCCAAAGGATTGGTCAAACCACTTGCTGGCTTCCCTAAAACTTTATCACAAATACGCTCAAATGCAATCCCTAAACTGGAATTTCTCACTTTCTCACAATTTTAAAGGCCCGTGTTTGTGTATATAGTAAAAAAAATATATATCTTGCAGAAAATTATGGACATTTTCACAGCATGGGCATATAATAACGTTATTGAAAAACTGTCGGTTACAGCAAAAGCGAGCTTTTACGAACATTCATTTTTATCCATTCTGACAAGTATGGTATGGGGCGAGAAAAAAGTCGAATATATTCCATTCGCTTCATTGTGAACTTTTGCAAACCCATTATACAACTTTTTTATGTATATTGCTAGTAGTATTTGATACTAGCGAAAATAAATTTTGGCAGCATATGATGCTGCCACAGAGGAGTTTAAGGAGGTCCTGATTTCTATGTTACAATCCATCATAGCTCTAGTTCCTATTATATGGATCATCGTAGCTCTGACCGCGCTGAAAATGCCCGGTCACTGGGCGTGCGTAAGCGCCATGTTTATTGCCATAGTGCTTTCGCTGGCCATGTGGAAGATGCCCGTTGTCGGCATGGCTTCTTCCGCGTTGGAAGGTTTCCTTTCCGCGCTATGGCCTATCATCCTAGTCATCATCGCAGCAATCTTTACATATAATTTGTCGCTGCGCAGTGGGGCTATGGATGTTATTAAGAAGATGCTGACCGGCATCTCCGCAGATAGGCGTATTATTATCCTGCTTATCGGCTGGTGCTTCGGCGGCTTCCTCGAGGGTATGGCTGGTTTTGGCACCGCTATTGCAATTCCAGCAAGCATGTTGGCCGGCATGGGCATGAACCCCGTCATTGCTTGTTTGGTATGTATGCTGGCAAACGCATTCCCGACAGCCTTTGGTTCCGTTGGTATCCCAACCACAACACTGATCAGCTCTACTGCAGCCGCTTTTGGCGGCGCCGGCATGATTCCGACCACCATTTCCTTCATAACAATCGCTCAGATGCTTCCGTTCATGATTTTGATTCCGTTCCTGATGGTCATTGTCGGCGGCGGCGGACCGAAAGCCCTGAAAGGCGTGGTCGGCATTACGCTGGTTTCCGGCATCAGCTTTGTTATTCCGGAACTGATTGTTTCCAAATTCGTTGGCCCGGAATTGACTGTTATCGTTGGCTGCATCGTTTCTCTGGCCTGCACCATTCTGATGGCTCGTGCCCGTAAAGACAAGCCTATTCCTGCCGAATATGATATGAACGCCGAAAAAGGCAAAGGCGGTGCAGTGGCTGAAAAAGTGTCCACTATGAAGCCGATTGTCGCATGGCTTCCTTTCATCCTGATTTTCGTATTTCTTCTCTTCACATCCAAATTGGTTCCGCCGATTAACCATTTCCTCGGCCAGTTCAAGACTTCCGTCATGATTAGCACCATGGCAAAAACACCGACATCCTTCAGCTGGATTAACACTCCTGGTGTGCTTATCTTCATCGCTGCTATCATCGGTGGTATTGTACAGCATGTTTCCGGTCACGACATGGTTTCTACACTGGGCGCTACCTGCAAACAAATGGTTAAGACCATTATCACTATCATGTCCGTTATGGCTATGGCAAAAATCATGACCTACTCTGGCATGATTAAAGATATGGCTAACCTGTTTGTCACATTGACCGGTCAGTTCTATCCGTTCGTTGCTCCTATCATTGCAGCAATCGGTGCGTTCGTTACCGGCAGCGGCACCAACACAGAGGTTCTGCTTGGTTCCCTGCAGGTACAGGCTGCAAAGACACTTGCTCCAGGCTCCACAGCTCTTGCATATTGGCTGGCTGCTGCGAACTCCCTGGGCGCTGGCATCGGCAAGATTATGTCGCCACAGTGCATCGCAACTGCAGTTGCAGCTGTTGGTTTGGCTGGTCAGGACAGCAAGCTGCTCAAGGGTATCTTCAAATGGTGCATACTGCTTCTGGTTCTTGCCTGCCTGCTTGTTGGCCTCTTCAAAGGCATTGCACCGGCTCTCATGTAAATCCGGTTTCAAAAACGAAACTTTCGATACCTGTTGTATATCGTACAGAAAAAGGTCAGCGTCCTTTGTGGGCGCTGGCCTTTTTTCTGCTTTTCTGTAGTGGCTGTCCTACGGCCAAACAAATATACATATTATTGTACACACCATAAAAACAACATGGGGGGTATACAAAAGGCATTTTCTTTTTCTTTTCAGTATGCTATAATAAAACCGCTTTATTGCTTCCGGCTGCTCCCTAAAGCTGCCGAATTCACAGCAGAAAGGAAACATTATGCAGATACTTGAAATTTTCAAGGCAATCATTCTAGGCATTATCCAAGGGATTACCGAATGGCTCCCTGTCAGCAGCACAGGACACATGATTCTGTTTGATTCTTTCTGGCCGATGGACCCTGCCATGTACCACGGCGGACAGAAATTTATAGACCTTTTCCTGGTCGTCATTCAGTTTGGCTCTATTTTGGCGGTGCTTGTGCTGTACCGGCACCGCTTGAATCCTTTCAGCAGGCGCAAAACACCACAGCAGAAAAAGAGCACTTGGTCGCTTTGGCTGAAAGTTATCATTGGTACGATTCCGGCTGGCATTGTCGGAGTACTGCTCGACGACTTTCTGCATGAACATCTTTACAATGCGGTTGTCGTCGCCATTGCCCTAATTATATACGGCATTCTTTTTATCGTTATCGAAAACCACCACAGAAAGCTGCGTTTTCGCACCTCGGACGCCATTGACAACCGAACTTCCCTAAAAATCGGCTTATTCCAGTGCCTTTCGCTGATTCCCGGCACTTCCCGTTCCGGTTCTACTATTTTGGGTGCCTCTCTGCTGGGCTGTGCCCGTCCGGCAGCTGCAGAGTTCTCTTTCTTCCTGGCAATTCCGACAATGCTGGGCGCCAGCGTTTGGGAAATCAGAAAATATCTAAAAAATTACCACGCTGGTTTTTCCGGTTTGGAACTGTCGGTTCTGCTCATTGGCATGATGGTTGCTTTCTTCGTTTCCATTTTCGCTATCCGTGGACTGATGCAGTTCGTCAAAAAACATAATTTCAAACCGTTTGGCTGGTACCGCATTGCACTTGGCGCCATTATCATTCTCTTCTCCCTAACGCACGTTTTAAAGGTAACACCGTAAAATAATACATATACAGGATGTTTTTCTGTTTTCGGCTGAAAATGTCCGAAACAAAGGAGGCCCTTGTTTCCATGAAAAATTTTCTTAAAAAAATATTATTTCTGTTTCTTTCCCTTTACGGTTTATGGAAGTTGCTGATTGGGTTTAAACATACCCGGCTGGCTGCGGACCTGTCCGAATTTCCGCCTGTCCAAACAAAAAGGCTTTCATAACCGCAATGTCCCCGCCTGTGCTGTGCAGACGGGGACATTTTTTATATTCTTTTTTAAAGTCCTGCCGCACGTTTCAGCAAAAGCAAATCAGATATATCCAGCAGCGGTACACCGCCGCCGGGTGTTCTCCCCTCCGGCTGTGTCATATCCGCCGCCTGTGCTTTCAAACCATCCAGCTGCCGCCCTCCGGCTACTGACTCCCGCAGCAGCTGATAGGACGCTTCATCCGGATGCCCGCTGCCGCACAAATCACCGGGAATAACGATTGTAATATATTTTATTTTTCCGCCGCAATTATCCCGCACAACATCCCCTGTTGTCAGCCATCCCGTCTTAACCGACTGCCCATCTACCCGAATAATTTCTATGCTTTCTTTTTGTGGTTGGTCATGCATCTGGGAAATTACCTGCTGCATCTGTGTTACCGTCATTGGGCCACCGCACCGGTAAAGGAAACTATTGAGCGGCTGCTCCTGGGAAGTGGACACTGCACTTTGAGAAGAAAGGCTGTCAGACGGCAAACTGGAACTTTCCGCATGGCTTTCAGGAACACTTTCCTCTTGGCTGCCTGATTGAGAAGCCGCGCCGCTCTCCTCCGCCAAAGATGCAGAAGGATCGGATGAAACCGAATCAGGTGAAGCAGCTGGATTGGAAATTTCTGAAGCTGTACTGCTTTCCGACACTGCAGACGTACTTTCCGGTACATCTGCGGTCTTTATCGGCTGCACACTGCTCCAGCCGTCTGATGGAACAGTCTGTACAGAACTGCATACCGTTAATTTTTTCATTGGCATAACGACATACTGTGTCTGTACATTTTCAGCTGTTGTGTACCGAACATACAAAGTACCAGCGCTGCTGCATGCCTGCAGGACCGGTACATCCGCACCTGCCTGCAATGCCTGTTTTCCATGATAGGCAGCGCCGTCACTGTAAAGGTCCAGATAATCTTTTTCAGCTCGGCGCATAAGCAGAAAGATGTTCCCGTCAGCCGTTTCCTGACAAGCGGACTGCAGTGTGCCGTCAAAAGAAGCGGAGCTGCCATCCGCAGACTGCAGCAAGAGAGAATCTTCCTGCTGCAGCAATGTTGTTCCGTCATTGAATTTCCAAATGATATCTTGGCTGCCGAAAACTCTGGCTGTACTGACCTGTACAATAAAGGACAGAACCAAAGCCACGCTTAAGACCGCCAGCCTATTCTTCCGACTGTGCTTTCCCATATTTTTCTCCCCTATTTTATCTTTTTCACCCCAATTATACAGTAGTATGGAGAAAAATAACATTTATTGTGAGTATTTTTCACAAATTGACTTTTTACAGGAAATGATAGCAGGGACGTTCTTCCCCAAACAGGTACCAGTCCAGCAGGTCGTAAAGCAAAACCGCCAGCATACCCACCGCACACCAGCCCAAAGAAGCTGGCAGAGAAATCTGGCCGAGCAAATTATACGGCTGGTCCGAATAATCCCATACGTTCATGTGCAGCCACAGATTTACAATACATCCCGTTAAAAACTCGCCGCCGGTAATGGTCATGCCCGCCAGCACAGCCCTTCCCAACAAGGACCTGCCGTCCTGCTGCTTGCCGCGTTCCAAGCCAATCAGAAGGAATAACGTACCTCCTGCCAAAAACATTGTCCAGTGCGTCCAGCCGCGCCACGCAACCTCCAGCAGACAATACAGTCCGCCCCCAACCAGCCACATACCAAGATGTTCCAGCACAGTGTCCTGCCTTGTTTGCTGTATGGCCAGCGCCGCAGTCTGTGTATTCCCTTGTTCCATGCAAAAGCTCCTCCTTCACCCTGCCGCAGCGGGCTTTTTCTTTTCCCTTAGTATGGCGCAGAGCCCATCTGCTTATAACCGGTATGGGTATGGTTCCTTTCGGAAACAGAGGGGAAACCTGCAGAAAACAAGAAAGCAGAAAATGCTACCATTTCCGCGTGCTTCGATATATAATAATGTAGAAAAGGAAAAGATAAATCCATATCCTGTGGACAGCAGCGGCTGTCTGCCCGAAAAGAGGAGTTGCCACATGGAAAGGAAAAATAAAAAAGAAGAAGTCATCCAGCAGCCGAAAAAAATTGTTTTATCTTGGACCATACTGGTCTGTATCTCGGCGGCTTATATCATCGGTGGTGCGCTGCTGTTGATCTTCCCGCAGGTTTCTCTTCCCATGCTTTGCCAAGCACTCGGTATCCTACTGGTTATCACCGGTGCGGTTTTCGTTCTGGTTTATTTTCTGCGCAAACGATACCTTGTGCCCGGTCATTTCGAATTTGCGGGCGGTGCCGCGTGCATTCTGCTGGGCATTTTTTCACTGATACGCACAAATGAAGTTGCTTGTGCCTTTCGTCAGCTGCTGTCCATCGCCGTGCTGGCAGACAGCCTAATTAAAATGCAGTATTCCACGGACCTGCTGCGGCTGCGCATGAAAAGATGGTGGATTGTCCTTATCATGGCCGGTGTCAGCACCGGGCTTGCCATGACAGCACTAACCTATTCCTTTGGCAGTGATGCTGCACAGCTGACCTTTACGTATTCTACGCTGATTGCCGACGGCATTCTTAATATTATTGTCATCTGTATTCTTCGTCATGCACACAAAACATACCAGATAAAAAGCGAACAGGAGTTGGAGAACACCGCTGAGCTGGACCCCAGTGAGCTTTCAAAACCGAAACTTCCGATTTAAAAAACTGATACAAACAAAAATACCTAAAAAAGGCCGCAGCCAAGTGCAGAATTCAGCGCTTAGCTGCGGTCTATTTTATTTTGCAGCACGTTCCATCAGGTCCAGCAGCTCATCAATTTTTTCATCGGCATTGCCGCTTTCCACCGCCTCGGTCACACAGCAGCGCATATGTGCGTGCAGAATCTCCCGGTTGGCTTTTTTTAAAATGGCCGTAACTGCCTGCAGCTGGTTGCTGATATCAATACAGTAACGGTCCTCTTCCACCATTTTCATCACACCGTTCAGCTGTCCTGCCGCCGTTTTCAGCAGCCGCTGCACGGAATCTTTGTCCGCCTTCATGCTTTGTCTGCCACGTTTCCGGGCTTGTATCCTGCCGCTTCTACAGCGCTGCGCAGAACTTCATCGCTGACCCCCGCACCGCAGATAACCTCCGCCTGCTTCTCTGCAAGGCTTACGGAAACTTTCTGAACACCCGGCACTGCCTCCAGTGCCTTTTGTACATGTGCCTGACAGTGTTCGCACATCATGCCCTCTACTGCAATGATTTTTTTCATGGATGATTCTTCCTTTCGCATTTGATTTTTACGGATTGTATCTGCAGCTTCAGCCGCCTGCGGCAGCTGTGCAGTTTTTGGCTTGAAAAAGCGCAGTCGCAGTGCATTGCCCACAACAAAGACGCTGCTGAAGCTCATGGCAGCGGCAGCAAACATCGGGTTCAGCTGCCAACCCAGCAGCGGATAGAAAACGCCCGCCGCCAGCGGAATGCCTAAGCTATTATAAAAGAAAGCCCAAAATAGGTTTTCTTTAATATTGCGAATAACCGCCCGCGAAAGCTGAATGGAAGCGGCAACGTCCAGCGGGTCGCTTCTCATCAGCACCACATCAGCCGCCTCTATGGCAATGTCCGTCCCGGCGCCAATGGCAATACCCACATCCGCACGCGTCAGAGCAGGCGCGTCATTGATGCCGTCACCGACCATGGCCACTTTATGTCCCTGTTCCTGCAGCGTACGCACCTGTTGCTCTTTATCCTGCGGCAGGACTTCCGCCACCGCTTTATCCAACCCCAGCCGGCGGCGGATAGCTTCAGCTGTCTGCCGGTGGTCCCCAGTCAGCATAATGACCGAAAGACCCATTTTTTGCAGTGCTTCCACTGTAGAACGGCTGGTAGGTTTCAGCGGGTCGGCCGCCGCAGCCAATCCCATCAGGGTATGCCCTTTTGCCACATACAAAGGTGTTTTGCCCTCTTTGGATAATGTTTCAGTCTGCGGCAACAGGGCGGCCGTGTCCGCGCCACACATCTTCATCATGGCAGCGTTCCCCGCCGCATACACCGTGCCGCCTATTTTTGCCTGCACGCCGCGTCCCGGTACAGCCTGAAAATCCGTCACTTCCGCCGCAGTCGTATGATTTTCCTCCGCACAGCGCAGAACCGCCTGTGCCAGCGGATGTTCACTGGGACGTTCCAGCGCAGCCGCTGCCAGCAGCAGCTGTTCCTTTGTAAAGGGCGGCTGTACGATAAGGTCTGTCACCTCCGGCCTGCCGGTGGTCAGCGTACCGGTCTTGTCCAGTACGACAGTATCAACCGTGTGGGCCGTTTCCAGTGCCCGTGCAGACTTGAAAAGGACACCCAGCTGCGCGCCGCGGCCGGTCCCAACCATAATGGCAACCGGTGTTGCCAGCCCCAATGCACATGGGCAGGAAATGACCAGCACCGCAATGCCAGCCCGCAGGGCAAATTCCGTCCCATAACCTAACAGCAGCCAAACAGCCGCTGTTACCGCAGCAATCATCAGCACGGCCGGCACAAAAATTCCGGCGATTTTATCGGCCAAACGGGCAATCGGTGCTTTGCTGCTGCCGGCATCTTCCACCAGACGGATAATCTGCGCCAGTGTCGTATCGTCACCGACTTTGGTTGCCCGAAAGATGAGGTGTCCAGTCCCATTGATGGTAGCCGTCACCACTTGGTCACCCGGCTTTTTTTCCACCGGAATGCTTTCGCCGGTGATTGCACTCTGGTCCACCGCCGACAGACCCTCGGTCACAACGCCGTCCACTGGAATGCCAGTGCCCGGCCGCACAACAACCAAATCCCCAAGCTGAACTTCTGCCACTGGAATTTCCTGCTCTTGTCCATCGCGCTGCACTACGGCTGTCTGCGGCTTTAGGTCCAGCAGCTTTTCCACTGCCGCTGTAGTTTGGCCTTTTGAGCGGCTTTCCAAATATTTTCCCAGTGTAATCAATGTTAAAATCGTACCAGCAGACTCAAAATATAAGTCATGGTGATATTTTTGTGCCAGTGCCATATCACCGGTAGCCAAACCGCTGCCGATACGGCAGATAGCAAAGACACCGTACACGACTGCCGCAGTGGAACCAATGGCAATTAAGCTGTCCATGTTAGGCGAACGCTGGAACAGCGTGCGGTATCCGTTGATAAAATAGCTGCGGTTGATATAAAGAATTGGCAGCACCAGAACGAACTGTGCCATACCGTAGGCAACCGCATTTTGCATACCCGCCAAAAACGGCGGCAGCGGCATACCCACCATGTGCCCCATGGCGATATAAAATAACGGTATAAAAAATACAAAAGAAGCAGTCAGCCGGTTTTTCATGTGGTGCTGTTCTTCTGCGGCGCGCTGCCGTGCTGTTTTTTCCTCCGCCGCCAAAGGTTTGTTTCCCACCGGTCGAGCCTCATAGCCCGCTTTCTCTACAGCCGTGCAAATTTTGGTTTCGTCAACCGCTGCCGGGTCAAACTGTGCCGTCATGCTGTCCGTCAGCAGGCTGACTGTACAGGTATCTACACCAGCAAGCGATTTGACCGCCTTTTCCACGTGTGCCTGACAGGCAGCACACGTCATGCCGGTCACCGTAAATTTTACCTGTTTCATATGACCACTCCCCTTCCGCTAAAGGATTCCGTCAGCAGGTCTGTAGTTTATGTGCAGACTGCTTTTGTCATACCTATCCCCCCACCCGGGGGGCACCATCAGTATAAACTGCCCAATTCAGCATGTCAAGATTTTGCTTGACAAACGCCGGTATTTTCATATAATGAACGTATGAACATGTATTCATATGTTTTGTGAAAAGGAGGATTCCTCATGTCGGATAAAAATGGAATTGAACGCTGTGACTTTATCCATGTACATGAATCCATTGTTAAAAAAGTAGAACAGCAAATGCCGGACGAAGAAGTACTGTATGACCTTGCGGAACTTTTCAAGGTTTTCGGGGACAGTACGCGCATTAAAATCCTGTATGTCCTGTTTGAAAGTGAAATGTGCGTCTGTGATATTGCCCAGCTGCTGAATATGAACCAATCTGCCATCTCGCATCAGCTGCGGGTTTTAAAACAGAACCAGCTGGTGAAAAACCGCCGCGACGGCAAAACTGTCTTTTATTCTCTGGCAGATGACCACGTGCGCACTATTCTGGATATGGGTATGGAACATCTGCTGGAACTGTACGGCAGCCACACGGACTGAGCCTCCTGTTTCTAGATACGTTTTGTCTTTCCATAGTTCTGCGGAGAAATGAGGGAATGTTATGACCCGTGAACAAAAACAAACACTTGTGAGGATTCTAGTCAGTGCCGGGCTTCTGGCTGCGGCAGTCTTGCTGCCGGTGCAGGGCATTCTGCGGCCGACGCTGTTCCTGTTCCCCTATGCCGTCATCAGCTGGGATGTGTTGTGGGAAGCCGTTCAAAACATTGCACACGGCAAGGTATTTGACGAACATTTTTTAATGGGTATTGCCACCGTCGGCGCGCTGGCTGCTGGGCAGTATGCCGAAGCGGTTTCGGTTATGCTATTCTATCAGATTGGGGAACTACTGGAGGATTGCGCGGTAGACCATTCCCGCAAAAACATTCGCTCCCTGATGAATATCCGTCCGGACAGCGCCGGTCTGCTGCTGCCGGACGGCTCCGTGAAAACCGTATCGCCGGAAAAGATAGCAGTTGGCAGTACTATTGTTGTAAAACCCGGCGAACGTATTCCACTGGACGGCACGGTCCTGCGGGGAGAAAGTACGGCGGATACCTCTGCCCTAACTGGTGAAAGTATGCCGCGCCGGCTCGCCGCCGGCAGTGAGGCTTTGAGCGGCTGCATCAATCTGAGCGGCGTGCTGACCATTCAGGTAACCAGAGCATACGGCGAATCAACCGTTTCTAAAGTATTGGAATTAGTGGAACATGCCAGCAGTCAAAAAGCAAAATCCGAAAACTTCATTACGAAGTTTGCCCGCATCTACACGCCCGCCGTGGTGCTGGCGGCTGTGGTACTTGCTTGTCTGCCGCCGCTGCTATTCCAACTGCCACTGCGTGACTGGGTAATGCGTGCGCTGAACTTTTTGGTAGTATCCTGCCCCTGTGCGCTGGTCATTTCCATTCCTCTCACCTTTTTCGGCGGCATTGGCGGTGCCTCCCGCTGTGGTATTTTGATTAAAGGCGGGAACTATATGGAAACGCTGGCCAAAACGGACACTGTTGTCTGCGATAAAACCGGCACCCTGACGAAGGGCACCTTCCATGTAACGCAGGTAGTACCGGCAGGTTCCGCCGACAAAGGCCGCCTGCTGGAAATCGCAGCATTGGCCGAAAGCTGCAGCAGTCATCCCATCGCTACCTCTCTGCGGGAAGCGTGGGGAAAATCGGCCGTACCGGAACAGGTGACCGATATTCAGGAAACAGCCGGCCGCGGCGTGCAGGCCATGGTGAACGGCCAGCCGGTTTTGGTGGGCAGCAGCGCACTGCTCCAGCAGGCAGGCCTCACTCCTCTGGAGGTCACACAGCCGGGCACCGTCGTACAGGTAGCTGCCGACGGAACTTATCTTGGATATATTCTAATTAGTGACGAGGTCAAGGAACACTCCAAAGAAGCCATTTCTCAGCTGAAAGCCGAAGGAATCCGCCGTGTTGTTATGCTGACAGGTGACGATCAAAAAGCTGCGGAAACCGTAGCCAGTCAGCTCGGCATTGACGAGGTACGGGCGGAGCTGCTGCCCGGCGGCAAAGTGGATACAGTGGAAGACCTGCTGCAAAACAAAAAAGGCAGCCTTGTCTTTATGGGGGACGGTATCAATGATGCACCGGTTCTGGCCCGTGCAGATGTTGGCGTCGCCATGGGTGCTTTGGGCAGTGATGCTGCTGTGGAAGCGGCGGACGTTGTCCTGATGGACGATGACCCCTTAAAGCTGCCCGCCGCCATTCGTATTTCCCGCAAAACACTCCGCATTGTACGGGAAAACATTGTGTTTGCACTTGGAATAAAGCTATTGGTTCTGATTCTGTCTGCACTGGGGCTTGCTACCATGTGGGCCGCCGTTTTTGCCGATGTTGGCGTAACCATTTTGGCAATCCTCAACGCTGCCCGGGCACTGAATATTCGGAAAACAGATACCCGAAAATAAGCAAAATTTTGTATGCACCGTCCTGTTGTGGCCGGTGCATTTTTGTCTTCTTTCCTGTTTTTATTTCAGAACAAATGTTCAAATTGTATTGCTTTTTTCTGCGGAGTACGATATACTTATAACTACGATTGGTGTAAAGAATCTTTCTTTTTTTATCTGGAAAGTGATACAAAATCAGAGAGTTTCATGCCCGGCTGCGGCCGGAACTTCAGGAGGATGACAGCCCATGGCAACAAACAAGGATTCAAATAAAGCTGCACAGAACGCAAAGAATAAAGAAGAAGCCCTGAAAACGGCACTGGCCAAAATTGAAAAGCAGTTTGGAAAAGGCGCTATCATGCGCCTGGGACAAAACGAAGCCATGCATGTAGAAGCCATTTCCACCGGCAGCCTCGGTCTGGACCTGGCTTTGGGCATTGGCGGCTTTCCGCGCGGGCGCATCATCGAAATTTTTGGACCGGAAAGTTCCGGTAAAACGACACTGGCCCTGCACTGCGTTGCAGAAGGACAAAAGCGCGGCGGCAATGCTGCCTTTATCGATGTGGAACACGCACTGGACCCCATTTATGCGGCGGCACTGGGCGTAGATGTGGACAGCCTGCTGGTCAGCCAGCCAGACACCGGTGAACAGGCACTGGAAATTACTGAAGCATTGGTGCGCTCCGGTGCCATCGATGTCATTGTCATTGACTCGGTCGCCGCATTGGTCCCCCGCGCTGAAATCGAGGGGGAAATGGGTGACAGCCACGTGGGGCTGCAGGCCCGCCTGATGAGCCAGGCTCTGCGCAAACTGGCCGGTGCCATCAGCAAAAGCAACTGCGTCGCCATCTTTATTAACCAGCTGCGTGAAAAAGTCGGCATTGTGTACGGCAACCCGGAGGTTACGCCCGGCGGCCGCGCGCTGAAGTTCTACGCGTCTGTCCGTGTGGATATCCGTAAAGCAGAAACGCTGAAAAATGGTACCGAACAAATTGGTTCCCGCACACGGGCAAAAGTTGTAAAAAATAAGATTGCGCCGCCGTTCCGTACGGCAGAATTTGATATTATGTACGGCGAAGGTATTTCCCATGTGGGTGAAATTCTGGACCTCGGCGTAAAACTGGATATTGTTGAAAAAAGCGGTGCCTGGTTCTCCTATAACGGTCAGCGGCTGGGACAGGGCCGTGAGAATGTGAAAAAGCTGTTCCTCGAAAATCAGGAATTGGCTGATGAGATTGAGGCAAAAATTCGCGCTAATGCGGATAAACTGTACGCAAAAACCATTTCTCCTCGTGCTTCGGCGGCAAAGCCGCTGCAGGCACCTGCCGCAACAAATAAAGCGGAGGAAAAACCAGCTCCCGCTCCCCGCACCAATCCTGTTAATATTGATATTGAAGCAGATGACAAATAAGCAGAAAAAAGAATTTCCCCTGCTTCGCAGAGAAAGGAAGTTTGGCGGGTGGAACTAACCGCAATGGAACCGCGGCGGCACTGTAAAACCGCTTTATTTTTTGACGGTGAATATGCACTCAGTGTAGACACGGAAACGCTGCTGAAAGCCGGCTGGAAACTGGGGCAGGACATTTCAGATGAAGAACTGCATACTCTGCTGCAGCAGTCCGACGCACACCGTGCAAGCGAAAAAGCCCTGTACCTGCTGGAGCACCGCAGTCACTCCAAAAAAGAGCTGACCGATAAAATTGCCCACACTGTACCCCGTGCCGCGGCGGAAGCCGCCGCACAGAAGATGGAGGACCTCGGCCTTATTGATGATGCGAACTTTGCCCAGCGCTACGCACGGGAACTGTACCGAAAAGGCTTTGCCCTGCGCCGTGTGCGGTATGAGCTGGCCCGCAAGGGCATCAATCCGCAGACAGCGGAACAGGCCGCTCTGCAAAATGAGCCGGACGTAACCGCCGCCATACAGAAAGTCCTGCAAAAGAAATACCGCACATTGGCCGACGAAAAAAGCCACCGCCGTGCGGCCGCCGCTTTGCAGCGTATGGGTTATGAATACACAGATATCCGCACCGCACTGAAACAATACATGACAAATGAGGATGAAGAATAAACTATGGCAGATTCAGTTGGAATCATAAGCCTGGGCTGTGCAAAAAACCAGGTGGACGGAGAAGTTATGCTGGCGTCGCTGGAAAACGCTGGCTGGCAGATAAAAGATGACGCGGCGCTGGCCGATGTCGCCATTGTCAATACATGCGGCTTTATTCAAAGCGCGAAACAAGAAAGCATCAATGAGATACTGGAACTGGCGCGGCTGAAAAAAGAGGGACGCATCAAGGCGATTGTCGTAACCGGCTGTCTGGCGGAACGCTACCGTGAGCAGATTATGCAGCAGTTGCCGGAGTGTGACGCTGTCTGCGGCATTGGTGCAAATGCCGATATTGACGCCGTCTGCCGCGCAGCACTGGCCGGCAGCCATCCGGAGTCCTTCCCTGAAAAAGAAAAGCTGCCACTGTGCGGGGAACGCCGTCTGCTGACGCCAAGCTATTACGCGTACCTAAAAATTGCGGAGGGCTGCGACAATCGCTGCAGCTATTGTGCCATTCCGTTTATTCGCGGCCGGTACCGCAGCCGCCCCATGGAAGAAATTGTGGTGGAAGCAGAAAAACTGGTGAAAAATGGCGCCAAGGAATTGACGCTGATTGCACAGGACACCACAAAATACGGCTGGGATTTGTACGGCCATAAGCTGATGCTCCCTGCCCTGCTGACTCGTCTGTGCAAAATCGACGGTTTGCAGTGGATTCGCTTTTTGTACTGCTACCCGGACTACCTGACCGATGACCTGCTCGATGTCATGGCAAAAGAGCCAAAAGTTCTGCCGTACATTGACCTTCCGCTGCAACACTGCAGCGGGCGAATTCTAAAAGCCATGCACCGCTGGGGTGACCGGGAAAAACTGACACAGCTGATTGCACATATTCGCGAAAAGCTGCCGGACGTTACCCTGCGCACCACGCTGATTACCGGATTTCCCGGCGAAACGGAAGAGGACTTTACCCAGCTGTGTGAATTTGTAAAAGAAATTCAGTTTGATCGGCTGGGCTGTTTCCCCTATTCGCAGGAGGAGGGAACCGAAGCGGCACAGCTGCCGAATCAGATTGACAGCGACGTAAAGGGACACCGTGCCGAGCTGATTATGGAAGGCCAAATGGAGCGTATGCAGGCGGCCGGTGAAGCAATGGTCGGCAGCATCCAAACCGTTTTGTGTGAGGGCTGGGACCGTTATGTAAACTGCTGGTTTGGCCGCACCGCCGCGCAGGCACCAGACGATATTGACGGGAAAGTATTCTTTACCGTACCGCAGGGAACCCCAAAGCCGTCCTTCGGCAGTTTTGTGCCCATTCTGATAACGAACTGTATTGACGGAGACCTTGTGGGTGAACTGCGCCCGCAAAAGGAGGCTCACTTATGAACCTGCCCAATAAGCTATCACTCGCGCGCATGGTCATGGTACCGTTTATTGTCGCCTTCCTGCTGCTTCCGCAGGTATGGGGACATTACCTTTGGGCACTGCTGCTGTTCCTCGTAGCTTCCTATACGGATCATTTGGACGGAAAAATTGCCCGTTCCTGCGGCATGATTACTTCTTTCGGAAAATTTTTGGACCCACTAGCAGACAAGGTGCTGATTTTGTCCGTCTTTATCTGTTTTGTCAAGCTGGACCTATGCAACATCTGGCTGGTTCTCATCCTTTTGTTTCGGGAATTTGCCATCACTTTTCTTCGGCTGGTCGCTGTGGAATCCGGCAAAGTAATTGCCGCCAACAAATGGGGCAAATCCAAAACCGTTTCCCAGATTGTCGCCGCCATCTGTGTGCTGCTATTCCAAACCCTCGGGGAATTCGGCGTCGTTTCCGCCGCCGCAATGCCTGCCCTCAACCTCTTCGGCAACCTGCTGATTGGCATTTCCTGTGTGCTGGCTGTCATCAGCGGCATTGTCTATATTGTGCAAAACCGCCATGTAATCAACCAGATTCGATAAGGAACTGTCCGCCTTCATTGACATTTGAGCCCATGCAACATATAATAAATAGGTATGAAATGCTGAGAACGGAAAAAGTAACAGGGCACGCTGCGGCAGAGAGAAAGCGCCACTGGCTGCAAGTGCTTTTCGCGGCTGCCCTGTGAAGCATGCATCCGGGAGCAGGCAGGGGGAAATCCCTGCACGGCGGGAACCGTTATCATCCTTGAGTGAAAAACCGGAGTGGAACCGCGGAATTGACTTTTCGCCTCCGTCTGTGCAGGAAATTTTCTGCATGGACGGGGGCTTTTTTCGCGCTCTGTTTTTCATGTGTCGACACAAGGAGTGTTACTATGTTTGCAAAGCTGAAGGCAGAAATTGACTCAATTATGGACCGTGACCCGGCCGCACGCAGCCGGCTGGAGGTCTACTTCCTTTACAGCGGCTTTAAGGCCGTGCGCAGCTACCGGCGGGCCCATCGGCTGCTGGAAAACGGGCATCCGTTTCTGGCACGTTGGGTAAGCCAGCGCTCCCGCCACAAAACCGGCATTGAAATTCACCCCGGCGCAAAAATCGGCAAAGGCCTGTTCATTGACCACGGCATGGGTGTGGTCATCGGCGAAACAACCGAAATCGGCGACAACTGTACACTGTATCAGGGGGTAACTTTGGGCGGCACTGGAAAAGATAAGGGAAAACGGCACCCAACCCTTGGCAACAACGTGTTGGTCGGTACCGGCGCTAAAATCCTTGGCCCTATGAAAATCGGTGATAACGCCCGCATTGCCGCCGGCGCCGTTGTACTGGAGGAAGTACCCGCCAATGCCACCGCTGTAGGCGTACCGGCAAGAGTGGTGCGCATTAACGGTGTCCGCCCAAATAACCTGGACCAGGTCCATGTCACCGACCCTGTTTCGCAGGAACTGGGCCGCATGAACACACTGCTGGAAAATATCGAACAGAAGCTGGGTATGCAGATAGAAAACTGTTGCTGTGCAGAAGATGAAGAACCTGCACAGACACTATCCAGTACAAAAGCAAAATAACTGCAGGGAGATTTCATAAATGAAACTGTACAACACACTGACACGCAAAAAAGAAGAGTTCGTCCCCATTACGCCCAAGGAAGCGAAAATTTACGCCTGCGGTCCTACCGTATACAACTACATTCATATAGGAAATGCCCGCCCCATCTGCGTCTTTGATGTTCTGCGCCGCTACATGGAATACTGCGGCTATCAGGTCACCTTCGTGCAAAACTTTACGGATATTGACGATAAAATCATCAACAAGGCCAACGAAGAAGGCAGCGACTACCTGACCGTCAGCCGCAGATATATTAAAGAGTACAAAAAAGATGCCGCCGGCCTGAATGTGCGGCCGGCAACGGTACACCCCAAGGCAACCGAAAACATTGAGGGTATCCAAAAGCTCATTTCTACTTTAATAGACAAAGGGTACGCTTATCCCACCGACAATGGCGACGTTTATTTCCGCACCCTGAAAAATAAAAATTACGGAAAACTCAGCCATCAGCCGCTGGAAGACCTGCAGGCCGGCGCGCGCATTGCCACCGGTGAAATCAAAGAGGACGCCATGGATTTTGCCCTGTGGAAAGGCGCTAAGCCGGGCGAGCCCTACTGGGAATCCCCATGGGGGCACGGCCGTCCCGGCTGGCACATTGAGTGCTCGGCTATGGCACTGCGCTACCTCGGCAAGACGATTGACATTCACTGCGGCGGGCAGGACCTAATTTTCCCACATCACGAAAATGAAATTGCCCAAAGTGAATGCGCCAATGGCGTTCCATTTGCACATTACTGGCTGCACAACGGCTATATCAATATCAATAACCAAAAGATGAGCAAAAGCCTGCACAATTTCTTTACTGTGCGTGATGTAGCAGAAAAATTTGGCTATGAACCGATTCGTTACCTAATGGTATCCGCACACTACCGTATGCCCATCAACTACAGCGTGGCAATGATTGGACAGTGCAAGGCTTCTTTGGACCGCCTGTATAACTGCCGTGATAACCTTGCTTTTGTTTTGCAGCACGCACCGGACGGCGAAAAAACCGGTGATGCCGCTGTACGGGAAAAGCTGAACGCCTGCCGCACCGCGTTTGAAAGCGCCATGGATGACGACCTGAACACAGCCAACGCCATTGCTGCACTGTTTGACATGGTAAAAGAAATCAACACTGACCTTTCCACCGAAAAGGCGCCGGGCAAAGCAATCTGTCAGTATGCTTATGACCTGTTTACTAAGCTGGCAGATGTACTAGGTCTGCTGTACAGCCGCCCGGTACCGGGCACCGAAAGCTCAGAAGACAGTGAAAGCGCCGAAATTGAAGCGCTCATTGTACAGCGCACACAGGCCCGCGCAGAGAAGAACTGGGCGAAAGCGGACTGTATCCGTGACGAACTGAAAGCACGCGGTGTGGTGCTGGAGGATACACCGCAGGGTGTAAAATGGCATAAAGAATAAATGCAAAAGCAAAAAGCAGGTCCCCGATGTAAATCGAGGGCCTGCTTTTTATATCTATTTTTTTGTGGGCTTCCAGCCCAGAACAACACGGTCAAACTGGTTAAAGTCTTTGATAACCGAAATTTTCTCCAGCCCCACCGATGTGAACAGGGCGGAAACCGCCGCTGCCTGACTTTCGCCAATTTCCACCGCACACAGGCCACCGGGCTGCAGCTGCGGTATCCACAGCTTGGAAATCGCCCGATAAAACTGAAGACCGTCCGTGCCACCATCAATAGCGGTTTCCGGTTCATAATGCAGTTCCGTCTGCAGGCCCGGAATCTCCCCGGCACGTACATACGGCGGGTTACACAAAAAGCCGCCTAACAGCCCGCAGGAAGCCGCATCCGCCTTGGAAAAGGCGTCCAATGAAAGCGGCGTTACGGCAAGGTCCAGATAGGCGCGGCAGTTCTTCTGCAGGTAGGCAAACGCCTGCGGATATTTTTCACCGCAGGCCACTGTCAAATCCGGCCGCAGGCTCTTGAGCCCCAGCCCCACGGCACCGCTGCCGGCACACAGGTCCAGCACTCGTACGCCCTGCGGCAGCAGACGGGAAGCGCTGTGGACCAGCAATTCGGTTTCTTCCCGCGGGCACAGCACACCTTCCCCCACTGCCAGCTCCAAATTCAAAAACGGCCATTTTTCCAAAAGATACTGCAGCGGCTCACCGGCCGCCCGTTTTTCCGCAAGCCGCAGAAGCTGTTCCGCCTTTCGTTCGTCCGCCGGTTCGTGTCCATGCACTGCAAGACCCGGACGGTCCAGATGCAGTACCTTTTGACAGAGGCACACCGCATCAAATGCCGGACTTTCGTTTCCGGCCTGCTGCAAAATCTTTTTTGCCTTTAAATATGCCTGTTCATTTGTCATGCGGCAATCCGGTCCTCTCCATTCGCGGGAATCACTTTCTTCATGGCCGCGATTGCTACTTCCATCATGCCGTCGTCCGGCTCTTTCACGGTCAGGCGCTGCATCCACAACCCCGGCGCGGCAATGATGCGTGTTAAGCGGTTCTCGTGACGGCCGCAGTAGCGAATCAGTTCATACCCCAGCCCCACAACAATGGGAATACACAGCAGTTTAACAAAAGTGCGCAGGAATGGATTGGAAAACGGAATAAACAGTCCAACCAAAATGCCAATCAAAATCATCAGCACCATAAAGCTGGTGCCACAGCGCGGATGGAAACGGCCCTGCCGGCGCACATTATCCACCGTGAGGGGCAGGCCAGCTTCATAGCAAAAAATTGTTTTATGCTCCGCTCCATGGTAACGAAACATTCGCTTTACATCCGGCTGAAAACCGAGCAGCCCAATATAGGCGACAAAAATAATCAAACGCAGCACCCCTTCAAATGGGCTGCGCCAGCCCGCCAGCCCTGAGCCGGTTACATGCAGCAGCAAATTGAATAGTGCCGTCGGCACCAAAAAGAACAATGCAATCGCAAGCGCTACTCCCAGCACAGAACCAATCACCATAAAAACTTTGGCTGCCTTATCCCCCAGATGTTTGTCAATCCACTGATCCAGTTTGCTCTCGTTTTCTTCCTCCTCGCCCTCTATATCCGTCATGCCGGATTTTTCACTGGACATATCCAGTGCCCGGCTGCTCATACAAAGGCTGTCCGCAAAAGAAGCCACCCCACGCAAAAGGGGCAATCGGAACACCGGCCAGCGGTCCCAAATAGGGACATACTGCAGCTCTTCGGAGTCAATTTTCCCCTCTGGTGTACGCACAGCAACTTCAATGCGGTGTGGACCGCGCATCAGAATTCCCTCAATCAGTGCCTGACCCCCAATAGAAGTAATGCACTTTTCAGGATTGTTTGCTGTCATCGTCTGCCTCCTCCTCGGTCTGCTGTTTTTCTTTCTCCTTCTGCAGGTGGTCCCGCAGCATTTGAATGGTAGGTACAGTGATGGTAACGGCCGTCCCCACGTCCTCTTGGCTTTCTATATCCAGGCTGCCGGAATGCAGGCGCATAATTTCATCCGCCAGCGCCAGCCCAATTCCGGAGCCACGCACGGTTTGGTTTGCCTTATAAAATTTCTTTTTCACATTCGGCAGATGTTTTTCCGGAATGCCGCAGCCGTTGTCACTGATGATAACCTGAATGAAACCTTCCGCTTCGCTGGCGGTAACGTTAATCGTCCCACCGCGGTTTGTATATTTTAGGGCGTTGTCCAAAATGTTGACAAATACCTGACGCAGACGGTTTACATCACCCAACACAGGTGAAAGCATAGCCGGCTCCTCATACAGCAGGAATTTCCCCTCATTCTTTGCACGCTCGCTGAACATATACACTGCTTCACCCAGCTCCGCCAAGATGTCAATGCGGTCCATGGTCAGTGTCATGCGCCCGGACTGCATCCGTGAAAAGTCCAGCAGCTCCTCTACCATTCGGGAAAGCCGCTCCGTTTCCCGAATAATCACATCCATGCCTTTGTTAAAGCTTTTCTGGTCCAGCCCGCCGGCCTGCAGTGTTTCACCCCAACCCTTAATGGCAGTCAAGGGTGTACGCAGCTCATGAGAAACGGAGGAGATAAAGTCATTCTTCATGCGCTCCGTTGTGCCCAGCTCTTTGGCCATGTCGTTGATGGTGCGACACAAATCGCCTACTTCATCATTTTGGTAGTGCTCAATGCGAGCATTAAAGTCCCCCTGTGCGATTCGTTTGGCTGTGCTGCCAATCTGCCGAATCGGCACCAGAATGCTGCGGATAAAGTATCTGCCGGAAAGCAGCACCAGCGCAATCACGACCAGACCGGCCAGTGCAAGCAGCAGGACAATAAACAAAATCTGACGGTCTGCCGCGGAAAGCGAAACGACATAGCGGATAGCACCGACAAATTTTCCGGAACTGCCGCGCAGCACACGTGTAACTGCCATGACCCGTTCTCCGCTGGACAAAGGTCCGGTCCATGTGCCGTAACCGTTTTTGTTCTGCTGGGCCGCGGTATAATCCGGCATCTTCTCACTGCTGTCCGGCGCAAATCCCAGACTGGTATTGATAATTTTTCCCCTGTTGTTAAATACCATCAGTTCCATGCTTTCTTTATTGGGGAAATTCTCCACATACTGGCGAGCTACCGTACTAAAGTTGCTGGCCGTGCGCAGGCCGTTGTTTGCGAAGACATTGGTCAGTTCCTCGCTTCTGGAATCGATTGTCGTTTGAATGCCGTTGTAAATATAGCTGCGGGCCGCCAGTGACAGCGCAACAATGAGCACAATCAGTACCAGCACCGTAATGCCCAGGGAATTCAGCAGCCAGCGCTGTGAAATCTTTTTGGTATTTTTCTGCTGTTCTTCTTTGTTTTCTGTATTTCCTACCTGTTCCGGCACTTTCGTCTTCAGGCCTCCCATTTATATCCCAAACCCCAAACCGTAACAATATGTTTCGGGTTGCTGGGTTCGTCCTCCACCTTCATGCGCAGCCGACGAATATTGACATCTACAATTTTTTCTTCTCCAACATAGGATTCACCCCACACATGCCGCAGAATGGCGTTGCGCTCCAGCGCGGCACCGGGATTACTGAAAAAGTATTCCATAACCTGGAACTCCACCTGTGTCAGGTCAATATGTTTGGAACCTTTCATCAGGGTTCGGCTGCGCAGGTTCAGCGAAAACTCACCAGAACGAATTTCCTCGGTAAAATGATTTTCCACCCGCATTTGCTCCAGTGCCACACGCCGGTATACGGCATCTACGCGTGCGACCAGCTCACTTGGAGAAAACGGCTTGGTCACATAGTCATCGGCACCCATCATCAAACCGCTCACCTTATCCATTTCCTGTGTACGCGCTGTCAGCAGGATAATTCCGATAGAACCGCTTTGGTGACGCAGTTCCTTGCAGACCGAAAGGCCGTCATGCTGGCCGGGCATCATAATGTCCAGGATAGCTACATCAAAGTCACCGTTCTCCCTTGCGTATATCTCCAGTGCCTGGTCACCGTTTTCAGCCTCAGTCACATCATATCCGGCCCGTTCCAGATTGATAACAATGAATTCACGGATGGCCTGTTCATCCTCCGCAATCAATATTTTCTTCATAGCTGCCTCCTTCTGTACACAAAAGGCACCACCTTTGCGGGCGGTCCCTGAAATCTTTTCATACACATCCTGCCAAAACTGCAGGGAATTTTCTTCTCAAGTTGAACTGTCTGTCGTGATAAACTGAAAACATTTTTTCAGCTGTGCCGCCGGAACCGCCAGCGGGTCACTCGGTGTCGGGCAGGAAATCGCTACGACCAGGCTGCCATCCGACAGCACCTGCTCAAACCCTTTTGTCTTCTCTTTAGCATTCCACTCACTTTGGGTAAACACCTGTGCCACCAGCAGCGCTTTTCCCACTGTGCCGCCGGAAACGTTGAATGAAGAAACCGTCAGGGTACGGGCACCTACGTCCTGCCGTGTGGTGATGGCATTTTTCCATTTGTCCGGCAGGGTAATGCTGTAGCCGTCCCGCGAATTGAAAATCATGGAGGCAGCCGTGCTGTAGTTCCCGCTGGCAGAATTAAACTGTATCCACTGTGTTTCGCTGCCCACGTCATCGGAAGAAACCCCCACATAACCCGGCAGCCGCGTGACAATGGGGAATTCGATAATTCTATCGTTATTAATATCGCAGGAAGAAATAGCAACATCCCGCATGGTTACATTCTGCTGCGGTGACTGTGCACTGTAAAGCGGCGCGGTCAGTGTTTTCTTTGCCTTATTCCAGTACAGAAGTTCACTGAGCGTTTTGCCGCTGGTCTGCACACAGTCCAGCAGAACGCCCGGCTGTTTGGCGCTGACATTGCCCTCCTTCAGATTGGAAAGCTTTACAATGCCCGCTTCCATGCGGGTGCTGCCCATCAGCTGCAGCGCGCTGCCCTGCATACGAAACAGCTGTGCGGTCAGTGGCTGCTGTATATCGGTAGGAATGTCAACCGTAAGCAGCTCTTTTTTACCGTCCCCGTCAAAGTCCATAACGGACATTCCGCTGTAGCTCTGGTCTACTTTCAGCTCATTCATTTTTTGATTTTGATAATAATAAATAGAAACCGTGTTAGCCGAACTGGCACTGCTGCCCCAGCCAACAATCACTTCATCTACGCCGTCACCGTTCATATCACCAAAGCACACATGGTCCACTTGTGCGCCGGGGGTGGAAAACGTGCCGATGTCTTTCCACTTCCCATTCACCTTCTGCGTAAAGAGCAGGTTTACCGTTGTGTCATTATCTCCCCGCTGATAAAATGCCAGCGCCTCCTGAGTGAAATCTCCGCACAAATTGTACTGAATAATGGCAGAACGGTAGTCACCGGAAGCCGGATATTTCAGGGTGAAATTACGTCCGGCCTTTTCTTCCAGTAAATTATAGATATTCGCTTTCTCGCCGGTTGGTTTCGGTGGGCGCATCAGAGAGCGCGCGTCCAGTCCGGTAAAAGAACACCCGGAAAGCAGCAGGCTGAGTGTCAGCCCAAGGGCTACCGCTTTCCAGCCGGTGTGCCTTTTTCGCTGTGCCACACGCTCACCTCCTTTTCCTTCACATTTTTATTAACAGTATAGCATTTTTCGGCTGGAATGAACAGTATTAAAATATTTACAGCCGCTGTACAGAGCTGCCTCCTGCCCCGCGGACAGCGTTCCTGTTTGACAAAAGAAAATCAAAAAAATCCGCCCCACAGGTTTGAAATCTGCAGAGCGGACCTTTCTTATTTTATCTAAACTTTATTCAACTGTGACAGATTTTGCAAGGTTACGCGGTTTATCCACATCGCACCCGCGCAACACAGCAATATGATAAGCCAAAAGCTGCAACGGTACAATGGCAACCAACGGTGACAGAATATCGCGTACTTTCGGCACCCGCAGCAGGTTAGTCGTCAGTTCCGAATCCACCTTATCCCCTTCACGGCAGACTAAAATCACTTTGGCACCGCGGGACTTTACTTCCTCCAGATTGCTGACGGTTTTGGGGTACAGGCTCGGCTGTGTTGCCACACCAATGACCGGTGTGCCTTCTTCAATCAAAGAAATCGTTCCGTGCTTTAATTCTCCGGCAGCGTATGCCTCACAGTGCACATACGATACTTCTTTAAGCTTCAGGGAACTTTCCTGGCACAGGGTATAGTCGACACCGCGGCCAATGAAGAACACATGCTCATCGTCTTTCAGCTGCTTAGCACAGCTGATGATCTCCGGTTCATGGTCAATGGCTTCCTGGATATGCGCGGGCATTTCCAAAAGTTCTCGGCAGTAATCCGCTTCCTGCTGTTCTGTCAGCTGACCATGCAGACAGCCCAGTTTGACCGCCAGCAGGTACAGTACGGACAGCTGCACCAAGTACGCCTTGGTGCTGGCAACCGCAATCTCCGGACCAGCCCATGTATACAGCACATCGTTCGCTTCCCGCGCAATGGAAGAACCCGGCACATTGACAATCGCCAGTGTGCGCACACCCTTTTCTTTTGCCAGACGCAGTGCCGCCAGTGTGTCGGCGGTTTCGCCGGACTGTGAAATCAGAATGACCAGGTCATGCTTGCTGAAAATCGGGTCCCGATAGCGAAACTCGGAAGCAATGGAAACTTCCACCGGAATACGGGCAAGTGCTTCAATGGCATAGCGTCCCACCAAACCAGCGTGCATTGCCGTACCGCAGGCCACAATATGAATATGATCAACGGCCGCCAGTGTATCATCCGGCAAACCAGAAATACCCAGTTCCACTTTTCCGCCGCGAATGCGCGGGGAAAGGCAGCGTTTCACTGCTTCCGGCTCCTCATGAATCTCCTTCAGCATAAAGTGCGGATAGCCACCCTTTTCGGCCGTGCCCACGTCCCAAGTAGCTGTCAAAACATCTTTATGGACCGGTTTGCCCGCAAGGTCAACGACTTCTACGCCATCTTTGCGCAGAATGGCAATTTCACCCGGCTCCGGCAGGAAATACTGCTTGGTATGCTGCAGCAGAACCGTCATATCGGAAGCAATGAAGTTCTCCCCACTGCCCAAGCCAACCACCAGCGGGCTGTCTTTGCGCACCGCATAAATGGTGTCCGGCTGGTCATCAAACAGAATGCCCAGTGCGTAGGAACCCTCTGCATCATGGATCGTCTGTGCGATGGCCTGAATGGGGTCATTGCTCTGCTCATAATAGTGGTCCAGCGTCGCGGCAACCGTTTCCGTATCCGTTTCGCTCTGGAAAGTAAACCCTTCGGCCAGGCGGGCATCTTTCAGCTGCATATAATTCTCGATAATGCCGTTGTGCACCAGTGTGACACGGCCGCTGCGGTGCGGATGTGCATTAACGTCACTCGGCTCGCCATGGGTGGCCCAGCGGGTATGCCCAATGCCACAGCAGCCAAATGGACGCTCGCCGGCATCAATCTTATCCTGAAGCCGCTGCAGACGTCCCTGTGTCTTTACGACCGAAACACCGCTTTTGCCATACACTGCAATGCCGGCGGAGTCATAGCCGCGGTACTCCAGCTGACGCAGTCCGTCCAGCAGGATATCAACAGAATCATGCTTGCCTACATAGCCTATAATTCCACACATATATTCAATTTTCCTTTCTGTACATACAAATGCTAAAAATAAAAATGGATAGAACATTTCTTCACGGAAATAACGATGCTTTTCTGAGTGATTCTCCACGGGGTGCCGACACCGCATCACACTTTGTACATCGTCTGACGACTGCCCGCTTCATGCAGCCGGAAGTGCATCCGCCGAAACCTTCGATCACACTTCTCCTCGTCACGCTTGGGGTGCTGTCACCGGGCAAAGCCTCCGCGGCCTGCCCACACCTGTGCGTCTGGCGCTTTTTTTAAGCTATCAAATAAGGACCGCATTCCCCCTTTTTAATTCTATTTATTATATGCATCGACACCTGCTTTGTCAACTGTTCCCTTTCCTTCTGAGAAATAGTATAAAATACTTGCGCCATGTTTCCATGCATGTTATAATATTTGTGCAATAAAACAGAAATAATAATTATTATTATTGGAGGCCTTCATAATGATACCCTGCACACAAAAAGTAACTGATGATATTGTCTGGGTTGGCGGCAGTGACCGGCGGCTTGCCCTGTTTGAAAATGTATTTCCTCTGCCGGATGGTATCAGCTATAATGCCTATGTTATTTTGGACGAAAAAACAGCCCTGATGGACACGGCAGACGCGGCGATTGCCGAGCGCTTCCTAACCAACGTGGAGGGTGCACTTGCCGGACGGAAGCTCGACTATCTGGTTGTGAACCACATGGAACCCGACCACTGCGCCATGATTGGCGAAATTGTGCGCCGTTACCCGGAAATTAAACTGGTGGGCAATACCAAAACATTCCGTTTTATGGAGCAGTTCTTTGACTTCCCACTGCAGGACCGCTGCATAACCGTCAAAGAAGGCGATACCCTGACACTGGGCCGTCACCTGCTGCACTTCGTCATGGCGCCCATGGTGCACTGGCCGGAAGTCATGATGTCCTATGACAGCACAGATAAAATTCTGTTCTCTGCGGACGCTTTCGGTACATTCGGCGCTTTCCACGGTCCAATTTTCGCCGACCAGATCAACTTCCAGGTACGCTACGTTGATGAAGCCCGCCGCTATTACACCAACATTGTCGGCAAATACGGCCCGCAGGTGCAGGCTGTGCTGAAAAAAGCGACTGGTTTGGACATTGCCATACTCTGCCCGCTGCACGGTCCCATTTGGCGCAAGGACCTCGGCTGGATTTTGGACAAGTACGACAAATGGAGCCGGTATGAGCCAGAAGAAAAGGGCGTAGTGATTGCCTACGGTTCTATGTACGGCAACACGGAAGCGGCAGCTGAAGAATTGGCCAATCTGCTGGCACAGAAGGGTGTAACCGCCCTGCGGCTGTATGATGTTTCCAAGACAGATTCCTCCTATCTCATCTCTGATCTGTTCCGTTTCAGCAACTTTGTGCTTGCTGCTCCGACCTACAACAACGGCGTTTACCTGCCCATGAATGCCCTGCTGCATGACATTGCGGCGCTCAACCTGCAAAACCGGCAGTATTCCCTTATCAGCAACGGCAGCTGGGCACCTATCAGCGGCAAAAAGATGGACGAAGCCCTGAACAAACTGAAAGGAATGCAGCAGGTCGGCGAAACTGTGCAGTTCCGTTCCAGCCTGAAGGCAGAGCAGCTTCCGCAGCTGAAAGCACTAGCACAGGCAATCTGTGATTCTTTAAAATAAATCATAAATCGTTTTTCAGCATAAAAAATGCGCTTCCAAAGGTGTAAAACCTTTTGGAGCGCATTTTTATATGCCGTTTACCGGCATGGGAGGAACTTTCTAAGAGGCATCATAAGCCATTCCTCCAACCCTTTGGCGGCGTACTGTTAAGGCCCGTCTATGGGTTCCTGCAGGTTCGCCGCAATGACCTTAATCTGCCTTTACTGGGAAGGTGAACGGTCCGCTGTCCCGTCCTGCCCGATTCCCTCTCTTCCCTGATACACTTCTTATCATATGCGTGTTTTTAGCACTGTTGATATTATCGCTGATGATTAGAGAATCCGCTAATGGAAACACCGTATCAAAACGGACCGTTCTGAACGCACTGGAATACGGCATTCACGTGCTGCAGGCTATCAAGGACGGTCAAACTGTTTTTGTGTGAAAAGGCAGAATATGATATGATAGCAGAAAGGAGGATGCTTTATGAATTTTCAGAGTACTTTAATTGTTGTACACGACATGGAACGTTCCAAGGCCTTTTACTGCCGCCTGTTTAACATGACTGTTACTGCCGATTTTGGCGAAAACGTCACTCTTTCTGACCATCTCTCCCTGCAAACACTGAACAGCTGGAGGAAATTCGTAAATAGATCCGACAATGAAATCCAGTTTGGCGGCTGTTCCGGGGAACTTTATTTTGAAACAGATGATATGACCGTATTTCAGGTCCGTCTGGAAAGCCTTTATCCGGATATTGAGTATATCACCCCGCCGGAAGAACAGCCGTGGGGGCAGCAGGTCACGCGTTTCTATGACCCCGACCACCATATCATCGAAGTTGGCGAAAAACTGGAAACTGTTGCACGGCGTTTCCTTGCGGTTGGCTTTTCCTCCGCTGACACCGCAAAGCGAATGCAGGTCCCCGAAGAAATGGTTCAGCACATCGCAGAGGAGGACGATGCGGAACTGCTATTTTCCCTGATGGTTTAAAAAATAAAATTTTTTATACTTTTCTCTTGTGAATTGTTAAATCAAATGCTAATATAGGTTTAAAATAATAAGTCAGCTTGATTAGGAGCTGATAAAGGAGAGTGCTTTTGTATGTCATTTAAAAGTTCCTATCTCAATGAAGTGTACGAAGGTCTTGCCAAGCGCAACGCGGAGCAGAAAGAATTTCTGCAGGCCGTCCGTGAAGTGTTCGAGTCCCTGGAACCGGTGGTTGCCGCTCACCCGGGGCTGGAAAAGAACGGCATTATGGAGCGCCTGACTGAGCCGGAACGTGCGGTGCTGTTCCGCGTTCCGTGGGTGGATGACAGCGGAAAAGTACGCGTAAACCGCGGCTACCGTGTACAGTTTAGCTCTGCCATTGGCCCCTACAAGGGCGGCCTGCGCTTTCACCCCAGCGTGAACCTTTCCATCATTAAATTCCTCGGTTTTGAGCAGACATTTAAAAACAGCCTGACCGGCCTGCCCATGGGCGGCGGCAAGGGCGGCAGTGACTTCGACCCGAAGGGCAAATCCGACACGGAAGTCATGCGCTTCTGCCAGAGCTTTATGACCGAGCTGTACCGCCACATTGGCCCGAACTGCGACGTTCCCGCCGGCGATATTGGTGTCGGCGGCCGTGAAATCGGCTATCTGTTTGGTCAGTATAAGCGTATCCGCAACGAATTTACCGGCGTTCTGACCGGCAAGGGAATTCCCTATGGCGGCTCCCTTGCCCGTACAGAAGCGACCGGATACGGCCTGTGCTACTTTACCAAGGAAATGCTGGCTGCCAACGGCATGAGCTTCGAGGGCAAAAAAATCGTCATTTCCGGTTCCGGAAACGTGGCAACCTATGCAAACCAGAAGGCTACCCAGTTGGGCGGCAGGGTTATTGCCATGAGTGATTCCAACGGCTATATTGTCGACGAGAACGGCATTGACTACAAAGTAATTAAAGAAATTAAAGAAGTCAAGCGTGCGCGCATCAAAACCTACCCCGAATATGTGTCAGGCGCAAAATATGTCGAGGGCAGCTCCGGTATTTGGAACGTCCCGTGTGACATTGCCCTGCCCTGCGCTACTCAGAACGAGCTGCCGCTGGAGGGCGCAAAAGCACTGGTTTCCAACGGCTGCAAGGCTGTCGCAGAAGGTGCCAACATGCCTTCCACACCGGAGGCCATCGCCTACCTGCAGGCAAACAACATTCTGTTTGCGCCGGCAAAGGCTTCCAACGCAGGCGGCGTAGCCACCAGCGGTTTGGAAATGAGCCAGAACTCCCTGCGTCTGTCCTGGACTTTCGATGAAGTGGACGAGCGCCTGCACAACATTATGAAAAATATCTATGCTAACGCAGCACAGGCTGCTGAAATATACGGCATGAAGGGCAACCTGGTCGCAGGCGCCAATATTGCTGGCTTCACCAAGGTTGCAGACGCTATGATTGCACATGGTATTGTCTGATTTTTAATCTAGAAATAAAATCTCAAAATTTTTCCGCTGACATAAAGGAGCGGGCGAAAGCGTAACATACGCTTTTGCCCGCTCCTTTTTTATTTTGGCACAGCGCCCGTTCGGCGGTGCTTTCGTTCTTCCTTTTTTCTGATTTGCTCACAGGCCGTCAAAGTGGCTCTTCTTCCTGCATGGTGATGTTCCCTGCATGCTGCACAGTCTCCGTGCCGTTCACAGTTTGGCCTGCGGCATGGACAAATTTGATTTTCCATTTTGTCAGTCCTCCGTATGCAGCTTTGCCGCCAGCGCAACCCAGCCGCGCTCTTCCCGCCGCTGCAGGATTTGGAAGTCCGGCTTCAATACTTTCAGCACGTCCTCTTCCCGTTCGTCAATAATGCCGCTCATCAAATAAACCGCATTGGGATTAAAAAAGCGCTGTACATTGGCGGTCAGCTCGATAATCACATCCGCAACAATATTGGCGACGACTACATCATAAGTGCCGCCGACTTTCTCCGTCAGGTCGCCGCAGATACCGGTAAACTGTTTTTCCACACCGTTGCGGGCAGCATTCTGTTTGGCGGTTTTTACCGCCAGTTCGTCAATATCCACACCCACCGCGTGGTCAGCACCCAGCAGCAGCGCCGCGACCGACAAAATACCGCTGCCGCAGCCCACATCCAAGACCTGTGCGCCGCGCTTCACATACTCTTCCAGCATCTGCATACACAGACGGGTTGTTTCATGGGTGCCGGTGCCAAAGGCCAGCCCCGGTTCCAAATGCAGCACAATGCGGCCGCCGCTTTCCGCCGGCTTTTCCCAGGAAGGCTGAATCAGCAGCTTTTCGCCGACTGGCATGGGATGGAAATACTTTTTCCAATTGTTTACCCAATCCTCCATACGGCAGTTCGCCGTTCCGATGGTGTTGTCGATACCGGCCGCGCGCAGGTGTTCCGAAAGGAACGCAACCGCCTCCTTCGGGCTGTCCTGCGGCTGCAGGTAAACGTGAATGATGATATGGGAACGGTCCTTTTTCAATAAATCCTCATCAATCAAGTTGATATGGGCAATTTCCCGTGCGCCCTGCTCCAGGTCTGAATAATCTTCAATATAAATACCGTAAGGCACGACCATTTGTGCAATGGCTTCCGCCTGTTCGCTGTCTTTTTGTGGTACGGTTACGGTCACTTCTGTCCAATCCATTGATTTGTACGCTCCTGTATTCCAGATTTTCGGCAAAACGGACCGCCTGTTTATCATCTTAGCATGAAGCACCTTTGTTTGCAATATAGATGGTACAGACGGACAAAGGTGCAGGGGGCGGTTAAAATAAACAGACGTACCTTTTTGTACAGCACCTGCTGGTTGACACTGGAAAGCACCATTCTGCGCCTTTCCGGCATTTGGATGCGCGGCTGGATATGCGAAACGCTCGGTTCGGTGCAGATGGGGCGGTATCAGCTGATTTTTTCCGTTTTCGCGCTGGGGGTAGTGCTGTCCGCTTCTGGTGCCAATTTCGCCGCAACACGCTTGACCGCAGAGCACGGCTATAACCGCCGGACACTGCGCCGCTGCCTGCTGCTGGGGCTGTTGGTCAGCGGTATTGCGGCGGCTGGGCTGTACGGTTGCGCACCGCTGCTGTCGCCGTTTTTGGGCAATCCAGCTTCTCTGCGCATTTTGATTCCAGGGCTGCCCTGCATTGCCGTTTCCGCTGCGCTGAAAGGCTGTTTTGTCGCTGAAGGACACACCGGCGCCCCGATAGCCGCCGAATTGCTGGAGCAAGGCACCGGGATTGGTCTCAGCCTATTGCTGGTGCCGGGTTCCACCGCGCCGCTGACTATGCTAATGTTGGCATCTACTCTTTCTGAAGGCTGTGCCTGCTTGTTTATAGCCGCTGCCTACTTCCACCGGTACGGCCGAAAGCCGCAGCGAGGCCCGCAAAAAGCACCTGTTCAGTGGAAAGAAGCCGTGCGTATCGGCGGCCCGGTTACTACAGGCACCGGCCTGCGCAGCCTATTGTTTTCGCTGGAAAACCTGCTGATTCCGCGCGGCCTGTCCACACATACCGGCGCGGAAAATGCCCTTGCACAGTATGGGCTGGTGCAGGGCATGGTCCTGCCGATTTTGCAGTTTCCCAGCGCACTGCTTTTTGCCGCCATTACGCTGCTGGTGCCGGAGCTTGCCCGCTGCTGTGCCCGCCATTTTACAAAGCGTATCCAGCTGGTAACCAGCCGTGCCTTCCGCCTGACACTGTGTTTCTCCTTTGCCTCTGCCGCCCTGATAGCCGCCTTTGCCTTTCCGCTGTGCCACCTGTTTTATCGAAACACACAGGGTGCCCTGCTGCTGCGCGTCACCGCGCCGCTTCTTCCACTGATGTACGTTGACAGCGTTGTGGACGGTATGCTGAAAGGGCTGGACCAGCAGACATGGTCTTTATTCTGTAATTTAACAGATTCCTGTATGCGCGTTTTATGGTGTGCGTTTGTGCTGCCGTACCTTGGGCTGCCCGGATATATTCTCATGTTATTCCTAAGTGAAATATACAATGCGGCACTCAGCATTTCCCGTCTTTTAAAAGTGGCGGACGTTGAAATTTCGCCTATATGGGTTTTTCTGCCTGCAGGCGGCGCTGTTCTTTTATATGTCATTCTGCGGCAGTTTGTTCCATAAAGAATACTGCCCGAAGGCTGCATAGAAAACAGCTTTAGTTGCAGATATGATAGCCGGCAGCAGCGATTGCGTTGCGAATTTGGCGCACATGGTCCCAGTTGCGGGTTTCCATACGCAGACGCAGGTAGCAGCCGGAAACGTCGGCGTCCGCGTCGGAACGGTCGTGGAATACGCTGACGACATTGCCGCCGAGGTCCGCAATGATAGCGGAAATTTCTTTCAGTTCGCCGGGACGGTCCATCAGGCTGATAGTCAGGTCGGTATTGCGGCCGGCTTTCAGCAGGCCGCGGTTGATAACCTTGCTGAGAATGGTGACATCAATGTTTCCACCGGAAAGTACGCAGGCCACTTTTTTGCCTTTCAAGTCCAATTTTCCGGCCATCACTGCTGCAACGGACGCCGCACCGGCACCTTCCGTAATCAATTTATGCTGTTCAATCAGTGCCAGCACAGCGGCGGCAATTTCGTCGTCCGTGACGGTCACCACTTTATCCACATACTTTTTACACAGGGAATAAGTCAGGCCGCCGGGGCACTTCACCGCAATGCCGTCCGCAAAGGTACGTACCCCCTCCAGCTCTTCCGGCTTGCCGTCTTTCAGCGACTGCACCATGCCGGGTGCACCGGCCGCCTGCACGCCATACACTTTGCAGTTCGGGCTCAACGACTTCACCGTAAAAGCGATTCCGGAAAGCAGCCCGCCACCGCCGACCGGCACAATTACCGCGTCCATATCCGGCAGCTGTTCCAAAAGTTCAAGCCCAATCGTACCCTGCCCCGCAATGACGTCCGGGTCATCAAAAGGATGAATCAGTGTGCGGCCGCTCTCCTTCTGCAGCTCAACCGCTTTGTTGTGCGCGTCGTCATACACACCGGGCACCAGGCAGACCTGCGCACCGTAGCGTTTGGTCGCTTCTACCTTACTGATAGGTGCCGTTGCCGGAATACAGATAAGCGCATCAATGCCGTTGTGCGCGGCGGCAAGGGCCACGCCCTGCGCATGGTTGCCGGCAGAGCAGGCGATAACGCCCTTCTTTTTCTCCTCTTCGTTCAGCTGACTGATTTTATAGTAGGCACCGCGCACCTTAAAGGAACCTGTCACCTGTAAGTTCTCGGTTTTCAGATAAACCTGGCAGCCATCGGAAAGTTCTGGTGCCGGAAGCAGGTCGGTTTTACGGGCTACTTCTTTCAGTACAAAAGCTGCATGGTAAACTTTGTCAAGCGTCAGCATATCGTGCCTTCTTTCAGTATCGTCTTATTTATTTTAAATAAATGATAAATGTATAATCAGTTTTAAACTCATTTCTATTTCTGCATGGCCATGGAGCCGGTCCGCAGAATCTGCAGCACCCCATAGGGATTGGCAAGCTGAATAAAGGAGTTTATCGTACCAGCATCACCGGTCAGTTCCAAAATCATAGATTCCGGTTCCACATCCAAAATATTGGCATGGAACACACTGGCAAGTTCCACCAGCTTTTCGCCGTTCTGCGCCGTCCGGTGTACTTTCATCAGCAGGTGTTCCCGAATGACGGCTCTTTCCCGCTGCAAAACCGTTACATTCACCACATCCACTAATTTACTAACCTGTTTATCCACCTGCCTTACAATGCGGTCATCGCCGGACACAACAATTAAAATGCGGGAATAATCGGTGTCCTCCGTCTGGCAGGCAACAATGGAAAGAATGTTGTAGCAGCGGCGGCTGAAAAGTCCAGAAATGCGCAGCAACACACCTGGATTGTTTTTCGCCAAAATAGACAATACATATTCTTTCTCATTTCCATCTTCATACATAGCCTTGCTCACACTCCTTTCAGTAAACTCCTTACATCTCCAGCATTGGGTTCTCCACGCTGGCACCAGCCGGCACCATCGGCAGGACATTGACATCACGGTCTACCCAGCAATCCACCAGTACCGGTCCTTTTTCTGCCAGTGCCTGTTTCAGGACCGGTTCAATCTCTTCATTGTTATGAATGCGGTATGCCTTCACGCCAAACGCTTCGGCCAGCTTGCAAAAGTCGGTGTTGGTGTCCAGCATCGTCTGCGAAAAGCGACTGCCGTAAAACAGTTTCTGCCACTGCCGGACCATTCCCAACACAGAGTTGTTTATCAGCAGTTCCACCACCGGCAGCTGATAATGTGCCGCTGTCGCAAGCTCCACACAGTTCATATGCAGGCCGCCGTCGCCCGCAATATTGACTACTTTTCGGTCTGGATTTGCCGCCTGTGCGCCCAGCGCCGCGCCAAGTCCGTAGCCCATAGTGCCCAGCCCGCCGGAAGAAAGGAACTGACGCGGCTGACGGAATTTATAGAACTGTGCTGTCCACATCTGGTGCTGCCCTACTTCTGTCGAGATAATCGCGTTGGAATCGGTCAGACGGTCCAGCGTTTCAATGATATCCTTGGGAGCAGCGCCGGACGCGGCGGTCTGTGTCAGCGGATACTGTTTCTGCCACACCGCGACCTGCTGCATCCATTCAGGGTGCTCCTTCTGCGGCAGCAAGGCCAGCAGACTCCGCAGCACTTCAAGAGCATCGCCCTCCACCCGCAGGTCCACTTCTATATTTTTGCTGAACTCCGCAGCATCAATATCGATTTGCAGAATGGGGCAGTGCCGTGCAAACAGGCCCGCATTGCACAGAACCCGGTCCGAAAAGCGGGTGCCAACCGCCACAAACAGGTCACAGTTGTGCAGCGCCTCCGCGCTGGTTTTGGTGCCGTGCATACCCAGCATTCCCATGTAGCGGGGGTCGTGTGCGTCAAAGGCCCCCTGTGCCATCAGGGATTCACTCACCGGTGCGTCCAGCCGTTTGGCAAAGGTCCGCGCTTCTTCCGCGGCACCGGACGTAATGACGCCGCCGCCCAGGTACAGGAACGGCCGCTTGCTTTTGTCTAACATCTGTGCCGCCTGCTGCAAACATTCTTCCGAAGGAGATGGCGGCGGCGCAAGCGGCAGCGGCTGCTGCTTTTGGTATTCATACTTCTGCCCGGTTACATCTTTTGGAATATCCACCAGCACCGGCCCCGGTCTGCCGGACTGTGCAATCTGGAACGCCTGCCGCAGGGTATCCGCCAAGTCTTCAATATGTTTAACCAGGAAATTATGCTTTGTCACCGGCATGGTAATACCGGTAATGTCCACTTCCTGAAAAGAGTCCAGCCCAAGCAGGTCTACATTGACGTTTCCGGTAATTGCGACCATTGGCACACTGTCCATATATGCGGTTGCAATTCCTGTAACCAAATTTGTGGCGCCCGGCCCGGAAGTGGCAATACACACGCCTACCCGTCCGGTAGAACGTGCATAGCCGTCCGCAGCATGGGCAGCTCCCTGTTCATGTGCCGTGCGGATATGCCAGATACGATCCTGATACTCATACAGCGCATCATATATATTCAGCACAGCCCCGCCCGGATAGCCGAATACTGTATCCACGTTCTGTTCCAGCAGACATTCCATAATAATCTGTGCACCAGTCAGCAACATTTTTACTCTCCTCCATTTCTTATGTTTGTCGGGCTTTTGTGTCTGACCGCGGCAGACAAAAAGCTCCCGCTCCGACCATTTGGCCAGAGACGGGAGCGAAAGCTCTTCCGTGGTACCACTCTGCTTCACCGCTTGCGCGGCCTCATGCACATCCAGCAATGTGCTTTCCAATAACGGGGAAAACCGGGCATGCCTACTGTTCCAATACGGAATTTCAGCCGCCTGCTCCAGGGTGATTGACCACACATATTCCCGCCGCCTCACACCAGCCGGCGGCTCTCTGCAGGGAATGTCCTGTGTGGGCTGTCCCTTTCACTGCAATTACAGAAAATTCAATTTTTATCATTTTACTCGTTTAAAGCAGAAATGTCAAACCCCTTTCCTAAATTTTTTAAAAAAGGAAACGGGTATACGCCTGCGCGCATACCCGCTCTTTTTCCGCTTTATCCGGACCTTATAAAATCAGTCCAGCGCTTTGTCTGCTACTTCTTTCTGTACACGCGTAATGAAGGCTTCCAGGGACATACTGCCAAGGTCGCCCGCCTTGCGGTGACGTACAGAAACATTCCCAGCTTCCGCTTCTTTATCGCCGATGACCAGCATATACGGCGTCTTCTGCATTTGTGCTTCACGAATTTTGTAGCCAATCTTCTCGTTGCGGCCATCAACCTCTACACGCAGGCCGGCTGCTTCCAGTGCATCACACAGCTTGTGCGCATACTCCTGATGGCGTTCTGCAATAGGCAGGACCTGTACCTGCACAGGAGAAAGCCAAACTGGGAATGCACCGGCAAAGTGTTCGGTAAGGATACCGATGAAACGTTCAATGGAGCCAAAGACTACACGGTGCAGCATAATCGGGCGGTGTTTCTGTCCGTCTGCGCCGGTATATTCCAACTCGAAGCGTTCCGGCAGCTGGAAGTCCAGCTGAATGGTACCGCACTGCCAGGTACGGCCAAGGCAGTCTGTCAGATGGAAGTCGAGCTTCGGGCCGTAGAAAGCACCGTCGCCTTCGTTGACATCATAATCATAGCCCATCCCGGTTACTGCTTCACGCAGAATGCGTGTCGCGTCGTCCCAAGTCTTTTCATCGCCCATGTGGTCTTCCGGCATTGTGGAAAGTTCAATGTGATACGGGAAGCCAAAGGTTTTATAGACACTGTCAATCAGACGGACAACGCCCTGAATTTCACTCTTCATCTGTTCCGGTGCCATAAAGATATGCGCATCATCCTGGTGGAAGCAGCGTACACGCATCAAACCGTGCAGTGCGCCGGACAGTTCATGGCGGTGCACCAGTCCGATTTCACCAAGACGGAGCGGCAGGTCCTTATAGGAACGCATCTGTGTCTTATAAACCAGCATACCGCCGGGGCAGTTCATCGGCTTAATCGCATAATCTTCGCCGTCAATGACGGTTGTATACATATTATCTTTATAATGTGCCCAATGGCCGCTGCGTTCCCACAGCTTACGGCTGAGGATAACCGGTGTGGAAATCTCCTGATAGCCGGCCTTTTTGTGCACATCCCGCCAGTAGTCCAGCAGCAGGTTGCGCAGGACAACCCCCTTCGGCAGGAAGAACGGGAAGCCCGGACCCTCCTCCATGAATGTAAATAAGTTCAGTTCACGGCCCAGTTTGCGGTGGTCACGCTTCTTGGCTTCTTCCAACATCTCCACATAGTGGTCCAAGTCCGCCCTTTTGGGGAAAGAAATGCCGTAAACACGCTGCAGCATCTTATTTTTGGCATCGGCACGCCAATAAGCGCCGGTGCAGTTTGTCAGCTTCACTGCCTTAACACAGCCGGTGCTCATCAGGTGCGGGCCGGCACACAGGTCAATATAATCGCCCTGCTTATAGAATGTAATCTTTTCGCCTTTGCCGCTGTGCTCCTGAATCAGCTCCACCTTATAGTCCTGATGGGCGTCCTCCATCATCTTCATGGCTTCTTCCGGTGAAACCTCTACACGTTCCAGCGGAATGTCCTGTTTGATGATTTTTTTCATTTCCGCTTCGATTGCAGTCATATCTTCCGGTGTAAGGGTACGGGGCAGGTCAAAATCATAATAGAAGCCATGGTCAATGGAAGGGCCAATGGCGAACTTTGCCTCTGGGCACAGGTGCTGAACTGCCTGTGCCATAATATGAGAAGTTGTATGCCAATAGGCACGCTTGCCGTCTTCGTTGTCAAACGTGAGGATTTCCAGCTTGCAGTCTTTGGTCAGCGGGGTGCGCAGGTCTACGACCTTGCCGTCTACGCGGCCAACACAGGCCGCTTTATACAGACCAGGACCGATGCTTTTGGCTACTTCTGCTACTGTGACGCCGGGCTCAAAGGAGCGGACGTCACTTTTCAGTGTGACATTTATCATGATTTTCTCTCCTTACATAAAATTGTGCATTTTTCTGCAGACTGGATGCTGTCGGAAACGGGAAAATAAAAAGCGCCCTGCCCCAAAAACTGGGGCAAGACGCTGTCATCTCGCGGTTCCACCCAGATTACACCTTCCTTTGGAAAAGGATAGGTGCATCTTTTGCGACAGGTTAACGGCTGCCGGACCGGCGTACTTCTTCAGCACACACTCAGAGGCGGTAACCTTTGTGCTCTTCCTACTGCGGACGTTTTCAGCCACCGGCGCCCGCTCTCTGCTGTAGGAGGAAGCACGGCTCCCTCATCAACGATTTCCGATATTCAGTTTGCCTGTATCATAGCACGTCCCGGAAACCTTGTCAATGGACAATGTACACTTTTTCCCTATCAGCAGTGCACTGGAACAGCATAACCTACAAATTTTGCGAAAGCAGCGAAAGTACCGCTTCTTTTCTTGACAATTAAGCGCTTCTCGTTATACAATTATGAAGTAAATGCATGAATTTGCATTTTGGGACTTATTCCCGTCCCTTTTTAATGACTGACATGATTTTTACGCAGTCTGCCGGCAGGAAGCTGCGGACTGCAAAAGTCCACTGGAAGCACCTGTTTTGCTCCAGCAGATAGAGTGACAGGCAAACCGCCGGGCGCGGCCGGCGTATGGCCCATTTTTATACTGAAATGGGCCGTTTTGCACATTTTTACTCGAAAAAAGAATATTGATTATTTCCACATCTGTATGCAAAGCGGAATGGGCGCTCTCCGGGACAGAGGAGGTGCTCAAAATGAATCCGATCTTAGTAACAGTTATCCTTTGCATTGTCTGTGTGGCTGCAGGCATTGCTGCGGGATTTTTTGCGGGAGAACGCTACCGCAAACATACCGCCGAGCTTGCCATCGGCTCCGCCGAGGAGGAAGCAAAGCGGATTGTCAACGACGCGATTAAATCCGCAGAGGGAAAGAAAAAAGAAGCCGTACTGGAAGGGAAAGACGAACTGCACCGCATGCGCAGCGAAGCCGACCGTGAAATTAACGACCGGCGCAAGGAAATTCAGCGACAGGAACGCCGTGCGCAGCAGAAAGAAGAAAACCTGGACAGAAAGCTTGAATCCCTGGAAAATAAAGAGGATAAGCTGACCAAAAAGAACAAGCAGGCGGAGGACCGCCTGAATGAAGCAGAGGACATTAAAAAGCAGCAGTTGGAAAAGCTGGAGCGTATCTCCGGCTTTACGGCCGAGCAGGCAAAGGAATACCTGCTGAACCACTTTGAGTCCGAGCTAATGCACGAAAAAGCCGTTAAGCTGCGTGACATTGAGCAGCAGACAAAGGACGAAGCGGACAGCACTGCCCGCGAAGTCATCTCCATGGCTATCCAGCGCTGCGCAGCAGACCACGTTTCCGAAGCAACTATTTCGGTTGTTCCGCTGCCGAACGATGAGATGAAAGGCCGCATTATCGGCCGTGAGGGCCGCAACATCCGTACAATCGAAACACTGACAGGTGTTGACCTTATCATTGACGATACACCGGAAGCCATTACCATTTCCAGCTTTGACCCGGTTCGCCGTGAGGTAGCCCGCATCGCGCTGGAGAAACTGATTGCTGACGGGCGCATTCACCCGGCACGCATTGAAGAAACGGTTGAAAAAGCCCGCCGTGAAGTAGATACTTCCATTAAACAAGCTGGTGAAAATGCTGTCCTACAGACAGGCATCACCGGTATTCATCCAGAGCTTATCAAGCTGCTCGGCCGCCTGCGCTACCGCACAAGTTACGGCCAAAACGTACTGGAACATTCCCTGGAAGTGGCTTCTCTTGCCGGCATTATGGCTTCCGAGCTGGGGCTAGACCCAACCATGGCACGCCGTGCCGGTCTGCTGCATGATATCGGCAAAGCGCTTGACCATGAAATGGAAGGCTCCCATGTAGACATCGGTGTAAACGTGGCCCGTAAGTACAAAGAAAGCGAAGCGGTCGTTCACGCAATTGCCGCCCACCATAACGACATTGAGCCAAAGACCGTTATTGCCTGTTTGGTACAGGCTGCTGATGCCATCAGCGCCGCTCGTCCGGGTGCGCGCCGTGAAAATGCAGAAAACTACATTAAGCGTTTGGAAAAGCTGGAGGAAGTTGCATCTTCCTTCGAAGGTGTTGAACGCTGCTATGCGATTCAGGCCGGCCGTGAAATCCGTGTCATTGTAAAACCGGAAGCTATTTCGGACGACCAAATGACCATGCTGGCACACGACATCTGCAAAAAGATTGAGGCTGACCTGGAATATCCGGGCCAAATTAAAGTGAACATCATCCGCGAAAGCCGCGCTGTCGACTACGCGAAATAAGTCCTGCACTGCCGTACCGCATCTCTGCGTTGTGCGGCAGTTTTTTCATGTTATATAAAAACGAACTGCCCGAAAAAGGAGGACCTTATTGTGAATATTCTGGCCATTGGTGATATTGTCGGCAGTGTCGGCTGCCGCTTTCTGCGGTCCAAGTTGCCAACGCTGAAAAAGCTGAAGGCCGTGGATCTGGTCATTGCCAACGGTGAAAACAGTGCCGATGGAAACGGGCTGACGCCCTCTTCCGTGCGCTATCTGCTGGACAGCGGTGTTGACGTGCTGACAGCCGGCAACCACAGCTTCCGCAGAAAGGAAAGCTATGATACCTACGACGAATGCGGCCAGTTGCTGCGTCCGGCTAATTTTCCCGCCGGAGCACCGGGGCACGGCTATATGGTCTATGATATGGGCCGTATTCAGGTTGGAATTTTAAATTTGATGGGCACAGTATATATGGACCCGCTGGACAACCCCTTCTTTACGGCGGACCGCCTGCTGAAAGACACGCCCACCATTACGGTCGTAGATTTTCACGCGGAAGCAACCGGCGAAAAGCGCAGCATGGGCTATTATTTGGATGGAAAAGTCAGCGCCCTGTGGGGCACCCACACCCATGTACAAACCGCAGACGCGTGCATTCTGCCAAAGGGCACCGGTTACATGACCGACCTTGGCATGACCGGCACAGTTAACTCTATTTTGGGCGTAAAGCCGGAACTTACTATCCGCAAAATGCGCAGCCAAATGCCCGTGCGCTTCGACCTAGTACAGCAGGGCCCTTTTAAAATGGACTGCTGTCTGTTTGAAATTGACGACACAACCGGCCGCTGCCAGAGTGTGGAGCCACTGGAACTGCAGTGACCTTTTAAAGTTCCAAAATCCGCAGTATTTCAGCGTTTCCGGCCCAAAAACCACCGCCAATGCACAGGAAGTTTCAGTTGAATCCTTACCCGTTGTATGGTATACTGTAATTAAATAACAGCCTGTAGAAAAGAATAGGTGCAGGGCGCGCTTCCGGCACCTGGATTATAAGGTTTCCAAAGGAGCTTTCTCATGATAAACGGAGCAGAATTGCGAGACGCAATGATTTCCGGCGCAAACAATATTGCGAAGAACCGGAACAGCATTGATAAACTGAATATTTTCCCTGTACCGGACGGCGACACTGGCACAAATATGTCTATGACCATGGCGAATGCTTCTGCTGAACTGCAGAAATCAAAAAGCGAAACCGTTTCTGATGTTGCCCGTACGGCGGCTTCTGGACTGCTGCGCGGCGCGCGCGGAAATTCCGGCGTTATTCTTTCCCTGCTTTTCCGCGGCTTTGCCGATGGCGTAAAAGGGAAAGATACAGTGGACGGTTTGGATATGGTCAGTGCACTGGAAATTGGCGTGGGAGATGCCTACAAAGCCGTCATGAAGCCGACGGAGGGTACCATCCTGACCGTGGCGCGTGTCGCCACAGAAAAGGGCAAAGCTGCCGCCACACTGGACAACGACCCCATCAGTGTGTGGGAAGCTGTCTGCAAAGGTGCGGAAGAAGCGCTGGCCCAGACACCGCAGCTGCTGCCTGTCCTGAAAAAAGCCGGTGTGGTAGATGCCGGCGGCAAAGGTCTGTGCTGCATTCTGGAAGGCATGAGGCGCGTTTTCCATGATGGTGTCATTATCGAAAATGAAGTGGAAGAAAATGTTTCCGCTGACCTGACACAGGACGATGCGTTCCGCAGTGCTGCAGCCGAATTTGATGCGGATATTCGCTTCACCTACTGCACTGAATTTATTGTCAGCCGCACACAGGAACCAACCAAGGACCCAGAGCTGCTGCGCAGCTACCTGCAGACAATCGGCGATTGTGTTGTGGTTGTTTCAGATGATGACATCATTAAAACACATGTACACACGGAACAGCCAAACCGCGCGCTGGAAGCAGCCCTTACCTATGGTCAGCTTTTGACCGTCAAAATTGAAAACATGAAGGAACAGCACCGCAAGGCACAGGAAGCGGACGCCGCCGCCCACGAACAAAAAGCAGAAGAATCGCTGAAGCCTGCGCAGCCGACAGAAGAAGTCGGCTTTGTCACGGTCGCTGCGGGCGACGGCCTGAAGGCGCTGTTTGTGGACCTTGGCTGCACCCATGTGGTAAGCGGTGGCCAGACCATGAACCCCAGCACGGAAGATATTCTGGAAGCTGTTCTGGCCACACCGGCAAAGACGGTTATGGTTCTGCCCAACAACAAGAATATTACTATGGCAGCGGAGCAGGTTGTTCCGCTGGTCAAGGACCGGAAAGTCATGGTGCTGCCTACCCGTACCATTCCGCAGGGCCTTTCAGCTATGCTGGCCTATGACCCTGACACTTCCTGCGAAGTCAACGCTGTAAAGATGATGGAAGCCGCCGGCAACGTAGACACCGGTACTATCACATTCGCCGCCCGTGACAGTGAATTCGGCGGTCACCGCATTAAAAAAGGCGATATTCTCGGTTTGGTGAACGGCAAACTGACTTATATTGAGAAAGATATTGTACACGCCTGCTCGAAACTGACACGCTCCATGGTAACGCACTCCACCGCCTTTATCACCATTATTTACGGCGCGGATATTTCAGAGGAGCAGGCAAATGATGCCTATAACCGTATCAAGAATAAAATCAGTTCCGACATTGAAATAACGCTGGTAAACGGCGGGCAGCCTATCCACTATTTCCTGATTTCTGTTGAATAATGCATTCTTTATTTGCAAAACCGATGATTGAATTAAAAGGCGTCGGCAGTAAGCGCGCGGAACTTTTTCAAAAGCTTGGCGTACCTACTGTCGGCGCTTTGCTGCGTTTATATCCGCGCACCTATGAGGATTGGAGTCAGCCGTACACCATTGCCGACGCACCGCTGGATGTATCTTGTGCTGTGCGTGCCACGGCAGAAAGCGTGGGAGCGCCCGTCTTTTCCCGCAGCGGTCTGATGCTGATTCATGTGTGTGCGTTTGATGAAGATGGCAGTACATTGGACATCGTCTTTTTTAATAACTCTTATATACAAAGCCTCATTCATACCGGCAAAATCTATCTGTTCTATGGAAAGGTGACCATGAGCCGCGGCCGGCGGCAAATGGCAGCCCCCAACTTTGCCGAGGACGGCACCTGTCCGGGTATGCGTCCGATTTACCCGCAGACAAAAGGACTTTCCACCCGTGTGGTAGAAAGTGCTGTGCGGGAAGCGCTGCGGCTGTTGCCGGAAACACTGCGTGACCCCATTCCACCGCAGATACGAAATGAACATTCTTTATGTAAGCTGGGCTTTGCGCTGGAAAATATCCACCAGCCAAAGGACCGGGAAGGCATGGAGGTCGCCCGCCGGCGGCTCGCTTTTGAGGAGCTGTTGGTCCTTCAGCTCGGTCTGCTGTCCATGAAGGGGCGCTCCCGCAAAAAAAGCTCTTTCCGCATAGAGGACAACTGCCTTTCCTCGTTTTGGAAACTGCTCCCCTTCTCCCCGACCGGCGCACAGAAACGGGCCGCAGAGGAAGCCGTGCGGGATATGCAGAGCGGCCTGCCCATGAACCGACTGATTCAAGGGGACGTCGGTTCCGGCAAAACAGCGGTCGCCGCAGCCTGCTGTTTTGTCGTTATCCAAAATGGCATGCAGGCTGTTTTAATGGCCCCAACGGATATTTTGGCACATCAGCATTTCGCATCTCTCTCCTCCCTGCTGGAACCCGCCGGCATTCATGTTGGGCTGCTGACTGGCTCCTTAAAAGCCAAGGAAAAAGGGCAGGTAAAGGCAGCTGCAGCGGACGGCAGCCTGCAGCTGCTGGTTGGCACCCATGCCCTGTTGACTAAAGATGTGCAGTTTCGAAAGCTCGCACTGGTCATTACAGATGAACAGCACCGCTTTGGTGTCGGTCAGCGAGAGGCTCTGGCAGAAAAATCCCAAAATCCACATGTGCTGGTGATGAGTGCCACACCGATTCCGCGCACGCTGGCCCTTATGATTTACGGAGACTTGGACATTTCCATTATTGACGAACTGCCGCCGGGCAGACAGACCATTCAGACCTACTGCATTGACAGCGGTAAACGGATACGTGCACTGCACTTTTTGCAAAAACACGTTCATCGGGGACGGCAGGCCTATATTATCTGTCCTGCTATCGATTCTGACAGCGATAAAGCCAGTGTGGAAACTTACACCTGCCGTCTGCGGCAGGTTCTACCGGACTGCCGCATTGGCAGCCTGCATGGCCGCATGAAAAGCAGCGAAAAGGAAAAAATCATGCAGGATTTCTCCGATGGCTGCATTGATATTCTGGTTTCCACAACTGTTGTGGAGGTTGGCGTAGACGTACCGAACGCGGTGGATATGCTGATTGAAAATGCGGAACAGTATGGTCTGTCCCAGCTTCATCAGCTGCGCGGCAGAGTCGGCCGCGGCAGCTACGAAAGCTACTGTATTTTAATTACCGACGCACAAAATGAAGAGGCCCGCGCACGTATGCGCGTCATGTGCGAAACCAGCAATGGATTTGTCATTGCGGAGCAGGACCTAAAGCTACGCGGTCCAGGCGACTTTTTTGGGCAGCGGCAGCACGGCCTTCCACAGCTGCAAATTGCCGACCTCAACAACGACCTTGACGTCCTAAAAGATGCACAGCAAACCGCCCGCTCCCTTCTGGAGGAAGACCCCGCACTGGAGGCACCAGCGCACCGCGGTCTGCGTGCGGAAGTGCGCCAGCTGTTCCGAAACATCAGTGAAACTTAGCCGTACAGAAAGGAAGTCATATAGGTATGGCAAATATAGACTATCATTCTTTTTGCGCACATTTTAAAGATGGGAAAGACATTCAAGAAGCAGGCTTCTACCTATTCAACGACCAGACCGAAACGGTTTGCTACCTCAAGTTCCTGCCGGAACGCAAAAATCCGTATTGGGTAAACAGTTGTGACGTACCGGACGGCGTATCCTTTCCGAGCCTTGAGGAACTGATGACTTCACGCATTTTTAACCGCAAATCGCTGCAGGAAAACTGGGATAATGTATATATGCTTTCGATAAATGGAATGCACCTGGAAGATTGGCGGGAAACACTGCAAACCTGATAGAACTGCAGAAAAAGGGGCTGCTGCAAAACGAAAACTTTGCAGCAGCCCCTTTCTGTTTAAGCTTTTTGCGTTATTTTTCTCTGCACGCTGCGGGCAGCAACACACAGCAGCAATGTGGCCGCCATATCCGGCAATGTACAGCCGACCGGCGTGTCCACACGCATCAGTACCCGATATAGGATAAATCCGGCCAACCAGACCACCGCATTCAGCACGTCCAGCCTGCTTTCTCCGCAGTTCCATTTCAGCAGGAAGAAATCTGCAATTTGCACCGCAACCATCGGCGCAAATACGGAACCGATTAAGTACAGAAAATCGGTAATATCATCCATCGGGAATAACATCGCGCAGACGGTGCCTACGGCTGTAACCAACATCGCCGCGTGCCTGCCATTTATCTTTTTGGACAGTGACTCCGCAGAAATACCGGCGCTCCATGCGTCAAGAAAGGTGGTCGTCACCGTAGAAAGAATCAAAATCAGCAGTGCCGCAATGCCCAATCCGGCTTTCACCATCATGGTGGCAATGTCTGCCTTTCCCGTTAGAATAGCCGCTCCCATGCCGATAATGTACATCCAGCAGCTGACCATTCCGTATACCACCGTACTGGTCAGCGTTGCGGCAAACGGGTGCTGCGCCTCACGCGTGTAGTCGGAAATCAGAGGCAGCCACGACAGCGGCATGGTGACTGCCAATTCCACCGCTGCGCCAAATGTCAAGTCCCCTTTGACTGCCGGTTCCGCCTGACCATCGCGGAAAATTACAGCACACAGAACAACCGTCAGCACCAGCAGTGCTGCCATGGCAATTTTATTAAGCCAGCCGAGGTTTTCCACACCGACGGCAATCCACACAAGGATAAGGCCGCCGATGACGAGGCACCATACCCATGCGCCGGTGCTAACGACACCGTTCGCAGCCAGCGCCCCGTCGTAAATCATAATTGCAGTCCAGCCCACCAACTGAAGAATATTTAGGAAAGCAAAAAACAAACAGCCGATTCTGCCAAAGCTCATTTGGACCGTGCCCATGGCACTGCGCCCGCTGCGTCCGCCAATCAGTCCAGCAAAGAACAGCATACAGCAGCCAATCAAATGCCCCAAAAGAATCGCCAGCAGTCCTTTTTGGAACCCCAGCGGCGCAAAATAAGTCCCCGTTAGGATTTCCGCAATGGACACGCCTGCGCCAAACCAAATGAGTCCGTTTTGAAAGGTCGAAGTTTTTTTCATCGGCGCGCTTCCTCATAATAGGCCGGCTTTAGGTCAAACGCATGGTCCATAGGACCGCTGCCCGCACCTAAATCCAGCATTGCGGCAAGCGCACCGGAAAGATACGTTTTTGCCTTGCAGACAGATGTATCCAAATCGTATCCTTTCGCAAGGTTCGCCGCAATGGCACTGGACAGCGTACAACCTGTCCCATGCGTGTTGGGGTTATCAATGCGCCTGCCCTCAAACCATTTGTATCCGCCGTCACGGTACAGGAGGTCATTGGCATCGTTCAGCCGATGTCCGCCCTTGCACAGCACCGCACAGGAATAGGTGCTGCCGATAACCGCCGCCGCCTTTTCCATGTCCTGCGGCGAAGTGATTTTTTGTCCGGACAAAACCTCGGCTTCCGGAATGTTTGGTGTCAGTACCGTCGCCAGCGGCAGCAGCTGTTCCTTCAGTATCGCTACAGCGTCATCTGAAATCAGCTTTGCGCCGCTTGTAGCTACCATAACGGGGTCCACCACAATGTTCTCCGCCTTGTAAAACCGCAGACGTTCCGCAATCGTTTCAATCAGCGCAGAAGAAGCGACCATACCAATTTTAACCGCGTCCGGCCGAATATCTGTAAAGACACTGTCAATCTGCTGTGCCAGGAACGACGAACCCACTTCAAAAATCCCCTGCACGCCGGTCGTGTTCTGCGCTGTCAAAGCCGTAATGGCGCTCATGGCAAATACGCCATTCATCGTCATGGTTTTGATATCCGCCTGAATACCGGCGCCACCGCTGGAATCGCTTCCGGCGATTGTTAATGCTGTCCTCATTTGTAATTACCCCTTTCCAGCATTTCATTTTGCGGCAGAAGGTGGTGCCCCCAATCTGCCAGCCGCAAAAGCCAGCCGTGAAAGCGGCGGTCTTTTGCTGGATATCCCATTTTTCTGTTCTGTGGGAACAAAGGCGGGCAAAAAGAAAAGCAGTGCCTGCAAAAGGCGCTGCCACAAACAATTCTTTCTTGTTCCCTACGTTGGCATTACCCAAATCAGGTGAAGGGTCAAAGCACTTTCGCTTACTCTCAGCCCACGTTTGTGAGCTCCCCACATATATTTTTAGTATATCGAATCATTTTCATCTTGTCAAGGCAAGCTGTTTATTGGTATTTCTCGTTGGATTGCTTCCGCGGCATAGAAAAAGCCAGCGCCTAAACAGCGCTGGCTTCTTGTTCAGATATTTTATTTAATAGTTGCGGTAGAGGGCAACCACCTTGCCGAGAATGGCAACTTCTTTGGTGTAAATCGGTTCAAAGTCCGGATTTTCTGGCTGCAGACGCACACGGCCGGGTTCCCGATAAAAGCGTTTAACGGTCGCTTCTCCATCTATCATTGCAATGACGATTTCGCCGTTTTCCGCTTCCGGTGTCTGACGGGCAATGACGATGTCATTATCTAATATGCCGGCATCCCGCATACTTTCTCCATGTACATGCAGGGCAAAATAGACATCATCTTCACTGCGTTTCGCCGGTGCATAGGGCACATGGCCTTCTGTATCCTCCACTGCCAAAATGGGCCGTCCCGCCGCGACCCTGCCGACAATAGGTACCTGCAGCACGGGAACAGAACGACTCTGCCCTGTCAGATGAATGGCCCGGTTCAGACCGGCATCCCGTGTGATAAGGCCCTCTTTTTCCAGTGTTTTTAAATGTGCATGTACGCTGGAAGTCGATTTTAAACCGGTTGCCGCGCAGATTTCCCGCACGGTAGGCGGCAGCCCAGTTTGTAGGCGGCTTTTCAGGTAGTCGTAAACTTTCTGCTGGCTTGCTGTAAGCATATTGTATTTCCTCTTTTCCTTTCGCCGCAAATAAGTATACCATAGAAAGAACAAAATCGCAAACGTTTGTTTGTAAACGGCGTAATGTTGTTATTCTTTATAAAACATTCACATACTATTAACAAATTTTGGGCTATAGCGCTGTATACTGAGTATGTAATCAAGAACAACGGAGCCGCACCGTTCACTTGATGTATGTTCTACCCTCCTCAATATACCCCTCAAGCTATTGAAAAAAACCGGGTGCCGCAGCCCGGTTTTTTTCTGTCTAAACTTCCTGTTTTGGTATATTTTCCTGCCGCAAGGCCATACTAGGGCTGGAGGTGGCAGGATTGAATACACAAGATTATAAAAAGCAGGAAGAACAGGAAAACGGAACAAGCACCGGATATCCATCCGGCGGCACAAACTCATCGCCCGGTAAAAAGCCCCCAAAAGGAAAGAAAGGGTTTTACATTGCACTGGTTATTTGCCTGACGGCAGTTACCGTGGCGGGATGGACAACCTACAGCAGTTTGCACAAGTACAAAAAAAGCACTTTGGATACACTGAACACCATTACGGAAAGCACCGTGTCTTCCCCACAAGAAAGCTTGCCGTCCGTTTCTTCACAGAGCGGCTGGGAAACGAGCAGTGTAACCAGTGAACCTGCCCAAAGCAGCCAGGCGGAAGCATCGGCAGCACCCGCTTCTTCCGCGGCAGCTGCGGCACAGCCGAAGTCTGCTGCGCCTGCTGCAGCTGCGCCTGCCGGTCTGCAGGAACCTGTACCGGATGCACCGGTACAGCACGCCTTCAGCGAAACACCGCTCTACTCGAAAACGATGCATGACTGGCGTGCACACGCCGGCATTGACCTGCGTGCCGCGAAAGGTACACCCGTATGCGCTGCGGCGGATGGCACTGTGCAGGCCGTGTCCGAACCGGAAGACTTTGGCGGTATGGTACAGGTTGTCCATGCAAACGGCCTGACTACCTGCTATTGTGGACTAACCGACATTTCTGTGCACAAAGGAGATACGGTCAAAGTTGGACATCAGCTTGGCAAGGTGGGAGAAATCCCCTGCGAAGCAGACGAGGCCCCCCACCTGCATTTTGCTGTTCAAAAAAGCGGCAAATTTCTAGACCCGGCAGACCTTTTAAAGTGACCGAAAAATTGTACTGCAACACAGCGCCGCAGATTCGGAGTTTCCCCGATTCTGTGGCTTTTTTAATTTGTTTACAGCTTCTTTATTTGAGTTGTTCCTACAATTATGGTATAATATAAAATAAAGAAGACATATTTGCCAAAAAATAAAAATCATTTGTGCTTTACTTGTTCATATAATATACACTCTTTGTTTCAACAGATTTTTTATTTGCATGATATACTAGCAACGCCATGTAAGAAGGGAATCCTCCCTTTCAGAAAGGAGTCCTGAGTTTTGGACAATAAGAAAGCGGTGCTTGTGTGTGTGACTGGTCAGCATGACTGTGACCGTCTGATTCACACTGGAAAATATATCGCGGAGAAACGCGGTGTGCCGCTGCAGGTGCTGAGCATCCAGTCCGCTGGGCTTGGCACACGCAAAGAATGTGAAGAACTGGAATATCTGCGGCAGGTTTCGAAAGAAGCAGATGCTGAAATGACTGTTTATTTTAATAAAGAGGCCGCCTATACAGCAGCGGCTTTCGCGCGGCAGGTGGGCGCTGTTCATATCGTGACCGGTATGGCAGAAAACACCTCCAATGGATTCATTGATGTACTGCACAGTCTTCTACCAAAAGTCCCTATTTCCATGGTAACGAAAGACAACAAAATACATAATATTTGTCCCCAAAATACCGAATGCGCACCACGAATGGTACGTGCCTGAACAGGCAATGACCGGCAGAAAGCTGACATGCTTTCCGCCGGTCATTTGTTTTTCTCACACTTTTTGTTGATTGAGCCGCTCATATTTTGCCTTGGTGGCAAGGCCGCCGCGGATGTGTCTTTGCGCTTTGTTGACCTGCAGGACCTTCTGGACTTTCTTATACAACTGACGGTCTATCTGCTCCAAACGTTTTGTCACATCTTTATGTACGGTGCTTTTGGAAACACCAAATTTTTTAGCAGCGGCACGAACGGTTGCTTTGTGTAAAACAATGTATTCCCCAAGCTCAACAGCTCTTTTCTCGACGATGCCTTTCATAAAACGCACCCTCCCGCTATTCGTTATTCGATACTATGCAGGAATTTTACGTTTTATGAGAAAGAAGTGTATGTTTACAAGTATATCCACTAAATATATAATTTAGTTTAGATCCAGGTTTTGAACCATTTACCATTTTGTACCGTTGTATAGAAGGGCTGGGGAACGAATGGAAAAATGAATACAAAGCAAAT